>NZ_JBFEFW010000029.1:0-68608 GCF_047229145.1 Brevibacillus jepli
ATTCAAGCTGAGCAAAAAGCTCAAACATAGTTATCTTATTTTCATCAATTCGCGACAACTATCTTGACAAACACCGAGAATCACCTACTATTCTTTAATAGTCATCACCAGAAGGTACATATTTGCCATAACTAGCCCACCAAGGAGTAACCTCTTTTCGGTGGAAGTCTTTTGGTAACAGAATTAAATTATCATAGCTGTTATCCCCACCATATGCAAAAAGGAGAGATTGAGTTCACTCTTGGGTATGCCAAGCATGTCACGAAAAATAAGCGGAGATGGATTGGCGGACTGAGAAAGTGGGGCGGAGAACCCCTCTTTTTTGTGCTAATGTGCTACCTACTACAAATGAAACACTATCAGTTGAAAGTAGAGAGTGGGTCATGACTGCTACCAAAGTAACTGAATAGGTGCATCTATTCGGCATGTCTTGTATGTATCTGGTTTATCAACAGACATGTTCCCCTAACCAAAAATAATATTCACCAACGATTTAATAATCCAAATGCTCATAACAATAGCAAAGTATTCAAGAATAATAAACTTCCAAGTAGCATTATGCTTACTTAATCCATACCTAAACAAACTGAAAAAGAATATGCCTCCAGCAATTTCAAGCAGCTCTACGAAACTAAAGACAGTTTCATTCATATTCCTTTACCACCCTCCCTCAGCTGCCTGAATTATACCAATTATGAAAAGGATGCCTAGAAGACATCCCTTCATATTCTTCAAATCTACTAATCCACTACCCAATGATCTTCTTTAACTGTTCCATCCTTCTCAACCTCAAAACGTGCACGATACTTCCAGCTATTATTTTTTCCAGTTTCGCTAATGTAAATCAGGGAAATCTCTGTACCACTTTTCGGGACTGACGCTGAAATAATGTCCCCCCAAAGCGGTACTTTTTCTTGTTGCATCCATGCTAATGCTCCTAGTGCATAGTCTCCATACTGAAATGGTTTTTCAAAGCGGTCTTTTAGCTTCAACAATCTTGCCATATATGGCATTTTTCCTCCAATTCTGAAACTGACATAAGTGCCGGCCCCCTGCTGCTTTTTGTGCAAACTTTCCAGTGTACTGATTCCACCATGTTTGAGTGAAGTTCTGGGTGTAATAGTGGAGATCAGGTCTTTTCAAAAGAACTAATTTTCCTTTGTGGATGGTGTACTCTATGGGCATTGTATTGTCAATGTAAATCATGTTTGTCCTTTTTTTAATAACTTCATCACAACCGCAGTCTTCCCTGGTTGGTACAACCATGTTATTAGCTGAATCTTCTAGAATGTCAGGGCTATTCTTCCACGTAGTGTCTACTATGGTTTCTACGTTTTTGGCGTTTGCGTCAACGGGATACTTTGCGGCGGATTGAGCCTGAGATTCCTTTGCAAAAGAGACAGAGGGGACAAATAGTATGACTGTGCATAGGAGAGAAAGGATAAACTATTGCTATTAAGAAATTTTAAATATTTCCGCACAAGAGTCAAAGCGGCGCTGGGATTACCCCCAACTTACAGAAAAAAAGCTGAGAGCTTAGTCCCAGCTTTTTGGCAGTTATGTATTAGTCGTCCGATTCATCCTGAGCACTATAAAAAGCGTCCTTTTTTCTCACTCTTCCTCCTCATGGAACGGAATCCAGAATTCCTTCCCCTCATGCTCGATGAGCTTATCCAACCATTCTGTAAATGTCAGATCAATGTCAATCGGGTTGTCGGGGTCCATCGATTCAATCCATGTGAGGTAGCCGTTTCCGCTGTCTAGTCGGTCTTGATCTACGCATATACAGCCTAAAGAGTGACTGCTCCATGCGATAGGATAGTAAGGGTGATCGATGCTGTATCCCTTCCAGTATTCAATAACATTGTGAGGGTCTAATATCGTGAAGAGACTGCTGCCAAATTCTAAATCGCGAAATAATACGGCTCTGTTGTACTGTGAGAAGTAGCTCACATAATCCCCGGGTAGCTCAAATGACTTTAGCTTCTCTAACTCAGCGGCAGAGTCAGTAGACATTTGAAAAACAAACTCAAATTCTTCACCGATAATATGCAAATCACCGTTCAGTTGCTCTCTTCTTCCCTTGATCTTGTCTAAAATACGGTTAAAAGAATTGCTCACGGAGTATTCACACCCTTTCTAATGAAAATACGGACTACCGTCCCACAAACGGTAGTCCATTTTTCTCAATTCTTTCGGTAACTCTCCCACCATTCAGTTACTTCCCTATGTGGCAGAATGTAATCGTTTTTTCTATCCTTTTTGAGAAGGGGGATCAGGTTGTCGAAATCGTTTTCCCCATAATATTCTAGCGGAATCATATGATGGATTTCAACATCATCCCAAGCGAAATATTGAGGCTGACCGAAGTAACCAACGTAACGTCTCTCGAAGTCCTTTCTATACCCCGAATCTCGCTCCCTCTTCTGAGGCACCATGTCAGCGTCCGGTTTAATTAACTTAATGTTTGACTGCGGATCGACGTAATCAGGGTAAATTTCGCCTTTATTGTTTGTCAGGATACTTTTTACTTCCTTCAATGTGTCGATAGGTGCGGAACTACCACTCTGGAATGTAACGGTGCCAGTAAAAGTGCCTGACCACCAGTAAGTCTCTGCATTCGCGCGCACCCTATCCTGTGATAGACTGACGTAAGGGGGTCTCCAATATGGTTTATTCGTTCTTTCTACTCGATATTTCCCGTACTCTGTTTCCGAGCGAGTAATTGAGTGAGTAGCCGACACAGAGGACACGCTACCGATCACGGCAGATACTTTTACATTCGAATATATATCACCGCCTGCCCAGTCGGCTGTCATGAAGTGGTCAAAGAACACTCCAACAGGTCTAGGATACCCACTCATCGGTTTAGCTGCTCTAACCTCATTCATGTCAGATTCATCAACCTCGTTAGCCTCATCAACCTCGTTAGCCTCATCGGCTTCGGCAACTTCGTCGTAAGTAAAGACACCAAAGTCAAATTTAGAATCGTCTTCTTTTGCAACTGGTGCTGCATTGGGGCTGAACACCATTTGACGCTCCACGATGACTTCATCCGCTGAGTTGTTCTCTATAATCGTTACGTTTTTGCTTTCAAGGATGCGTGGTTCATTGATGGCCTCTGCCAATTCCTCTAGTGTTACCCCTTCGGCCAGTTGTATGGGAAGGTTTTCGAAATCAACGACTTCTTCTGTCTCGGCAATTTCCTGTATACTTTCAGCGATTTTCTCCGTACTTTCAGCAGATGCTGGCGTCAAGACTGACACAGGAGCAACTAGCAATGAGAACACGACAAAAGGCACTAATACTCTTTTGAATTTCTTCATAGGCTTCCCTACTCCTCTTTAAAAATTATTCTCTAAAATTAATTATCCGAGTTCTTCGAGCAAATGCTCCGCTATGTTTTTTAGGTTTATTTCGTAAGAATCTCCTTCTTCCAAATCTGAATATCTCGTGATAGATTACTAATAGGAGTTTCAAGTGCTCCTAGTAAGGACGTTCCTGTTGCCGGGAAGCAAAGGGGGAACGTCTTTCTTGTTGATTTGCCTTCTCAAAACAAGTCCATTCACTTTTAAAATTTGCCTCCTTTCTGATAAGTAAGATTTCTTCGTTGGTACTCTAAGATGTACTCATCCAGTTCTTGACTTATCTTCAACACATCAGAGCCTGTCAGTTTGCCTTGTTGTTTGAAGAACTCTTTAAGCTGATATTGTAGATTCTTGATGATTTGTGTTAGGTCTTCGTTGCTTACTTCTTGCCATTCACCCATCGTTATCTGTCCCCCATAGTCTCACCCCCTCATTTTCACTATAGCACTTATATCACAAAAACTATGGAAAAAATTCCCTTGATACATTTGACAACATTCGTTGATTTTCGCAAATTTCAGTCGAAATATGTCTGTTTGTTTTTGTTGAATTCACAAACATCAACTTGCTATAATCCTACTCGATTGAGTTGTAAAAAAAAGGAAATTTGTGTTGTGGGGGGATATAGTGCAAAAGAAAACAATTGGGGACATGTTGTCTGAGAGCCGAAGAAATAACGGCTTGTCTTTTGCTGAGTTAGAAGATAGAACTGGTGTAAGTAGGGGCGTACTACAAAAGATTGAGAGCGGAGAGACAAAACGCCCTGAATTTAAAACAGTGAAGTCGATAGCCGCTCTATTTCCGTGCCCGTATGAAGAAATTATTGAAGGATACCTTGAGGATGAGAATAGGATTGAGACGTTATTTGAAATTCTTCAAGAGGTCATTCAGTGTGAATATTCTTCATTAGTGGAAAGAGGATCATTGAAAATTCTCCAATCGCCGAATGAAAAGATTGAGAAGGCATTAGAGCGACTTTATAGCTTCGCTGACTCCATTGCTATAGCTGAGACAAATGACGAAATTTGTTTAGTTCTCTTCAAGGTAATTGCAAATTATGCACGACAATGTGGAGAGCCGAGGTACATTGCAAAAGCATTATTGAAAAAATATCTGATTGAACGAAATGATCTGAAAAGGCTAGAGGAAACATTCCAAATGGGTGAAGAGGTTTTATATTACACAGACTTCCTTACGATTGAGGAGCTGATCATCTACTATTTTAGAATGGCACTCCATGCTCATAACACCCAAAAATATTCAATGTGTATTGAACTATGCCAGAAAGGTCTTGCACTTGAAACAAGTAACACTGAGTTAAAGGCTAGAGCCTATCTTGCCATGATTAACTCTTATTTCTTCTTAGACAATTTCGATGCAGTTGAACAGCATCTAGACGTGTTTGAAGAGTTTGAATATGATTTCGTTGTAGAATCCACCAAGATTAACCGGGCAACTACTAAAGCAAGGAAAAAGGATTACGAAGTCGCTATTCCGATGTTAAGAAAGTGTATGGATGAACTTCACAAAGAGAACAAGATACATGTAGTAAACGAGTTACTCGAAATTCATTTAGAATTAGGTAATATGGATGCTATCGAAGAAGTGCTGATGAACGAGAAAGCAATCTTACCTGCTAATCCTCAGACACCTTATAAACACCGCTCAATTGGTGTTTACTACCAACTCAAAGGCAGATTCCAAACTAAATTAGGGCGTTTGGATGAGGGTATGGAAAGCTACGTTAACAGCTTAAAGGCGTATGGTGTCATTAGTGCATTTGAAGAGATGCATAGATGTTTGAACGAAATGCTAACTTATTTTGATGAAAATTCACTGCCGATGGATTTACAGTATGTCAAAAAGCTTAAAGGAATGTATAATAGCAATGTGGGTAATTTTGGAAAATAGGGAGGGTTCCCAGATGAAAAAGGTAATGGCTTTGATGGTATTATCGTTGTCATTGACTGTGTGTATTAATTTGTTGCCTACGGATGTGACCTACGTTAATATGCCGCATATATTTGAAGTAAAACAGAACGTAGCTGACCCCGGCCATTGATTATGTGACAAATTCTTATAATCGAGAAGTGGATTTCTTTTGTACCTTGATGAAAATAATCAAGGTGCTTTTTATTTTGACTTTATGCGAGTCCTGACTTAATAAGCTCGAGATGATGGCTCTGTTGAATCAGATTACACTTAGTAGATACTGCTTTATGCCCCTACGAACTAATGCCGTCTCCAAAACTATTAAAGGATGTAATTTGCTTTTAATGGAGTATACTGTATCAATGAGAAAAAGGCATTTTAACAAAGCCATAGGCCAAACTGCCTCAACTACTGGTAGAAGGCCTTGAGAACATAGGAGGATACATGTCCTGGAGCAAATTGAAGAAACAACTGGAGAGCTTTCTTTGTCCTGCGTTAGATGGAAGGGTCGAATACAGTGCAACTGGTTACCGTTATTTACCTGATAAATCAGGAATTTGTTATATTGCCGTAGATAAAAAGAACGTACTTAATATGAGTGATATAACTAGCTCGATCAGATGGTATCAGACGGAGCAGGAAATTAAGAATGATTCCGATATCCAAATTCCTATCAGCGATGAAGAAATTGAAGTGGTCAGAAAAGATACCAAGGGGATCGTTCCGGAGGATCGTCTAAAAGTAATTGCAAGAAATAGAAAAATATCGGAATATGCAAAGGAGCTTTTGTCAGCGCAGACCTCATTAAGTAAATCAAATTTTATCGTTGTGGCTAATACGTTTTTATCTAGTTCTATAGAGGAAAGCATAGAGAGTAATGATATCTTGTTGAATATTCTAGCTTTGGTGGACAGAAGGGTTGGAAAAAAGCGAATTTTAAACATGGCCGAGAAGATGAAGTTGAAGCATCCAATTGTGCAGTATTTTTATGAATTACGGCTTAGAGTATGTAATTAATTTCGTGTAAATGGTAATAACTGCTAATGAAGGAGTTGACCATTTATGCAAGATGCAAAGACCAGATTGGCCCAAGAAGTGGCGAAAGACTGTAAGACTGTAGAGGACGTTCACACTCTACTGAAAGACCTGTTTAAGAGAACGCTTCAAGAGGTTCTCGAAGCTGAAATGTCCGAACATCTCGGCTATGATAAACACAGTGTAGAAGGAAATCGTTCTGGTAATAGTCGTAACGGCTATAGTAAAAAGACGATTAAAACAGGCCTCGGCGAAACAGAGATCGTTGTGCCACGGGATCGAAATGGTGAATTTGAGCCACAGATTATCAAAAAATATGAGCGTTCTTCGAACGAGATTGAAGATCAAATCATTGCCATGTACGCGAAAGGCATCTCTACTCGGGATATTGAAGCTCACATGAAAGATATCTACGGAATTGATGTATCGGCTGGCTTGGTGAGCAAAGTGACCGATCGGGTTCTTCCTCTTGTGACGGAATGGCAATCTCGTCCTTTAGAACGTATTTACCCTATTGTTTTTCTGGATGCGATTCATTTTAAAGTACGGAAGGATCATCGGATTGTGAATAAGGCAGCGTACAGTGTAATTGGCATTAATACGCATGGACACAAGGATGTATTAGGTATTTGGATTGGCGAAAATGAAAGTGCCAGCTTTTGGATTGGTGTATGTAACGATCTGCAAAACCGTGGTGTAGAAGACATTTTCATTGCTTGTAAAGATGGGCTAACTGGCTTTTCTGAAGCCATTCAAGCCGTTTTTCCTCAAACCTCGATTCAGTTGTGTGTCATTCATCAGATACGAAACTCGATGAAATACGTGAATTATAAAGATCAGAAGGCGATGATGTTTGATTTAAAACAAGTCTATCAAGCTTCCACCATGGAAGAGGCAGAATTGGCACTCCACCTGGTAAAAGAAACGTGGGGACGTAAGTACCCAATTGTGATTCGTTCCTGGGAAAACAACTGGTTAGAACTGAGTACATATTTCTGCTATCCACGAGAAATTCGTCGTCTGATTTATACCACAAACATTGTGGAAGCTTATCATCGTCAATTAAGAAAAATAACGAAAACAAAAACGGCATACCCTACCGACGATGCTTTGCGGAAGATTATATATTTAGCTACGGTGGACATTACTAAGAAATGGACGATTCCTGTGCGTGACTGGGCTCAATGCATTTCTCAGTTTGCCATTCTATTTCATGATCGATTGTCCATAGATTTGGCCATGTGATGATGGGGGCTCTGCCCCCAAACCCCCGGAGTTTATCGCTTTTGTTCTTCTGAGGAATGAAAAAAGAGACCAAGATTATACTCCCAGTCCCTCTCCTCAGCAGAACCCTATCAACCGCTCAGGTTGCTCTCCAGCATTGCCTTATCTTGTTGGTAGGTAAGATAAAATATAGTGTTTCCTCGTTTTATGGAAAAATCCATTTACACAAAAAAATTTACATTCCCACGGCTTAGTACATTGTGACAATAAATATGTCAGGAAGCTTCTTGACTCTTGGGAAAAAGACAAACGGCTGAAGTCCTTGATAAAAAGGGCTTCAGCCTTTTATTTTCACAACTAATTAAATGTAATACCACCTGTTGGGTTTAATGTCGTTCCTCCAATTTCAACTTTAATTTCACTAGATAATGGAACATTGTGTTCATCAATAACGGTTCTCCACCACTCCCAAGCAAGTCCGGTACATTCTCTCGCAAGAATTTTTATATTTTTTGCATTAGGTGGTAGAGGGATGACTGTAGTGAAAGGAGCTGTTCTGTCTTGGTTGCTTCCTTCCCACGTTTTATGTGTGAGTATTTCTTCACCATTTTCATCATAGGAAACTTCATCCCAGGATACATCAAATTGAGCGACATACCAGCCATAATGACCAAGCGATATTTTACCTTTCGAATATTCTGTAGCGGTAGTCTCAATATAATCTGTATTGTTATGAACGGCAGCAATGGCATTATCTTTTAAGAAAACACTTGTATATGAAATTGGATAGGCTGGGTTCTTTAGGCTAAATTCCGCATTATCTTTAATGATATTCCGGATTTCACTAAAGTCTTTTGTAACGACCTTGTTATGCTCTTGTGAATCTCCGCCTAATACGACAGCTGTAAAGGAACTGTCTTCAAAAATATCCTTGTACTCGGCATTCGTTTCTACATTGGCAGTATTCTGAAGCAAGGCTTTAAATGCTGCTTTTACGTCTTTGCTCTTCGAGGTTGTTTCTAATTTCACATAAATGGTTCTACCATAAGCTACATTTGATACCATAACAGGTGGGGATTGATCACTTACCCCTTTACGTTTTAAATCCTTAAAAGTAACACTATCATCAAAAAGATCGGATGGATCGTTAGGCAGTTCCGCACTTACCGTATAAAATATTTGTTTATATGCCGCCACCATCACTTTTTTCTCTCCACTAGAAATCGCATTAAAGTCAATTCCTAATGTAGAATCAAGGTATTTCGCGTTAACATTCAGAGCACTTCCAATTTGAGATTTGCTATAAACCATTGATTCTGCATACTGCAATCGTGCAGGTAAAGTATGTGTTGCTGAATACTCATCGCTCCATTTGGATACAAGCTCATCTACTGCTCCAGACACATTACCGTATGTTGGATTATCCACAGTAATTGAATTTTCCTTTTTCAAACCGGGTAAATCAATACTAATAGTCAAAGGTTTTCTCGGTACCAGTAATACACTAGGTTTATTTTCTGTAAAAGCTTGATTGGCAAGTTGTAATGCTCCTGGGTAAGTGCGATTAGTCATAGAATCAATAATGGAAATATCGACTGGAGAAGTTGTAAGTGACTTTTTTTTACGTTCTATGACTACAAACTTACCATTTGGATTGATTCCTTCTTTTGGAACAAAACTATCAATCTCATCACCACTTACTGCTAAAATATCGTCATTATCATAGTCTAAGTTTGCAATACCGGTATTAATGTCATCGGCGTTGCTTGTTTCACTGACTAAACTAGAATCAACTGTTTCGGCAAAAGAGATAACTGGATAATTTACAGTAGCGAAAATAACAGATAGACTAGCGATTAATTTTAAAATTCTAGTATGATTTCGAATCTTCATAAGATAGCCCCCTTTGAGATGTGTCATAACGTCCATCAGATATGCTCGCATTAAATATTTTTTAGAATACTAACTATATCGGTAGTTTCCGAATTAATCTTTAGATTGAACCAGAATAGTATATGGTGGTGCACATCTTACAGCTTGTTCCTATCTACTCCACACATGTGAAGAGTGTGGCGTTGTTGGTGAATTAGTCTGTCTCATAAAATGGTTGCCCAATTGTTGATTCACGAAAGCAATGATGAAAAGAGGCTGATGTAGTATCAGCCTCTAAGTATAGATTGATGAAACTTTCATTCTATTGGTGTTTTATGGGCAGTTAAAAGTAAAACAAATGTATTTCTGAGGTGGCATAGTAATGCCTGGGCCGTTTTCGTCTACAAAATTAAAAAGTATTATATACATTTTCACATTCTTTCGCGGTCGGCTCATAAAAACAATGAAGCTTGTATCGTCCTACGTGCGGCTGATTATACCAGGTCGGTGGACATGGCAGGGGAGCTTGCGCCGTTCCCGGACGAAAATACCAAAGGGCGAATTTGCCCGGCCAATGCCGCTCTCCATTCACAGCCCGTCGTGCCAGACGGCGTTCTTTCTCTCTAGCCCTTTGGTAGTACATACTATGATGCAGAGCTTCAAACGCATGCGGCTGATTAATCATTTGGGGAATGGTCCGTATTCCTTTAAAATCGGAGCAATTCGCTCTTATCCGGTTAATGCCAACATTTCCAACAAGGAGCATACCCATTTCGCCTTCACCCACAGCTTCGGCTCGAAGCAACCTTGCCAACATGTCAATATCACTGCTTCTGGCTTTTACGACTGCCATCGGCTCACCTCTTTAGATTGTTCTAGGCACATCATATTGTAGATAAAGCGGAAATGTTACGCTTCAAACCACTCTATAGAGCAAACACCAATCCGTGGACCTGGTTTTGGGTGTTTCACTGTCTACTCAACACATGTGGAAAGCATTGCATGCATGGTTGGTATATAAGGTGTTTTAAACAGATAAAAATGAGTTGTTGACGGATTGTGGACGAAAAAAGGAGCTGCGCTTAAACAGTTTCTACAATAGGGGGTGAACAGTTTTCGCGACGGGGTTCGATAACTTAGCTAGAGGTTGCCGATGATCCAGCAGCCTCGTTAGGCAATAGCGGATAGTAAAAAACGGGGAAAGTAAGAGGACTGCCTTAAGTAGAAACTTACCTTCTACCTAAAGCAGTCCTCCTTGTTTGCTTTCAAGCGATCAGTCCTTATTCCCATTAGGAACGAAACGGAGTCAAGCGTAGGAGATCCCCCTGTCTTTTTTGCAATTTCGATAACGGAATCCGGTATGCCATTTCGATAATTTTGCTTGCGACCTCAGCGCCGTTGGTCGGGATGAGACGAAATCTTTTTTCAATGACATCTTTATTTGCGAAAGCATACTCGATTTTTGGCACGATCTCTTCCGGGGTGTGGATAACTACCTTATCACTATTGGCTATTTCCCTCAGCATATCTATTTTTTGCTCGCGTTCCGCATCATCCGGCGGAAGGAAAAGCAAGGGGGTTCCTGTGGAGATGCAATCACCTAAAATGCCCATGCCCGGTTTGCTAATGACCAGACTGGCCTCCTGTACAAGATTTTTGCCATTCGGGATCAGCGGGGCTTTGATGATCTTTTCATCGAATTGGTAATCTTCATCTGCCAATTGCCCAGCGATAACAAATCGATAACGGCCGGCAAGTGAGTTTATTTGATCGTACCACTTCACGATCTGTTCATAACGGTTAGCGAGGCCGCCGCCCATGTGAACCAGAATAAACGACTCATTCTGCCGAAGACCTAACATGCGTCGCACTTCTTCCTGGGACTGGCTGATTTCCCTGGTGATTAAAGGAATAGGGATATAGATGCAGTTCATTTTCGGATGGGTCTCTTTAGGCGGGAGAAGATTCATGTGCAGAAAGATGTCGGATTGATTGGCGATTTCTATAATGCGATTTTTATACTCCTGCATGGGAGCTGAATCATTTTTACCAATGACAAAGTCACTGTGATAGAGGGTCACGAGCTTTGTGTCTCCACCGACTTTCCCCTCACTGCGAAATCGAGGTACATCGGAGCGCCAATCATTTATTAATAGTGTGGTTCGTTTACCATCCTCGAATTTTTTGGATTTAAAGGTTTGCAATTGGATATCATTGTGCAGGTTTTTCGATAAATAGCCATGCGTTTCCCGAAAGGCAAACACGTGAATGGGAAGACGTTGCTGCTGCAATTGTTCCGTTATGCTTATGCATCTACCGAGATGGCCCATACCTCTGCCGACCACAAAGGAGATCATCGTTCATCACCCTTTTACATAGGTACTTTCTTGTTCACTGTCTGAGCTTGGACAAATTACCCACATACATCCACTTTTTGTGTTCTTTCTAGAAGGTCAATGCCCGAGTCGTTCTCACAGCTTATATATTTTATGGGGATGGAGTGAACATGCTCTAGTCGTATAACGGTTTTCTTACCGATCTCAGAAAAAAGCCGCATTAGCGGAGGCATGCAGCTGTGAATTGTGCTCCCATCTAGAAATAATTAGGTATTTGAATCACACAAACGAAAGCTGTCCATGAATAGTGTGTATAAATAGCTCAATAAGGATATGGGGTGGGAGAATAGTGGGCACGATTCATATTGTAACAGCCGTTAATGATGGTTTTGCTATACATCTCGCAGTCATGTTATATTCCCTTTTTGAAAATAAGGTTTCTAAAAATCCAGTCATCGTTCACGTCATTGACAGTCAAGTCTCCGGGAAAAATAAATCCATCTTAACGAAAACTGTTAAACGATTCCATGCTCAAATCAAATATGTAACTATTGATCCGACCCTATATGATGGATTCCTCGTCCGTGATCATCTTACGCAGGAAACTTATCATCGAATTTCTATTCCAGACCTGCTGGGCAAAGAAGTGGAAAAAGTGATTTATTTGGACAGTGATATCGTTATTAAAAAGGACATCACTCCATTATGGAACACAAAAGTTGATCGATATTTCCTTGCAGCGGTGATGGATTCTTGGCAAGGGTTAAACAAGTTAAGACATGCCGACCTGGCTATTCCGGATGACTGTGATTACTTTAATGCGGGAGTATTAGTCATGAATTTGAAAAAATGGAGAGAGCACAACATCACAAAGAAGATTATGGATTACATGAAAAAGAACCAAAGTCTTATTCGTTATCCCAGTCAAGATCCGATGAATGCGATTCTTCATGATAACTGGCTTCAACTTGACACAAAGTGGAACTATCAATCCAAACATCTTTATAAAAGCAACCTGCGAATAGATCCCGCCATTATTCACTACACAGGGGAAGATAGTAAACCGTGGTTGAGTAAAAAGCACCCGCTTCGCGATGAATATTTTAAATATCTCAAAAAAGTAAAGAAGTTAAACTCCTTGTAGGCATCGAGCCTTCCCAATTAAATAAAATGGATGGAAATCCCTTCACATGGAGAAATGTTGGCTGGAGGGATTTTTGTGTTTCTAAACATCTTCGTATAAAATATTGAACAAATTATGAAATATTTGGATTTTGACCATTTTCACCTTCCATCTGGCCTATAATGAAATGGAAACATTTTCTAATTAGGTATTCTTTTGGAGGTGGAGTGAGTGGCACGCGTACTGTATGTTACGATTCCAGCAGAAGGTCACGTAAATCCTACATTGGGATTAGTGAAGCAGCTAGTCGACAACGGAGAAGAAGTCGTCTATATGTGCTCAGAAGAATATCGGGATAGGCTTGCCCAGACTGGGGCGCAATTCCGCGCTTATCAGTTGGATGAACAAGTATTTCGTGAATTAGGCTTTAACCCAACACAATTCAAACACCCGCTTCATTTCACCGATTTTATGCTGCGAGGCATTATTGAACCCCGTATTCCCGAGATTCTCAGGCAGATCGAAAACGAATCATTTGATTACGTGATTTTTGACTCCTTGTTCGGATGGGGAGGGGCGATTTTAGCGGAGAAGTTAGGGATTCCGACGATCTGCTCCGTAACCAACCTGGCATTTGCTGAACCGCTCAGCCATATTGTTGAAGTGTTTGATGCAAGTGATGTAGATGTAGACGTGGAAGCACTTTATGAACGAGTGACGCAGACTGCACAGAGCATCGCTCGTGTATGCAACATAGCCGTACCTGCCATTGAAGATATTACCCGCCAGTATGGGCACATGAAGATTGTCTTTACCAGCCGCGAGTTCCAGCCAGATGCTGACAAGCTCGACGATAGTTACATTTTTACCGGACCTTCGATTACTTCGCGCCCTGATTCTCCTTCGTTTCCGTTTGAAAAGCTTCGCTCTCAATACGATAAGGTCGTATACATTTCCATGGGCAGTATTTTGACCAAAGATGTGGAATTTTACAAACTGTGCTTTGCAGCCTTTCAAGATATCCCGGCTCAATTCGTACTTTCTTGCGGAAAAGACACGGAGCTGGAGGCGCTCGGAGAACGTATTCCACCTAACTTCATCGTTGAACCGTACGTTCCTCAGCTGGAGGTGCTCCAGCGAGCAGATGCGTTTATAACACATGCTGGCATGAACAGTACCAGTGAAGCTCTCTATTTTCATGTGCCGCTCGTCATGATTCCATTAAGCTCCGATCAGCCGATTGTGGCGAAGCGGGTGGAGGAGCTGGGAGCGGGAATTATGTTAGATAGAGGGCAGCTTACACCGACAGCTTTGAAGGATGCTTTGCTGCAAGTGTTGAACGAATCCACCTATAAAGAGCGTGCGATGCAGGTAGGGGACTCCTTGCGCAACGCTGGCGGATACGAAGAAGCGGCAAGACGTATCATGTCTTTGTATTCGAAAAAAGAAAATGCAGGAACACCCCATTCTTAATGGAGAGGTTCGTGCCTGATAAAAAATGAAAAGCTTCTTGCCTCCTCAATCATGAGAGGCGAGAAGCTTTTTTTCGTGGTAACCCAAACACTCGTCATGACGTCATAAATGGTATTGATCATACGTTGCTAACATGAGTAGTTCCTTCAGCGAATAAGTCTGGACCATATTGATTCTTTGGAGTGATTCTTGAATGCGAAGTTTGGAAATTGTCCTTGCTATTGTAAATTCAGCTCTACTCATGATTTTATTTTCAAAAGCGGGACGACGTAAAAAAACAGTGGCAAGCTTGTTCATCCTCTCGTTAACGGCATCTCTACTCCAGCTCATACTGGAGGGATATCGTTGGCAGATGCTCCCACTGTACTCGATTCCTTTCATTTTATTTGTCGTCTTCCTTCGATTGTCCTTATCAGATAGACAAGAGAATTCGTCCTTGCCGTTCAAGTGGTCGATAAGAAGACGCTTCATCATCATGATGACCGCGGTACTGTATATACTTGTTTCAATTGTGTTACCTGTTGTTTTTCCTGTTTTCTCATGGAGACAACCGGAAGGACCTTATCCAATTGGAACCGTCTCTTACCATTGGGAATATCGTGGCAAATCCAATGTGTACGGTCATCAGGAGGGGAATCCTAGGGAGTTAGCTGTACAAATATGGTATCCAGCGGCTTCTGAATCTACAGGAGAACGTTCTCCCTATATCCAGCATCCTCAGGTGTTTATGGACACCGCCAGGCAAACTTACGGAATGCCGGACTTCCCATTTAGAAGTATGACAACGACTAAGACGAATGCCATAATAGATGCTGACTTGTCAGGAGAACCTAGCCGGTTTCCGCTATTGTTGTTTTCCCACGGTCTTGGCAGTTCTGGTTCCTTGCATACGGAACAAATTGAGCAATTGGTTAGCCAGGGTTATATTATCGCTTCGATTGAACATACAGGATACGCACTCTATTCTGTTTCTTCTGATGGAAGCAAGACACGGTTTGTTGAGGATGAGAGCTTTACAGCTTATGAAGATGAAATTATGAATGAGATTTGGCTGGAGGATGCGAAATTTGTGCTGAATCAGCTGGAACAAATGGCGCAAAATGATCCGCAAAAACGGTTTACTGGGAGGATCGATTTGGACAAAATCGGCTATTTCGGTCATTCGTTTGGGGGCGCCTTGGCAGTACAAATGCTTCAGTCAGATAGTAGAATCAAGGCAGCTTTGAATATGGACGGAACGTTTGCGGGGAAGTTAATCGGATCGGACGGCTTTCAGAAGCCGTTTATGTGGATGGTAACGGCAGAGCCAGAGCCTGTAGGAATTAGCGATTTTCCTGATGAGCAGCTTGCAGAAATGGGCTTGAACAAAGAAAAAGCCAAAAAGCTTGAAGAGGAATGGAAGCGGCGTCATGCACAGGCAGCTGCTCGTGGCAATTACAAAGCAATCTTAACATATGCAGACCACATGAGCTTTTCTGACATCTATTATGTATCCCCTCTTACAGAATGGTTTTTAGGCGTGAACATGGATGAGACACACAAGACGATGAACGATTTGTCACTCTTGTTTTTTGATACTTATGTAAAAGGGACATCTTCGAATGGTTTAGACAAGGTGGTCGGCAGCCATCCATCCTTCTTGTTATATAGAGGAGATTAAAAGATTTGAAAAGAGTGTAGAAAAAAAGCTTCTTGCCTCATCATCATGACCGGCGAGAAGCTTTTTTGACTATAACTTTTTCCATATGTTGAAATTGAGCCATTCCTCTTGAAGCACATCTTGGCCTTTCAGGTTGAGCAACGGACCAAACCACAGCTTGAAATCCTTGTTCTTCTCAAAATGCTCGGCTGGAACCAAAATGACCAGCATGCTCTCCACACTTTCACCCTGTTTTAACTCATCCTTAACTGTTGGGGTTAATCCGTTCGCGGCTTTTACGCTCGCTTTGGAATCAGGCAAATCAAGTGTCACTTGCATGCTGCTGACTTTAACCGTTTGTGCTGACGCATTATCGATACGGTATTTGGCTGTCAGGGCGACAATTCCTTTATCACCGAACCCTTGAAAAGATTTGACGTAAGCAGGCTCGATCGCAAGCTTTGCCCACTGATACCCTTGCAGTGTAATTTTGATGTTGTCATACTGATCGCTCTTGTTTGGCTTGAAGGTAAAGAGCACCTGTTTTTTGGCTATTTTTTTGGTGGTGAGAAAATCTGCATAAGGCGGTTCTGGAGGCTGAGGTTTAGCGGCGGTGCCATCTGCGAGTAAAAAGTCGCGCCCACCGATGCGCAGCATTTTTGCACTTGGCTGCTCAGGCAAGAAGAATAAAAGCTTCTTCGTTTTGCCATCCTTATATGTTAGAGAGATGGTATAGTTTACGATCTGATAGGTTCCAGATGCGTTGGCTTGCGAACCAACGCTAGTAGAGGTGCCTGAATTATCTCCGGTACTTGAACCATCTGTCGTAACTCCCACCAAGCTGCTGTCAACAAAAGTACCGTTTTTGTTAAAAACATAGGTGATCGAGCTCGCGTATCCTGTGCCAAGAACATTCGAGGAGTAGCTGAAGGACTCGTATTTGCCATGGAGCTTCAGCCCGGTGGAAGGTGTATATTTGATAAACTTACCACCGTTGATCTCAAGCTCGTTTGCTGATTTGACTTTAAACGTATACGATTTTCCATTACTGAGCGTAAGTTTGTTTCCTTTGATTTGATACGTCAAGCATGTATCCTTACTGCAATTGAGTGCGTCAAGTCCACCATCCGGGAATGTCGTTGCGACTTGCTTATCGTTGATGAAGTAAAAATACTCCCAGCACAACGAGGAGCATCCTCGCATGCCGCCTACATCCATTTCCCATTTTGCATAAAAGCCTTTAGGAACGACCTTGGCTGCTGCTAAAACGCTTTTATTGGTGTACGCTTCAGACTCCTTGCCCTTCGCTAGTTCAACGGATGACCCAAACAAATGAAGTATGGCAGAGAGCAGGATCACGCTAAGAACCACGAGGGATATTTTTTGGATTCTAACCGCTAACAATGTAGAAACCGCCCCTTTCTCCAGTTGAATATGTGATTGACCGGGGAAATACCGTTCATTTTATTCATGGTTGGAAGGAAACAGACCTAAAAAAGTGACAAAAGTGGTATTCGCCGTAAGAATGTAGTCTAATAGAATGATCAAAGCCCGAAGGAGATAGAGTAGCGTGAATAAAACTGTAATCAAAAATGAGTTCCCCCCGAATTTTGAGGAATTAAAAAAAGCTGCTAACCGAACGTCTAATTGGAGAGAGCGTTTAGCGGCTGTAGAAGAATTAGGTCAGTGGAAGCACGAAGAAACAATGAAATTACTGACGCGGATCATGATGAACGATACTGTGTACAAAGTTCAAGAGGCTGCTTTCCATAAACTCAAAGCATTTGGGGAAGGGGTTCGATTGCCAGCTCAGAAAAAGGGCGACTTGATTAAAGGAGCAACGAAAGCCTTGGTTAGAATTAAGAAAAGCTTGCCAGAAGGTCATACGCTGGAAGAGTTTAAAGGGAAATTACAAAAAATGAGAAGCGATATCTATGATACATACGAGGGGGAAAAAGGGGCTGACTTTGAGCAGTGGCTGGAAAGCACGTGGGCCTCGTTATAGACGGTCAACTCAGGATCGAAATGGGGCAATAGAAGAAAATGATGAATTGGGCAGGATATCGTAATTTGATTCTATATAGCCTCGGTGTAGGAGGCGTTACAGGGCTTCTAACATGAAGTTTTTTAGCGCTTGTTTCGTTCACGACTCACTTTATATGGGTCGATTTACCGAATGTGATTGCTGTTGAAAATTGGACGTTGATCGTGTGTGTAGTGGGAGGTATTTTGGTAGGCTTATGTCAAAAGTACTTTGGTAATTACCCACGTAAAATGGATGATGTCGTTGCAGAATTCAAGGCAACAAAAAGAGTGGATTACCGTTCAGGATACAAGAACGCTCTAACAGCTATTTGTGTCCTTTCTTTTGGTGCTAGTCTGGGTCCCGAGGCTGCGTTAGTTGGCATTGTAGGAGGTCTTGCTACATGGGCGGGAGATGTTATTAAATCTTTTGTGAAGAAAAAAACAGTCTTCAATGAACATGGCGATATTATGATTGAGTATATGAGTTTTTCGGATACATTCTCCCTACGATACTCCAACCACTTGAAAAGTATAAGATAATAAAAGCGGTTATCGGTGGAGTAGTACTCGGCGTAATCGGGACTGTTCTTCCGATTACATTGTTTTCAGGGGAGCATCAGCTGACTGATTTAGTTGCAGAGTGGTCTGAGATGTCCATATATTTGTTATTGGCAATCGGTATAGGGAAGCTGTTCCTAACAGAGGTTTGTTTAGCCACTGGTTGGCGTGGAGGGCATATCTTTCCTGTTATTTTTGCAGGGGTGAGTATCGGATACGCAATGTCATTGCTATTTCCAATCGATCCAGTAACAACGGTCGCTATCGTCACTACTTCCCTCACAAGTGCAATACTCCAAAAGCCACTAGCGGTATTGTTGATTTTAATCATGATATTCCAGGTAAAGCTGTTCATACCGATGATACTGGCAGCGTATTTGCCCATGTATATTCGCAAGCTGATACGTTGATGAGCAACAAGAAGAAGTCCTGCCACTTTTTTAAAAGCGCAGGACTTCTTTTTCTCATTTCAGATCCTTGCCCACTTTAATCACGTACATTTGCGTTGGATTGCTATTGATTTTGATCTTCCCCTGCTTGTTATAGCCATCTACACCGAAATCATTGTCATTCACAACGGCAATCGTGTTTTTATCCACAATGGCTAATCCTTCCAGCTTTTCATGAGGGTAATTCAGCTTGGCTACATCAACCAGCAATTCCTTGGAAACAGGGACAATTCCTTGTTCTTTCACTTGGGCAACGGTGAGTTTTTCGAAGTCATGCTCACTGGTTGGCGTACTGAGTAAATTGGTTGCTTTCGAAAAATCAGCCTTGTAAATACGTTTAAGCTGTACATCTGCACCGGCATTTTTGTCGCGTTCATCAATCAATAAAACATCCTGGCTTAGTGCGGCCAAGTCGCTGATCACGACGTCCTTCTGTTTCACTTTCACGAAATCTTTCGCGTTCTCTGCGATGTACATATACTCGCCTACGACTTTTTTGGTGGCGAGATCCATCTTTAAAATGCGCAAATTACGGGAAGCTTCGCCTGTCTTTTTATCAGGGAGTGCCATCGGACTTTGAATCGAAGTATATAAGAACTTGCCGTCTGGCGAGATCGTGATACCTTCGAAGCCGCGGTTTGCAATACGTTTGGAATAGACGGCAGGCAGCGTATCAAAAATCTCCATCTGTGCACCGGCGGCAAGCAAAGCTTCTTTGGTGCCCTTTGGTACATAGCGGCCCAGGATTGTGCCGTCGCGTTTTACTTGAATGATGGATGGGCGGTATTCATCGGATAACCAAAACGTGTCGTCGACCGGGTTGTAAGCGATACCTTCCAAATCCAAGCCGTCTGGATCGTAAACAAGCTTTTTTGTTCCCGTTACATCGTAGGGGACTTCATCAGGGCCAGCGAGGTTCGGCAATCCACTGATATAGGAAGTTTTCGTAAAAGTGTTGATCTTGCCCTGTGGCAAACGCAGCTTGATGGTTTCCAAAACGTGAATGTTCCCGTTCTCTACTTTAATTTTGTACAAGCGTGGTGTGTAGTTTTGGTCAGGAAACGTGCGCAGCTCGTCCTTGCCGAATTGACCATTGGGTCCACGGTCAGCCAATGTATAAAAGATAGAGGGAGGATCGTTAGGAAGATGCACCAGACCTGAGAAGCCGCCTTCTTTAATCCCTTTAGTAAGCGCAGGGGGATTTTTCCATTCGTGAATTTCAGCTACAACTGGTGCTCCTGTAACATTTTGAGTTGCACCTGCTCCTTGTGTTCCGATCAAGGCTAGAGCCGCGATTGTTGCGATCAGCCAGCTCTTCTTTTGAAAGCGAATCATCATCATATCCCTCCGAATATAAAAACGCGTAGTGAACCACTTTTGTTAGACTACCCTATCCATATTGGGAAAATATGAAGCTGAAATATTGGTTTTGTAAATTCCGAATAATCATGAACTTACGTTGACACACGCTCTTTTGATCTTATAAAATTCAATGAAGGATTGAGGTTAGCTATAGCTGAGGAGAGATGAGCATGTCGTTGACAGATCAGACAAAAAAGGGATATTTCGGTGAGTTCGGAGGAAGCTTTGTACCTCCACAGTTGCAGGAAGTATTGGATTATTTGGCTGAGCAATTTGAAAGGTATCAAGATGATGAGGAATTTATTGAGGAGTACAAATATTATCTGAAGGAATATATAGGGCGGGAAAATCCGTTGACGTATGCTCGTCATTTAACGGAAAAACTCGGCGGTGCCAAGATTTATTTAAAACGGGAAGACTTAAACCATACCGGTGCCCACAAGATCAATAATGTAATCGGTCAAATCCTGCTGGCAAAGCGGATGGGTGCACAGCGCATTATTGCCGAGACGGGTGCAGGACAGCATGGGGTTGCTACCGCGACTGTTTGCGCGATGTTTGGCATGGAATGCGTGATCTATATGGGCGCGGAGGATACGAAACGACAAGCCTTAAATGTGTTTCGGATGGAGCTATTAGGGGCAAAAGTAGTAGCGGTGTCCAAAGGACAAGGAAGATTGAAGGATGCGGTCGATGAAGCGCTG
This sequence comes from Brevibacillus jepli, assembly GCF_047229145.1. Classification (NCBI taxonomy): domain Bacteria; kingdom Bacillati; phylum Bacillota; class Bacilli; order Caryophanales; family Paenibacillaceae; genus Brevibacillus; species Brevibacillus jepli. The sequence goes on from NZ_JBFEFW010000029.1 coordinate 21,101, forward strand.
AATGATTTGGTTCAGAACTATCAGGACACGTTCTATCTATTGGGATCTGCGGTGGGTCCGCATCCGTTTCCTACGATGGTAAAGTATTTCCAATCGATTATCAGTGAAGAATCCAAGCGACAAATCTTAGAAAAAGAAGGTCGGTTGCCGGATGCGGTCATCGCAGCTGTTGGCGGTGGCAGTAACGCGATTGGGGCTTTTGCCCATTATATAGAGGAACCATCTGTACGTCTGATTGGTGTTGAGCCAGATCAAGCGCCTACCTTGACCAAAGGGGTTCCAGCCGTCCTGCATGGGTTTAAATGTCTCGTGTTGCTGGATGAAAATGGGGAACCTCAGAAAACGTATTCGATTGCTGCCGGATTGGACTATCCTGGAATTGGCCCAGAGCATAGCCAGCTGAAAGTGAGTGGACGAGCGGAATATTACACGGTGACGAATGAAGAAGTGCTGGCGGCTTTTCATGAATTATCGAGAACAGAGGGGATTATTCCTGCCTTGGAAAGCGCTCATGCCATTGCATATGCCTTGCAGTTGGCCCCGACTCTTTCACCGGAGCAGATATTAATTGTCAACCTTTCAGGACGAGGTGACAAAGACGTAGAGCAAGTTTTCCATCTGTTAAATAAATAAAAAGATGCAGAGGCTATCCCGAAGGATGATTTTCCACTGGAGGGATAGTCTCTTTTTCATGCATTGACTGTGATTTTCATTATGGTTGTATATTTTTCAGTGAAACTTTAGTATTATTTTTTGAGGGTTCCAAATAATAGTGGTTTAATCTTACATCATACAAGTTCATGTATGAGATTGGAGATAATAATGAAGAAAAACATTTACTTTAACCATGATGGTGGCGTTGATGATTTAATTTCGTTGTTTTTGCTGCTCCAAATGGACAATGTGAATCTGACGGGAGTATCCGTCATTCCAGCGGATTGCTACTTGGAACCGGCGATGTTTGCCAGCCGCAAAATTATTGATCGTTTCGGTAAGGGCGGCTTGGATGTAGCAGAGTCCAATTCCCGCGGAAAAAATCCTTTTCCAAAAGACTGGCGCATGCATGCGTTCTATGTAGACGCACTGCCCTTGCTCAATGAATCGGGTGAGGTCGTTACGCCAGTAGCGGACAAGCCGGCACATCTTCACATGATTGAAACGCTGCGTGCAACGGAAGGAAAAACGACCTTGCTGTTTACCGGTCCTTTGACTGACCTTGCGCGTGCATTGGATATCGATCCTACGATTGAAGAAAAAATAGAACGCCTGGTGTGGATGGGCGGTACATTCCGTGAAGAAGGAAATGTGCATGAGCCTGAGCATGATGGTACAGCAGAGTGGAACGTATTCTGGGACCCGGAAGCAGCTGCTCGTGTATGGGAAAGCGGAATCGAGATTGATTTGGTCGCACTGGAGAGCACGAATCAAGTACCACTGACACTGGATGTGCGTGAGCGCTGGGCGAAAGCACGCAAGCATATCGGTGTGGATTTCCTCGGTCAATGCTATGCGATGGTGCCGCCGCTTGTACACTTCTCGACCAACTCGACTTACTATCTGTGGGATGTATTAACCACAGCGTTTGTTGGCAATAGTGATCTTGTAAAGGTGCAAACGGTTAACAGCATTGTCATTACCGACGGTGCAAGTCAAGGCCGCACGGTTGAAACGGCTGACGGACGCCCGGTACATGTCGTCTATGACGTGGACCGTGATGCATTCTTTAATTACATGACAGAATTAGCGAAAAAAGCGATCTAGAACAAAGTAAGTCATCTTGGATATCGACACAGCTGGCGATACAGAAAGGATAAGTACATGCAATACATTTGGGGAGTTCTCGGCATCCTGGGCATTTTTTTGATAGCCATTGCGTTTTCGAAAAATCGGAGAGCGATTAATCCGAGAACGGTCATTGGTGCGTTTGCGATTCAGTTTATTTTTGCATTGATCGTTTTAAAATGGGATTTTGGGAAAAAGCTTCTGGAGTACTTGGCGTCGATCGTACAAAGCATGATTGATTCGACGAATGCCGGAATCCAGTTCTTGTTTGGCGGGATACTGGGTGCACAAAATGCAGGCTTTACGTTCGCCCTGCAAGTATTGCCGATTATTATTTTCTTCTCTTCCTTGATTTCGGTCCTGTATTACCTTGGAATTATGCAGTGGGCTACGAAAATCATCGGTGGATTTTTGTCTCGTGTACTCAAAACGAGCGAAACCGAATCCATGTCAGCCTCTGCAAATATTTTCTTGGGTCCGATTGAGGCGCCACTTGTCGTTAAGCCGTATATCGAGAAAATGACCAGGTCAGAGCTGTTTGCTGTCATGACAGGTGGACTGGCGTGCGTTTCGGGTTCGGTTATCGGCGGGTATGCGATGCTGGGTGTTCCGATTGAGTATTTGCTGGCCGCAGCATTCATGGGAGCACCGGGCGGTCTGTTGCTCGCGAAAATTATGATGCCGGAAACAGAGCAGCCACACAGAATAGAACGTGTAGAAGTCATGAAAGATACGGAGTCCAGAAACGTCATCGATGCGGCTGCTCGCGGAGCTACGGACGGGTTAAAAGTGGCTGCTGGTGTCGGTGCACTCTTGCTCGCGTTTATCTCGCTGATTTTCTTGCTGAACTCGATTATTGGCTGGTTTGGCGGGTTAGTGGGATTCGAAGCGCTGACGCTTGAGCACATTTTAGGCTACCTGTTTGCACCGATTGCCTTTATGATCGGTGTTCCATGGGAGGAAGCTCTCAAAGCGGGCTCTTTCATCGGTCAAAAGATTGTACTCAACGAATTTGTAGCCTACACGGCTTTTGCACCTGAGATTGTGAATTTGTCCCCAAAAAGCGTTGTGATCATCAGCTTCGCCCTTTGCGGCTTTGCCAATCTGGCTGCGCTGGCTATGGTCATTGGCGGCTTGGGTGGTTTTGCACCGTCAAGAAGATCCGACCTTGCGGAGATGGGCTTGCGTGCGGTGGTTGCAGCAACATTGGCGAACCTGTTGAGCGCAGCGATTGCGGGAATGCTCATTTAAATGAAAAGCAGATAGTAGGTATGGAGGCAAGCTTCCATACCTTTTTTGTATGGTGAGAAATGTTGCAGCGATTGGATAAGGAGGAAAAGTGGTCGTGTTGGAAAAAATAAGTAGTTAATATGGCATTATCCCCAAGCATAACAAAGAGACAGTGAAAAACATGATCGGGCAAAGGAATCGTCGATAAAAGAGGACTACCAAAAAGGAAGGGGATGAAATCCATAAACGAGCTGCAAGTAGACAATTGGGTATCACTTGATCTGGAGAAGAAAAAAGAATGGCTCAAGTCCTTTGAAGGCTATAGAGGACATGCCTTTACATTAAAAAATGTGGAAATCGGCATCTTTGAGCTGGACGGCTGTGAGTATGTATTCGTACCAGGCAGCAAAGTCAGATTGGGATGGAATCAGGTAGTGGAACAAGATGAGTTCATTCGAGCTGCCTTGCAGATTGAGCTTGAGATCGCTGGATTTGAACAGGATGTCCTCGATTATCTATCAACCGTATTCTCGCCAGTAAGAGAAGCAGAGAGTGCAGCAAGCAATGCGGATGGGCGCTTGGTTAACTACAGGGAGATAATCAAGGAGTTCAACCAGCAAGGCTTCTCGCTGCTGACAGAGGATGAATGGGAGTACGTGTGCGGGGGAGGAACAAAGAGAATTTTCAATGAGCAGCTTGATCCGTGCCTGCTAGAGGATATATGTAAGCAAAGGCGGTATTACACAAACGCAAACCTGGAGAAACCGAATAGCTTTGGCTTGTATATCGCGTACGATCCCTATATGTATGAGCTGGTAAACTCCCGGTGCTATGCAAAAGGAGGGGATGGGGGAGCAGCCACACATGGAGGATATTACAAAAATGGCATAGCACCGATGCTTTCGGGAGTCAAGTGCAAATCCACACGAAGAAACATATGAATGCCCTCCACAAAATGGAGGGCATATTGATCGTTTTGGCCAGTGAATAGCTAATGGTTGTGCACAGTAAAGGCTAGGGGCAAGAATTAGATTGTGCACTGGCAATAATATGCGTTTTATGAAATAGAAACGCGTTTGCATATTCCGAATTGACTGGCGGCTTGTGTTTGTTGATGAGCGCGGCTTCTACCCAGACACAGTAGGCATCTTCAACGGGGGCAGTCCTCTGTGTAGCAGAAAATATCCACATATGGTAATATGGAAAAAGGGGCTTTCTATATTATGGAAATATGGAAAGGAGTATTGCCTTTTGGAAACGGAAAGAATAGTACTTTATGGTGGGATCTACGGACTATGTTTGTCGGTTGTCTTAAGCTTGATTTCAAGCATCGGTACTGCTCCCATTTTACTTTCGGGAGGAAACCTGTTAAACGTATTCCTTTGGATGTTTCTCACTAGTTTTATTCCTTTTACTGTTATTTATGCTCTATTAGCAAAGAAATTAAGTAATATAAGTGGAAAAAGACTTTGGTTATTGGCAGCTATAACTGCTTTTATAATCGTTCTTCTTGCTGGGTCTTTAGGTGCAGTGATAGTAGAATCTTATCAAAGCGGTTATGAAAAAGTGAATATTCTTGGATTTGTTTATGCTGCGCCTGTTTATTCCCTTATCCTCCTTCCAATCACTTGTCCAATAATTGTATTAACATTTACAATATGGAAGAGTATTAAAGAGTCATATAAACTAAAATGATATGTAGACATCAAGAATATAAAAATCAAGCCCTATCTTATCGATAGGGCTGCTCGTTTTTTTGTAGTTCTACCTTTTGTAGAATGCACGAAAGCATTGAAATAATAGCATCGTATTGTTTTTCTTTTTCAAAAAGTTCTTCATATCTCTTCCTCGGTAATGTAATATTTTCGCTTTTTATACAATTACACATTGTAGCTCCTCCTTTCTTTTATTGGTCCAATGCGTTGTTATAAGAACAATTCCTTTATTGCAGAGGAGTTAGTTCTATTTTTATAGGAAATAAAAAGAATTGAAAAACAACTATTTTTGGAGAGTTCCACAAAAAGTTATTTATTATTGAAAAATAAACTTGGAAATATGGTTGTAAAAACGTATCTAATTTTCCCTTTATTGTTGAAGAGAAAGACGAGAAGGATTCGGAGTGTAAGGGGGATACATTTCGTGTCTGATCCCCACAGTCTTTCTCCCAAATCGATAATAGGGAGAGAAATTAAATGGCTAGAATGGTGAAATTTAGATTTGCAACTTTTATTCCGCATGATTGGGTACTGGCATATGCATATCCAGTTGGTGATGATTCTTGTTCAGTGTTCTATAAGGGAGATAACCGAGAGGCATCTCCAACGGGAACATATCGGACAGCACAAGAGATATGGGTTGACTTCGACCGCCGCACGATTACACCATACAAAAATACTGGGGTTACCCACCAGAAAGTCGAATGCTCAAACGGACAAAATAGCACAGATCAAGGTCAAATTCCTAATAGTTGCTTGGAATATAAATGGGAATTTTGGGGCGCCAGTTATGTAAAGTTTAGGCTGGTGTGTGCGTGCGGCAATCCTTTAGAGCCTATGGCACCAGGAATCGATTATGTGTTAGATGTTACAGTGTGGAGTAATGGTGCAGTAGAGGTAAGTGGCGAACATGATGGATTCCCTGCATACGAAATGTATAAACAGGTAGATAATGGTCAATGGCAAAGATTGTTTCTACACGATCCACGAGAGACTGGTGAATATTTGCAAGATTTAGCTCCTCCAATGGATCATAAAATTTATGTAGATAACTAATTCTGATAAAATGGCTGTCCCAAAAGATATGAAAATGGTCTAGGGATAGCCATTCTTTATCGCCTCGTAGGTCACAATTGGAGTTAATTCTTTTCGCATGCTTCCAAATAACACACTTATTTATAGTCTAACTTTGGCAGTCTCTTTTACAAAAATGGTTGCGTTTTACCTTCTATATTTACCTAGTAAGGAGGAGGGTGATGAGTATGAGTGATGAAATAATGATAGAAAAGTGTAGAAAGGTTTTACGGAGGATTGCATGGCGTTTGCAATATCAAGTAAAGAAGCTTTCCACTCGAGAACTTCCGATCATAGAAAATATCTGTGGACAGAATCTAATGTCTTCTGTAGATTCTAAGTTGCATGTTGAAGAAATCTTGAATTCCCTTCCATCTAAAGCAAGATTCATTATTGAGCAAGTAGTGATTAATGAAGTTCCAGAAGAAATAGTCGCACAGCATTTAGGTATATCACAACAAGGAGTAAACAAAAACAAACGCAAATATTTGGGAATTCTTCGAAAAAAATTAGAATCTAAACCGGAAAGTAGTTAAATCGTTGGCCCCTCCAATTTGGAGGGGTTTTTTGCATTCTTCAAATTCTTTATCCGTTATTTCTAGAATGCAATCTGGCTGATCGTTTTTGGGGCTTCCGACCATTGCAAACGGGTGCCATTGCTTAATTTTACAATATTTGGGCAATGGTACGATGAAGGGTATCTTTAATTATCAGGCTTGGGATTAAAATATGGTCGTTAGATCTGCTGAACATGTTACCCAACCACCAAAATACACCGTTACCTGTAAAAGCCGACCTATGTTACTATGATGGGTATGATCAATCATAGGCATCTGGAATGGGGAAAACATCTTGAAAACATTTAAGAAAGTTTATATAGAAATTACCAGCGTTTGCAATCTCGCCTGTACCTTTTGCCCGCCGACAGAGCGCAGTAAAAGCTTCATTAAAGTAGAAGACTTTGCGAAAAGACTGGATGAGATCAAGCCGCACACCGATTACATCTATCTGCACGTCAAAGGGGAACCGCTTCTCCATCCGAAAATCGACGAGCTGCTTGATATCAGCCACGAGAAAGGCTTCAAGGTCAATATCACCACGAACGGGACACTGATCGCGAAAAATCGGCATAAATTACTAGGCAAGCCTGCGCTGAGACAAATGAACTTTTCACTGCACAGCTTTGATGGACATATCGGCTCAACCAACCGTGAAGGATATTTGCGGGAAATTCTTTCATTTGTTCGGGAAGCCCAGGAGCATCAAGTGATTTTTTCCTTCCGTCTGTGGAATTTGACGCAGGACAATGCCACGAACATTCAAAAGAGTAGAAACCGCCAGACGCTCGAAATGATTGAGAAAGAATTCGGACTGGATTATAAAATCGAAGAAAAGGTAATGCCGGGCAGCGGGGTAAAAATCGATGACCGCGTCTATTTGAACCAAGATTATGAATTCCAGTGGCCGAGTCTGACGGCGCCTGAGGATGATGGGAAAGGATTTTGTCACGGGCTTCGCACCCAGGCGGCGATTCTCGAAAATGGAACGGTTGTGCCCTGTTGTCTCGATGGAGAAGGCGTTATCAATCTAGGGAATATTCATCAGACCTCTTTCTCTGACATCGTGGATGGCGAGCGGGCCAATAACTTGGTTGATGGATTTTCTCGCAGGGAAGCTGTCGAGGAATTATGCAGAAGATGTGGGTACCGCCAGAGGTTTGGAGCGTAGCAAAGGCAAAACGTCCGAGGAACACGATTCGGACGTTTTCTTCATCATGTGCACGATACTACAAGCAACGGCGGCAGCGACAGCGGATGAAACAAAACCGACAGTGGCGGTGATGAGGGCGGAAGAAGCGACAGAAACCGCAACGACGACGGCGGCGACGGATACACTGATCTCGGTCGCGGCTAAAACTTTTGTCGCTGTCTCTATCCATATCCCCTTCCATGTCTTCGTCACACTCTCTTGCTTTCATTCTGCGTTCATTACGACCACCACGAGACATAGATCCACCTCTTTGTTGTTGATACGATATTTTATGAAGGCTGCTTGGACATGACTGGACGAACTATCGGGGAGATAAGCTTGTTTTATAAACCAAAAAAGATAGCCGAACTCTTAGCTAAAAGGAGCTAATGAGCACAGCTATCTTTTTTGTCTGAACAATTGACGGAATTATCTATCTGTTGAGAGTCGCTTGTGATAGCATTGCTAGTATAAATAGCAAGCAAGGGCCAGGGGGGGAAATATGAAAACCTATTTCGGTAAGGCAAGAGAGAAGTCTTCCGTATCGCATCAGGATGTACGAATGCCGGATTCGAACAAGAGCGTCCCTATACAAAGAGCTGTTCGTGAAACCAATATCCCGCTTTCTTCCGGACACATTCTGCAATTACAAAGCAAAATCGGGAACAGTGCGATAGTACAGCTGATGAACGCACAGACTAGGGTAGGCAAGCGTAAAATGCTGTCCGAACCCCAAGACATTCCTCTACAAGCAAAACCCACGGCAAATTTCACGTCACAAATCCCCATTCAGATGGTAAGAGCTGAAATGCCTTATGTATTTTCAGGTGATACCGTAACCCCTCAGCAATTAATGGATTACTTGGGACAAATCGACGAACAAATCACGTCTCTCGATGAAACAGAGACGGCCAGGACTGATAAGATAGATCAATGGCGCCAGCGTTTTATAGACATGCACTCCCATTTGATCACCGAAATCACAAATCAGGGAAATAACGCTCCTTCCTTTTATTCGGAAGAAGTCGATAAGATTAAGTTACGCGATACTACGATTAGAAATTATTTCTACTCGGCTGCTATTGCGCTTAACAACATGCGTGGTGAACTGAACACGTCTTTGCAGGCGTATAACTCCATGATGGAAAATCAACGGGAGCTGGATGCCTATAAGAAGCAACGCCAGCAGGCTTCTTATGCCGAACCGCAACGTGCCGGTCTCATTACGGAATGGGATAAAAATTTTGCTTACTTGTACCGTCGAATGTCGGTTGACGAATATAAAAAAATTGGCAGCGGTAAAAAGAAGCTCGAACAAGTCACAGCCACCGATAACAGCCGTAAGTGGCTCTCCACGAGCTCTTCGCATTCCTTTGCGTTTTCAAACGAAAATGTGACCCAATCGGGATCGGACGTGACCGAAATGATCGTTCGATTGAAAGTAGATCGCAAAAAATTAACAAGCATTCTGAAAAAGCTCTTCCCTGCCTATAAAACGGATTCGTATAAACCTAAGAACAAGGACAAGGTGCTTATCCATCAGGAATTACTGGCACAAGGGAAGAACGCAAACACATCGACGACGGAAGAGCTTGAGCTAATTTTTGCGAACAACGAGCATTTTAATTTAGGCTTTTCCTCCGAAACGATTAAACTATTGGATGACGCAATCGTAGAGATTACCACCATGTCAGTACAGTAACTCAAGTCTTCCTCTCCTCAATAGCTTGTAACTCCAGCTCTCGTATTTTTCTCACACGCCCGATCACCATCCCGAGAATCGCAACAAGTATGCCAGAGAGAACAAACAGAAAACCAATTCCTCTGCCAGGACCCGTTCCGATGATATGCCCGACAGTTTGCCCCAACAATCGATCCGGATAAAATAGCGGGTTGAATACATGATCCGCCAAAAATCCCGCCGATCCAAATGCCAGAATGAACCCGATTTGAGAAATGGCCGTGATCATCGACCATACTCTGCCTTGCCGTTCATTGTCGACATTCGTTCGAATGAGAACCTCCAGGCTCGTGTTCACAAAGGGAAGGGTGATGAAAAAGAGGAAGCCAAAAACAATGATTAGCCAAACAGAGGTGAATACACCCATTAGGGCATAAAACAAACCGGCTAATGCGAGAAATAAGGACAGCATGAAAACCTTGCTCTTCCCCAAACCGAACAGGCCGATCAAAAGGCTGCTCGCGAGCATTCCCGAAGCGGATAAGGAGAGGGCAATACCGAGCGTCTTGGAATCAGTCAAGGTTAGCATCATCGGCCCAAACAACGATTGCAGCAGCCCGATGTAAAAGCAAACGACGGACATTAACAGAACCAGCGAGAAAACGCCTTTCTTTGAAAGGAGATAGCGGAAGGCCTCAGACATTTCGCGAAAAAAGTTTTGTTTTTCATGCTTCTGGTCAGTGACATCGTGTTTCATAATCATTAACACGGCTCCGACAGCTAGGAGGAAGGTAATGATATCGATGAGTAACACGAGCTTGATATCAAATACAGTGAGAAGAAACCCGGCAATCAGCGGAGAAATCAGGTATTGAGCCGAGCTCGCCAGTTGGATGAGCCCGCTTGCCTGCGAGTACATCTCTTCCGATACCAGATCAGAGACGGCGGCTTTAAAGGCTGGGTTTAGAAGAGCGGCAGAGATCGAGCTGATGGCGACCCCCACATAGATGTGCCATAATTCCATATGACCTGATAGCATGACAAGTAAAATGAACATAATACCGGCAATCGAACCGATATCGCCAATGATCATCATCTTCTTGCGGTCAAATCTGTCTGCAAGCACTCCACTTATGGGAAGCAAAAGGAATGAGGGGAGAAAAGAGAAGAGAATGATCAAAGAATAACTCATGGTTGATTGGGTCTTTTGAAAAACGAAGACACCCAATGCAAATGCGGTAAGCCCACTACCGATAGCAGAAAACAGCTGACCCAGCCACATGATCAAGAATCTGCGAAAGGCTTTATCCATTACAGAAATGAAAAGGAACCCGGAGGAGCTCCTAGTGACCTTTCAATAATCACCTGCATAGACTGTAGCCGCTTTAGCTGTTCGTCTTGATCCCAATGAAAAATGTCTGATTCCAGTAGAAATTGCGAACCAGCCAGGAGAAACTGTACGGTCTCCAAGGCATTCTCCACATGAAAGACAGATTCTTTATTCCCTTGTTCAATGACTTGCGCGAGGACAGGGGCGATTTTTAGGATAATGGCGATGTTCAGACGTTCGTGGAGCTCTCTGTTTTCCAGGCGATGCAAGCTTTCCATCCATTCGTTTTGTTTGTCGATCACATGGCTTTGGCTCCGCAGCATCAGACGGACCTTATCCATTACGCCTAAGCTAGGGTCATCTGCAATTTTTTTATACTGTTCACAAAGCGTATCGACCATCGATTGGACAAATGCTTCGAGGATCTCTTCCTTCGATTTGAAGTAGTAATAAAACGTGCCTTTCGCTACGCCTACCTTTTGGATGATCGCATCCACGGTTGTATGGACATATCCTTGGCTGCGAAATAGCTCTCCGGCAGCTTCCACGATTTCTGCTCGACGTGTTGTGGGGTCCTTTACGATTCGCTTCATCGGCGCCTCCTTCGCTGTCAGTAGTTGTTGGATACAGATTATCATATGACTGACCGTCAGTCTATATGTAGGTGAGAGAAGACAAGCCACGCGTCAATCTTTCGAAAGACGCGTCATGATCTCGCCCCATGGAGCCTCACCAATCACCTGGAAGCCTAATTTTTCGTAAAGGCTGGCAACGGCGTGGTTGTCTGGATGGTAGGCAACGATAATATCTGTCGTATCGGGCTTCGCTTTTATTTTTTGAATGACTTGCCGCATCGTCTCGGCTCCGTAGCCTTTTCGTTGATACTGGGCATCGATCATCAATCGATAAATCCAGTACTGAGAATCGTCTGGGTCTTTCCCGAACATGACAAAGCCCACCATATCTTGATCGTTGTACACAGCTAGCTTTTCAAAGCCGGGTAAAAATTGGGATTGAGCGATGGAGTACAGGTTCGAGGCTACAAATTCCTTTTGATCATCAGCGGGTTGCAGTTCAATACATTCTTCCCAGTTTTCTGAAGTGATTTCCTTTAGTGTAAGGTTCAAAATCGTTTCCCTTCTTTCGTGTAAATGAATTCATTATCCATAATTTTACATGTACGTCTACTATTTTTAAACAAAAAAAAGAGGAGTCATAGCTCCTCTTTTCGTTATAATTTCTCCGCGATAATCGTGAAGGTTTTCGGGATTCCTTTATCAAAGACTTCCGATGAGAGATTCGGGAGCTCTTCCAGCATCTTCAGACACAGCCCTTGGCTTGCAACGGACGTGACAATTTCTCCTAGTGTCCAATGACGCAACAACACTTTTTGTCCGGCGTCATTCATTCCTGAAAGGAATTTGGAGAAAGCGATATCCTTTTCCTCAAGCGAATTGTTGAAATAATCTCCTGTTACTTTATGCTTGCGGATATTGGCAGTCGTTCCGCGCGAGGAGATGAGTTTTGTGGATACCGGATGGAAATCCTGCAGGACGAGCACGCCTCCCTTTCGCAGCAGGGAGTTGACCACCTGGAATAATTCAGTTAGATCCAAGAAGTAATGAAGAATACCGAACTCCATAAATACGATATCGTAATCACCGGACAATACATATGAAGGTAATTGCAAGACATCAGAAACGATGTAAGATAGATCAACATCAGCTGCGGCTGCCAGTTCTTTTGCGTACTGCTCATTCTCATGAGAGAAATCAGCGATCGTAACATCAGCGCCAAGTAAAGCGAGTGCAACGGCTTTGTTTCCATTTGAACCAAGTAAATTGATGATTTTCTTTCCGCGTATATCCCCCATATGCTCATATACTTTACCAATTCGTTTGTGGGGGGCTTCCATTATTTTAATCGCTGCCTCAGCAGGAGTTCCAAACCGTTGTAGCCACGCTTGATAGGCTCCCGTGTTCCAAGCCGTTTTATTTAGTTGAGCAGTTTCCACAAATTCCCCTCCATACACTTTTCCCATTCCAATGCTTGGCTTCGCTATTACGGTGGCGAGGCCATAGCAGAATTTATCATAACAGCCGAGAAGACTCCCACTTCTAAGCCTTGCATAGCTTGGCGAAAGTGGGGGATGAATCGGCGTTGCGAAGGAAGGACCTCTGCTTTTTGGGTTGTTCCCGCAATCTTTTTGTAGAACATACGTTCCTTCTGTGGTAAACTTTTCATGGGAGGAGGTGAATCAGGATGCTACGTAAAAAAGCGTTCCAATTTCGCATTTTTCCCAATCAGGAACAAGCAGTACTCATCGCGAAAACATTGGGTTGCAGTCGGTTTGTGTTCAATCGATTTCTTGCACGTTGGAACGAAACCTACAAACAAACGGGCAAGGGGTTAACCTACCATTCTTGTGCTGCTCAACTGCCACCGTTAAAAAAGGAACTGCCTTGGCTCCAAGAAGTAGACAGCACCGCCCTTCAATCCTCCCTCGACAACCTCGCAGATGCTTTCACCCGATTTTTCAAGAAACAAAATGAAGCGCCGCGTTTTAAAAGCAAGAAGAATATCGTTAAGTCCTATACCACGAAACATACAAATGGAAACATCCGAATCAACGGGAACCACATCAAGCTGCCGAAACTTGGCTGGGTGACATTCGCAAAATCCCGAGAAGTAGAAGGTCGGATTCTAAACGAAACGGTTAGACGGAATCCAAGCGGGAAATATTTTGTTTCGGTGCTTTGTGAGGTACCTTACTCTTCGTATATTCCTGTAGACAAAGAGAAAACCATTGGCATCGACCTGGGTCTCAAAGAATTTGCTACGTTTTCCACGGGGGAAAAGATCAGAAATCCCAAGTACCTTCGTCGGTATGAAAAGAAACTGATTCAGTGGCAAAGGAGGCTGGCCCACAGGCAAAAAGGCGGGAAAAATTATGAAAAAGCGAGAAGAAAAGTAGCGATCTGGCATGAAAAAGTAGCCAACACCCGAAATGACTTCCTGCATAAACTGTCCACCAAGCTGATTCGCGAAAACAAAGTGATCTGTTTGGAGGACTTGCAAGTAAACCACCTGATCAAGAATCACAAGCTGGCGAAAAGCATTGCAGATGCGTCATGGTCCACTTTTCGCGCCATGCTGACTTACAAAGCCGAATGGTATGGACGAACGCTCTCCTTTGTCGGTAAACAATTTCCTTCCAGCCAACTTTGCTCCACACCAAACTGCGGGAACCGCAACAAAGATGTCAAGAATCTGAACTTGCGAGAGTGGACATGCTCGAACTGCGGGACACGGCATGACCGTGACGAGAATGCCGCGATCAATATTGAGCGAGAAGGACTTCGTTTGTTGTGTGAAACAACTTAACTGTCGGGACGACAGGGATAGCTTGGCGCAATTCACTTCAGTAGAGGTGACTACCCAAGAATCCCCCACCTCTAAGCAATAGCGTAGGTGGAGGGAGTGTTCAATCTACTTACACAATGGATACATGTCTATATGTTTTCGCGTGTGAGAATATGTGATTTTAGCCGATATTTGGAAGGTTGTTCATCTTGGCTTTTATGGCGGATATCATGTGAGTCGATTCTTATCGGAACACTGTGCGCAAAATTTCTACATTTCTAGCGGAATAACGATAATAGACAGTTTGTGTGAGAAAAACAGGCCTGCCTGAAGTGTAAAGTGACAAGGGTTAATGGGAATTGTGTCGAAAGATGCTTACTATGATAAAGATACGATCCAAAAACTCGCAGAGTACAGCCGGGTTCATCTTGAAGTATACGTTGATTACTCTGTTGTTCCTTGCTTTTTTACTTGGCCTCCGGTGGATGTGGTTTTCGGCCAATAAGATCCCGGAGCATCCGAAAGCAGTTCAAGGCGTCCTTGACATGCGCGGGTGGGACTTCGAAAACTCTCCGTCCATTTCGTTAGACGGAGAGTGGGAGTTTTTTCCGGGATTATTTATGGGGCATGAGGACTTTAAGCAATCATTGAGTGCCAAACGACAATATGTCCAGGTGCCTGGTGATTGGAGAAGTGCTTTCCCAGAGGACTCCTCCTCATCATATGGCTATGGAACCTATCGACTAAGGATCTTGGTCGATCAACCGCTACAGTATCCATACACCGTCTGGGTTCCACAGGTGGAGGCATCTTCCACCGTTGAGATTAACGGAGAAATTCTAGCTAAAGTCGGGGTGCCTGAGGCCACAGAGGAAGCGTATACACCGCGGAAGCAATCCTTTACGGCTACGTACAATGTAAAAGATCCAGAGGTCATTGAAGTGCTTGTCCGCACTGCCAATTTTCATAATCCACTTGAAGGGGGTATCGTCAGATCGCTTTATTTCGGGTCGCAGGCAGCTATTGATACCGAGCGTTGGTATTCCATCGGCTTCCAGCTGGCCACCTTCTTAATCCTTGTGCTACATGGCTTGTATGCTGGCATTTTGTATATTTTTAATCCCCGTTACAAAGAGTTTCTGGTGTTTTTTTTGTTGCTTTTTTGCGTGGGGATCGAGATTGTTTCGGATTATGACAACCTGGTGTTGCTTTGGCTCCCGATCGACTATACATGGGCGATAAAGGTGGAAGTTCTCGCCTACATATGGCAACCTCTGCTCATGATCTTATTGGTCAGAAGCTTATCTGAACAAGCGGAGAAAGAATACTCCAAACCGTTTAGAGCGTATCTTTCCATACTTAGTCTTTACTCGGTTTCCATCGTACTGGGGACGGCTCAATGGGTGTATGTATTAGCTGGAACGCCATTTTTGTTCATTCTTTATTTCGGCCCGTTGTTGCTGTTTGTTTTCAGGATCAGCAGCATGCTCATGCAAAACAAGCATGACGCGGTGTTCTTGCTCATTGCTGCAACGAGTATTTTTTCCAATGTCATGTGGTCCGCAATGATGGAATATCGAATCATAAATATCAGGTACGTGTATTATCCGCTCGATCTGATTGCTGCTCTTGTCTGTTTTTCTGCCTATTGGTTCAAGCGATTCTTCCGCAATTCAGAAGAAAAGGCAAAGCTGACGGAGCAATTGAAAGTAGCCGACAAGCTCAAAGACCAGTTTCTCGCCCATACTTCTCACGAGCTGAGGACGCCATTGCACGGCATTATGAATATTGCACAGACCGTCGTCAACAATGAGAAGAATGTCATGGCCGGCCACAGCACACAGGACATGGAGCTGCTTATTACCATCAGCCGCAGAATGTCGCATTTGCTGGATGATTTGCTAGACGTCGTGCGGTTGCAGGACAAGCATATCGTGTTGCAGAAGAAGCCGCTGCATATCCAATCGGTTGTTTCGGGTATCATCAGCATGCTCACCTATATGGTAGAGGGCAAGCCTGTACAATTAAAAACGGACATTCCGGATTCCATCCCGCCGATCTTGGCAGACGAAAAGCGGTTAGTCCAAATCTTGTTCAATCTCATCCACAACGCACTGAAATTCACCGATGAAGGCTCTGTCACCGTTTCGGCCGAGGTCGTGGACGGACAGGTAGCGATTTATGTATCCGATACGGGAATCGGGATGGATGCCACAACCAAGGCCAGGATGTTCCTTCCGTATGAGCAGGGAGCACAAGCGACCAACGAGGGAGGGGGAATCGGCCTCGGCCTCGCTATCTGCACACAGCTGGTAGAACTGCATGGCAGCGAGCTTGGTGTCGAATCTGAACCGGGCAAAGGATCAGTATTTCACTTCAGGCTGCCGGTGGTGTATACAGATGAAATGACAGTAGCAGAGAGCCAGTATGCAGAGCAGATTGACATGAGCAATCAAATGGCGTCGATCATTAAGATCAGGCAGAGTGAATCTCCTGATGCTTGGACGATCCAGCAAACAGCAGCGCATGCGTATGTGGAGAAGAAGGCGAACATCTTAGCGATTGATGACGACCCGGTTAACCTGAGGGTGCTGGATCGAATGCTCTCCTCCTCTCACTACCAAATCACGACGTGTACATCGCCCATAGACGCACTCGATTTGCTATTTACGGAGCAATGGGACTTGCTCATCATTGATGTCATGATGCCGCATATGTCTGGCTACGAGCTGACGCAAAAGGTAAGGGAGCATTTCTCTGTTTCTGAGCTCCCGATCTTGCTCTTAACCGCGCGAAGCCAGTCAGAGGATGTATACACCGGGTATTTGTCTGGGGCAAATGACTATGTCTGCAAACCGGTAGATGGAATGGAGCTGAAATACCGCGTCTGGTCTTTGACGACGCTCAAGCAAACAGTCGATGAGCGACTGCGCATGGAGGCTGCCTACTTGCAGGCGCAGATCCACCCGCATTTCTTGTTCAACACGCTCAGCTCGATTATGGCACTGAGTGACATTGATACGGAGAAGATGCGTAAACTCGGGGATGCGTTTACCGCCTTTTTGCATATTAGCTTCGACTTTTTGAATACGGGCAAACAAGTCGCGCTCACCCATGAGTTGGAGCTGGTTCAAGCCTATCTTTACATTGAAAAGGAACGGTTTGGGGAGCGGTTATCGATTGAGTGGGAGGTTGATCCTGATATTGATCTGCTGATCCCGCCGCTGACCATTCAGCCGTTGGTTGAAAATGCGATCAATCATGGGCTTCTGACTCGATTAGAGGGAGGAACTCTTCATATCCGCATCGTCCGGCAAAACAACGCCACGCTTTTTGAGGTGGGGGATGACGGTATCGGGATGGAGGAAGCGCTTGTCCGGCAAATTCTCGATGTATCGAAGAAGGAAAGAGGCGGCATCGGGGTCTCTAACACGAATCGAAGACTGACGCAATTGTACGGGAAGGGCTTGTCCATTACGAGCAAGCCGGGCGAAGGAACAACGGTTTCCTTTGTGATACCGGATCGACTGTAAATTCGAAACTACTTAAAATGAGGTGAATCGTCGTTATTACTTTTCAATGCACGAAAATGCTTATAGCAGAACTGAAGGTTACTGTGTCTGATAAAGAAAAAATAGCTTCGGAACCTTTATACAGATGGCACGCTCACCTGTTTGTACATCAACGGCGAAAGTGCGTATTGGTGATGAATAACGTAACAAGATACAATTTCGTTATGTATGGATTGAAGAAGGCCGAATTTAACCGTTTTGATCAATTGGTGAAAGAAAAAATCGCAGAGAACCTTCTCGCAGAAGGAATCGGGCAATCACTGGTTGAGAAGTATTTACTGAATGTCGGTGCGGCCGCTTATACGGAAACAAGCGATAGAAGCATTCTTAGTCAAATGAATGACATGATATGGATTGCGCAGGAAGATATGGATAGGAATATGAGGGAGAGCAATGAATTGGGTATTGATGAGGTGAATCGGTTTTTGAATGATTACATCATGACCAAATTACCGCAACTTTTTCCTAGAAAAGCAATGATTGAAGCCTTAGAAAATTTATAGAGCCAAAAGCATCCTCACTTTTACGAGTGAATCAGGATGCTTTTTTTTTGTTCAGATTCAATAAACGAGTAATGAAAAGTTGAAAAACGACAAATGTGTCGTTTATAATGTATTCATTATCAAAAACGACATTCGTGTACATTTTGTGCAAAGGAGGTTGCTGAACCTTATGTCCCCTAGAGTGAGCGACGAATACAAAACCAATAAGAAAAACGAACTGCTTGAATCGGCAAAATGCGTCTTCATCGCAAAGGGATATACACGAGCCACTATGCAGGACGTCATGGACGAAGCAGGAGTATCGAGAGGAGCGCTGTACGCCTACTTTGATAATCTGGAGCATTTATACTTGGAACTGCTTCAATGCGAGGATCAAAAGGATGCGCAATTCTTCCGGCCCAATGATGAAGAAACGTCTTGGGAGCAGATCACCAAGTGGATTTTGAGGCAGCAAGCAAAGATCGAGAAAATTGAACAAACACTGACCCAAGCCAATTCCGAGTTTTTCTTATCGCTGAAAGATCAGCAAAAGCAGGCGAGCTATCCATACATTTCGACTCGCTATGAAAAAATGGTGGCTGTGTTGACAGCTTTCTTCGAGCACGGGACAGCGACAGGTGAATTCAAGCCACAGCTTCCAGGCGAGGCGATCGCTCGCTATCTGATCTCGTTTATTGATGGGCTGATGCTGGACACGGCGCATTTGGGTGCAGAGAAAACGAAGGTATCCGAGCAGATGGGGGCACTGTTGTTTTCCTTGAAAGCGATGCTGGGACCGGTTCAATAAGGAGGGGTACGCATGCTGTTTCAATCAGAGAGAATAAATGACGGGGGAGGATGTGGACGTCTATCATTCATGGCGAAATGACGTGGAAGTCATGCGGACAACGAGTCCGTCCATGGACGTATATACATGGGACGATACGAACGGGTTTGTGAATCAGGTCATCCTGCAATCAAGCTCATCGAAAAGCTACATGATCGTAGATAGCCAAACCAATCGACCAATCGGGATTACCTCCCTCATCCAAATCGACACGAAAAACCGCAATGCGGAGTGCATCATCGATATTGGGGAGAAGGAGTACTGGGGAAAAGGGTATGGACGAGAAGCGTTGAAGCTACTGCTCGATTATGCTTTCTTGGAAATGAATCTGCATCGGGTATCGATTCGCGTCTTTTCCTTTAACGAAAAAGCGATCAAGCTGTACGAGAAGCTCGGATTCAAGCAGGAGGGAATCTCGCGACAGTTTTTGTTTCGCGAGGGACAATGGCATGATCTCGTGCACATGGGCATGCTGCAACAGGAATATATCAACTAAAAAAAGAGGCTGGCAGTACGAAGTGTACCACCAGTCTCTTGCGTATGATAGTATCTTTTATTTTCCAGTGTAAATCGGTACTTCCCACTCCACATTTTTGTGCTCAACCATTCGTTTTTCGGAAGTAATCATCAACTGTTTAGGCAGCGTTGTGACGTTTTCCAAGAAGATGGTGCCTCCAAAAATCGCCCGGCCTTTTTCATACTCAGTTTTATCGGTCAAGTAATCTACGTCTTCATACTTTTTCCCGGTCTCGTCCGTGATGGTCCAGTATTGATATGGACGCATAGCGGCAGTTTCTGGAGAGAGAGTTGCCTCGAATGTCACGTCGTAGCCTTCTACTTTCGTGGTAGTCCCATCGTCATTCACGCGGTGATGGCCGTCATAGCCTTCAAAATCAACGACCGCGTTCGGATCTTTTTTATATTTTTTGAAAGTAAACTGATCTCCCTGATCTTCTGCTGCGATGACTTCTTTCTTCTCCAGGCGATCGGCGTCTAATTTCGCGCTAAGTGCAGCGGCTTCCTCTGTATAAACAGATCCGAGCTTGAAGGTGAGGTTTTGGCTGTCGTCGATTGGATAGAAGTAATGGAAGTCTCTTGCTCCATTTTCGGTAGATTGGGTATGATCCCATTTCACATCGCTGATCACATTGTTTCGTTTGCTGGCTTCACGAATAACCTCAGTCGAATCCCAAGCGGCAATCGCTGTGCCCTTTTCGTCTACTAACTCATAGCTGTATGCATTGTTCTCGTCAGCAGCAAGGGTTCGATCAATCACCATCTCCACTCCGCTTGGAGCAAACGTCATCTGTTTGACGTTCAGCTTGAGTCCTTGTGGGGTCGTATAAGATTTGTTAATTTCGTGCGTCTTCGTTGCAGCTTTTGCTTTTTTCATATCGACAGGTACGGACAGCTTCCAGTTCCCCTTGATGTCTTCCAGTTCCTTGATGGTAAACTCTACGATCAGCTCGTCGGGCACCTTGCTTAAATCATCAAAATAGCTGCGCAGCTCGCGGTCCAAGGTCATAACACCATGAGTGACATTCATGGAAACATCCCATGGTTTATTGGGGTAGTGAGCATCTTTTTCCTCAGAGGGTACAAGAACGTTCCCTTGTTTGTCTTTAATGGTGATCAGTGGCTCTCTGATGGATCTGTTGATCATTTCCGACATGAAGCTATCTACTGCCTTGCCGTTCTTGTCTTTTAAAGAAGCTGCTATGCTAATACGCAGCGGGTCAGCTACTACTTCATGCACGGTAAAAGTGAGGCCTTGATCGGTCGTACTTACATTTACGGACTGAGCAAATCCATTTTTGGCCGCTTGTACAATTCCTTTGTCCGCTAGTTTTTGCAGGAGGCTATTGGTTACTGGCGCTACCGGATCGGCTTTGCCAATCGGGCTGTTCGTAAAAGCAGCATTGACATAACCAGCAAAGGTAGGGGAGACGAGCATTCCACCGGATACGACAACGGTTAATGCAGCGGCGGCAATCGTCATTCTTTTCATGATCGTTATACTCCTTTGTTTCCACGCAGGTGGTTGATGTGAAGGGGTAGCAGGGGTCAATACTCTCACGGGATGAGGGGAGAGCATCTGAATAATCTTTTGATCCATATTTTCTGAGAGGGAGTCTCCCCACATTGTTTCTTCCGTTTGGTGCAGCTCATCGATCCATTGCTCCAGCTGGTGTTGGCAGTGTGTGCAATGATCGAGATGATTTTCGATATTTCGTTTGTTCACGAGTGTTAAACGATCTTCCATGTAGGCGATCAGCTGTCTTTGCGTGAGGCAATTCAAAGTGGGGTACCCCCTTTTTTCTTCGGCTTGCTTAGCTGGTCTCGCAGCTTTTTCCTGGCATAGGAAAGGCGCATTCTCACGGTATCTATGGACAAGGAGAGCTTGTGCCCAATCTCTCGGTAGCTCAACTGCTGAAGATAATGCAGATCGAGGATCGTCCTGTAGTCCTTATCCAGTGCCATCATCTGCTGTCGCAAAGCATGGCGCTGTTCTTTTTCCAGGTAATCTTCCTCCGGGATTGGGCAATCGTCCTTGAACTCATCATCCATTTGAGCCAGGGCTGGCAACCGCTTGCGCTTTCGCAGCTCGTCAATCCCGCGATTCATGGCGATCCGATACAGCCAGGCGGAAAACGAGTAGTTGGGTTTATAATCTTGCAGACTGTAGTACGCCTTGATAAAAACCTCTTGCACCATGTCCTCTGCATCATGAGAATGGTGGAGCGTGCGCCCAAGAATCGAGGCGACTTTTCCCTTGTATTTGTTGACGATCAGAGCATAAGCCTCTTTATTACCTTGAAGAACCTCCGCAATGATCTCTTGATCGTCCTGCATGTTTGTTACCTCCTTGCAAAAAGGTGCTGCGCAGCCGTCCTTTTTGTGAAAAACGTCTTGACGTTTTTCATAGAAATTTAATCTGACCGCTTGCGGTCAAACCAAACGGGCATAAATCCGTTTGGTTGTTCACTACTATAGACGAAAAGAAGGGGGAGCCCCTCTTAAACTTTTTCATAAAAATTGAAAATGGCATAGGAAAAGGATGCCTCTCTTCGATCAATAGAAGGGCATCCTCTTTAAAAGCCTGGCTTTTTACCGCATAATTCGATAAACTTCGCCACTCAACCGTCCACGAATTTTAAAAACATCCCCTACGGAAACGGATAGATCCTTCACGCCTTTAATCAAAATCTCTTGCTCCAGACCCTCAACAAACAGAGGAAAGCATTTTCCACCGATATCGTGCGTAAATAGCCGCTTTACACGTCCGATGACCTCGTGCAAGGAGCGCTCTCCAATATGGGTCATGGATGGCTCCATGCTGTTATCCACTTTGATCAGTTCTAAAACACTGTATGATCTATGTTCCATGTACAAGGAGACAACGAGGCGATCGTTGACCTTGGTATGCTCTGAATATCCCCCCTCATGCTTGAAGTCACCCGGGCAAAAATATTCAAACTGAAACCGGAAGTCATTTTGTAGCTTGCGTACGTGCAAATCCCTGACATTACCACCTAGCTTTACATTGGTAATGACACAATCAAACTTGTCGTTTTGTTCGAAGTAGGCCAATCTTTGGGTAAGCTGCTGATTAAGCCATTTGAGATAATAATCTGCAAACGAATCACTGACGAAACGTGTTCCCTGTCCATTAGCTGTATCGATGTAGTACAACTTGCCGGCAAGTTCACCTGAGACAATCATGACAATAAAATACCCGCACCCATCGTTATGCAGAGTAATGGTACCGTGAAGAGCCTCTACTATCATGTGATTGTATCCATCGTCTTCAGGTTCGTCAAAGACATCATCATCGTCTAAGTCAGCGTCAAAATTATCGTCAAAGCAACTGTTGCATTTCTCCAAGTGAAACGGGAGACTCATATATTCGAAGCCTACTGTATTTCGTATGCTCTCTTCCAAGCAGTCCTTTGCATGCGACAATGACAGCGGGAACTGTCTGGCATATTTCCCGCCATTTCCAATATGGAACAGGAAATCTTTGTAGTCTTGGGGTAATATGATTTTAGCGGAAGCTTCGAACTGTTCGATTTGTTCCAATGTCAAACGTTCATTCAAAATATATGGGCAATCCCCGTCATAAAGGCTTCGGTATTGGTCCAGCAACTGTTCGACCTTTGTAATAAACGCACTTTTTGGACTGAGTTCTTTCATCCAGTCTAGCACCTCATTCGTAAAGGAGTGACGACTATGAGCCAAAACAACCATTCTATCGCAGTTATCTCCGACATACACAGCAACGCCTACGCATTGGAAGCTGTACTGCACGACATTGATTCGCGCGGCATTCAAACCATTGTGAATTTGGGCGATACCTTATTTGGACCGATTGATCCGATCAAAACGGCAGAGCTCTTGATGGAGCGGCCAGAAATGATACACATCATGGGTAATTGTGACAGATATTTACTGCAAGAGCAAATGGAGTCAATCACATTCCAATACGTGAAGCCACTGCTTACGCAGGAGGTGCTCAGCTGGATGGAGTCATTCAAAAAGCAATGGACGCAGGATGACCTCTTGTTTTGCCACGGGACGCCTTATGCCGATGATGTGTACTTATTGGAGAATGTCGCTCCATACGGGATTGAAGACAAGAGCTCGAATGCATTAATGATTGAGCTGACAGGTATCCAAGAGAAAGTTATTTTCTGCGGACATTCTCATGTGCCCAAATCAGTGTGGCTTCCGGATGGCAAGCTCGTGGTAAACCCGGGGAGTGTTGGGCTTCCAGCGTATTTTGAGGATGCACCGTACCCGCATTCGATGGAATCGAAAACGCCTCATGCCAAATATGTCACGGTAAGAAAGCAAGCTGGTTCGTGGCTAGTCGAGCATGTATTGGTTCCGTATGATTTCGAGCTGGCAGCCAGAAGAGCGGAAGAAAACGGGCGCAGAGATTATGCATATGCGATCCGAACGGGGAGAGCGGAGCTGTAGCATGTCGATCAGTGCATTCAAGAAAAATTGCCGCAAGCCTTCCAACGAAAGGAAGCCATTTTGTTTATCGGATAAGGAAGTGGTCTTTATGAAGGAAACTATCCATAAGCAATTAGATTTGCACAAACAATGGATCGATTCGATTGGGAAAACGGGAGAGAGATTAGTCGTCGATGAAGTTGATTTTCGCTCCATAGACGTTTCTGACTACCCGTTGGACCAATCTCGTTTGATCGCCAGTACATTTGACGGAATGAATCTAAAGGATAAAGATCTCTATGCAGCGCACCTGTTCTCATCTACGTTTCGAACAGCGAATTTAGAAAACGCCATCTTCATCAAAAGTGAAGCGTCTTATGCTGACTTTTCGAATGCTAATTTGCAAAAGACAAACTTTGTCAAAAGCTCTTGCTTCGAAACGGTGTTTGCGCGAGCCGATTTGCGGAAGGCAAAATTAGTGAATGCTCTCTTTTATCAGGCAGATTTTAGAGATGCTGATTTACAAGATGCAGATATCCGTGATTCTTCATTTGAAGAAGTGTTGTTTAGAGGAGCGCAATTAAAAGGAGTAACCGGTTTAGAGGAAGCTACTATCATAAGCATTAATATCGGTACCCTCGAGGAGCCAGTCATTCTGGCAGGAGAGGAAGCGAGAAATTGGCTTGTACAGCAAATCGATACACCATGAAAAAAAGGAAGAGGACAAGTGCCCTCTTCCTTTTCCCTTTAAGCTTTTCCTACTTGCAAGTCCTTCTCCTCACTACCGCCCTCCGGCTTCTGCTCCATCTTCCCACTACGCAGTGGAACTTCCTTCAGGAACAGCGCAATGATGACAGCAATTCCTGCCACAATGGCACCCGTCAAAAACGTAGTCGTAATACCGTGGCTCATCGCTTCCCGGATCATATCCAGCATATTTGTAAACAGCGGCTGTAAATCCGGTGGCAGACTAGCCAGTGTTGCTTCAATTTTCGGCTGATCCAGCAAATTTTGCGGATTCGTAAAGAGCGACAGCTTCTCGGCCAGAGCAGGATCGGCTGCTGCGGGATTGGTCCCTTGGCCCATTGCACCTGACAGCTGGGTCATTTTCGCAGACATGCTGGCACTCATGACGGTTCCCATGACAGCAATTCCGATGGTACCACCGAGGTTACGGAAGAGCTGCGAGGTTGCTGTAGCCACGCCCAGCTGCTGTGGTGCAACGGCATTTTGCACAGTCAAGGAGAAGACTGGCATTGCAATGCCGATCCCCAATCCGAGAATAATCATGTAGATCACGAGCAAATAAATTGGGGTAGCCGGGGACATGAAATACATCAGCACCATGCCCAAAGCCATGACGGAAAGTCCGCCTAACGCCATCTTTTTATATTTCCCTGTCTTGGTCATGATTTGTCCGGCGAGTGCGGAGGTCGCGAGCAGGGCAATGGACATCGGCATCGCCACATAACCGGCCATCGTCGGAGAGATGCCTTTAACCCCTTGAACAAAGAACGGCACATAAATGATAGCGCCCATCATCCCGGCATTGAGGAAGAATCCGACCAGATTGGAGACCGTAAAAATACTGTTTTTGAACAAGCCCAGCGGAAGCACTGGAGTTTTTACTTTCATCTCAATCCTAATAAACACGATCAACGCAACGATTGTGGCGGCAAACAAACCAATAATTTGCCACGAGCCCCAAGCGTATTTGCCCGGCCCCTCACCTGCCCATGAGAAGGCGAGCAGCATCGGTACGATGGTGAGCGTCAAGAACAGCGAGCCGAAGTAGTCGACAGACTCTCCTTCTTGCTTCGCGACCTTCGGGAAATGAATCATGATCAAAAGAAAAGCAATCACGCCAATCGGCAAAAAGATCCAGAACACCCAGTGCCAGTCGAGATGGTCGACGATATAGCCGCCCATCAGAGGACCAAGCACACTGGATACGCCGAAGACGGCACTCATGACTCCGCCCCATTTTGCGCGCTCGCGAGGTTCGTACAGATCACCCATGGCGGTAAAAGCAGTAGACATGATGATCCCGGCACCCGCCCCTTGAATGCCACGATACGTAATCAGTTGAAAAATATCGGTCGAAAACCCGGACAACAAGGCCCCGATACTAAATAACCCGATACCCGTCAAAATAAACGGCTTTCTTCCATATATATCGGAGAGCTTCCCTACCAGCACGGAAGCGACGGTTGAGGTCAGCAAATAAATCGTAATCGCCCACGAATAGTAATCCATGCCACCGAGCTTGGCGATAATGCGCGGCATGGCAACCCCGATAATGGTCTGGTTGATCGCGGCGAAAAACATAGCCGTAATGATCGCGATCATGATCGTTACTTTCTTTTTCTCTGTCAGTTGTTGCAATCTGGATGCTCCTCTCTTTGTTGCTCAATATTCTTCAGTACTTGTTTATAGATGCGGACCAGGTGTTGCTTGTCTTCCTCCGTTACGCCTGCAAAAAACTGTTCAATGGTACTCTTGATCACGGCCTTGTATTGCCGCAGGATCTCTTTTCCTTGATCGGTTATATCCAGCTGCACGACGCGGCGATCTGTGTTGTCACGATTTCTCGTGGCATAGCCGCAAGCAATCAATTTATCAGCGAGACTGGTAACGGCTCCAGGTGTAATATTCATACGTTCTGCGATCGTAGATGCCTTTTGCGGACCATTCATATCCAGAATTCGCAAAAGCATGGCTTGTGATCCTGACACAAGTGGGTCCAGGCGCTTGTGCGACTCAGCTGAAACTTTTCGTTGGAGTTGAATATAGAGTTCTTCAAAATTAACCTGTCTTGGCATATTACCCTCTCCTGTTTTGACTGTTTAATTATATGCCGGGTTAAATGTTTACCCACTAAAACATTTACGAGTATACATCTACTTATGCAGGAAAGTCAAAATCAACCTTTTACCAATTTGACCAGTTCAGTTGGCCATTATGTGATTGTTTTCGTCAAAAATCGGGAAAAAATACTAATTTTCGCCCTGATTTCATGGAATTTTCAGAGTTGCGATGCTACAATCAGTTTTGGCTTTCTTATTCATCCGAGATAAATAGATAGGTGGGGATCTGAACGTGTTAGGGAAAAAATTGACCAGCGCACTGCTCGCAACAGCGTTGATGAGTCCAATGTCAGCTTTTGCAGCACAAGAGACGAATCAGCCAGCAGATGTCGTTCTTTCCAATGGTGCGGTCTACACAGTGGACAAAAAGAGCAGCTGGGCAGAGGCAGTGGCAGTACGCGGTGACAAAATCGTCTATGTAGGTACTGATGAAGGTGCGAAAGCATACATCGGCAAGGATACGAAGGTAACCGATCTGAATGGCCAAATGGTGTTGCCGGGCTTTATCGATAGCCATACGCATGCGAGCAAAACGACGGGACTCATTTACTCCATCGATTTGTTTGACGGAGGCTCTGTCGAGGAATACGTTGCGACCATCGAGAAATTCGTAAAAGAGCATCCAAACGAACCAACCCTGCAAGGACGCGGCTGGAGTAATCCGGTAGTGCCTGGTATCGGTCCGCGCAAGGAAGTATTGGATAAAATCGTTCCAACGACTCCAATCGCACTGACCTCGGATGATGGACATTCTTTGTGGGTGAACTCGGCAGCATTGAAGCTGGCCGGAATCACGAAGGACACGCCAAACCCTGAAGGTGGCATTATCGAGCGCGATCCGAAGACGGGAGAAGCATCTGGAACATTGCGTGAAAGCGCCATGGATCTGGTGCTGGCCAAAATTGGCGGATACACCGTGCAGCAATACAAGTCCGGAATTGAAGCTTACCAAGACAAAGCGGTTGAACGCGGCGTGACGACCGTGCGCGACCCGGATATGCTGCGCTATCCGAATGTATTGGAAGCGTACGAGGAGCTCGCCAAAGAGGACAAGCTGACCATTCGCTTCCGCAATGCCATGACAGCAAATCCGGAAAAAGGACCTGAGCAGGTCGCCGAATTCGTAAAAATCCGTGAGCGCAATCAAAACCCGCTATTCCAGGTGAACGCTGTCAAAATCTTTTTGGATGGAGTCGTGGAAGGTGCTACGGCTTACTTGGAAAAACCATATGTCCATAAGGAAACGAACGGGGAATTAATCTGGAAGCAAGATGTCTATAACCAAACAGCAGTCGCATTGGACAAGGCCGGCTTCCAATTGCACGTCCATTCCATTGGGGATGCTTCTACCCGCATCGCACTGGACGGGATGGAACTCGCTGAAAAACAAAACGGCAAGCGCGATGCTCGCCACTCGCTCGTGCATTTGCAGCTGGTCAATGAAACAGACATCGAGCGCTTCAAGAAGCTGGGCGCAGTTGGAATCGTGCAGCCGTTCTGGTTTATGCAGGAAGAGGGCTACTACGATGAGATCGAAGTGCCTTATTTGGGCCGCGAACGTGCCGAAAAAGAATACCCGATGAAGAGCTTTTTGAATCATGGGGCACGTGTCGCTTCTTCGTCTGACTACATCGTGACGCCTGAATTCAATCCGCTTCACGGCATTCAACAAGGCATTACCCGAATCGAAGATGGTGTAACCGATCCGAGCAAAATCGCCAATCCAAAAGAGCGTGCCACTCTGGCAGAGATGATTGCCAGCTTCACAATTGATGGCGCTTATGCAAACCACGTAGATGATATCACAGGCTCGATTGAAGTCGGCAAGAAGGCAGACCTCATCGTGCTCGATAAAAACTTGTTTAAAATACCAGTCACACAAATCAAGGACGCAAAGGTCGTACAGACCTGGGTAGAAGGCAAAGAAGTGTATCGTCAAAAAGAAGAAAAGTAAGCAGGGCAAAATGGTCGTCGATTCCGATGGCCATTTTTTCTTTTGGGCAGAGCAGTGGGAGAGGATTCTCGAATATCCCTGGGGAACTACTGATACGATTCAGACTCGATCAAATGCCGGAGGTGCAATAAGATGAACATCCGCAGAGCAAAAGGACAAGAAGCGAGTGAGCTCAGCGAGCTTGCCTATCGTTCCAAAGCTTTTTGGGGATACAGTGATGAATTCATGGAGGCCTGTCGCGACGACCTGACGTTATCACCTGCGTATATCGAGACTCACGAAGTATATGTTCTAGAGGATGAGGGCAGCATCAAGGGGTTCATGAGTCTGGAAAAGGAATCAGAGCAGGAGCTATGGTTATTAAGCTATTTGTTCATGGAACCAGAAGCGGTTGGAAAAGGATACGGAAAGGCTCTGTGGCAGCATATGGTAGAGGTAGCACAAAAGCTGGACATCCCAGTCATCACCATCCACAGTGACCCGTACGCGGAACCGTTTTACTTGGCGAGGGGAGCAAAGCGAGTAGGAGAAATCTCGTCTACTGTTTTCCCGGGCAGAACATTGCCGTTGCTAGAGTTCGTGATCGGAGCGTAGCCAACAGTCTTACGATTCAGCGAAACGGCTCAAGCAGAAATCGGTTGCTTGGGCTTTTTCGTTTTTTCATTATTTCACGATTTTATACCGGATGGCCTTGGCAACTGCTTGTGTACGATCTTCCACGCCCATTTTTTGCAAAATCCGATGGATATGCGTTTTGACTGTACCTTCTGAGATGAGCAACTGCTGTGCTATTTGATCGTTGCGTTTACCGTAGGATAGCTGCTGCAGTACGTCCAGCTCTCGATCGGTCAACTGATCTAACATGACGAGAGGGGGAAGCACAGTGTCCGAATCAGGATGAGACGCAGAATCGAAATTCTCTTGTTGAAATTGAAGAACTTCCGCGAGGGCCTGGGCGGCAGTCGCGGTGTAGAACAGTGCTTCTCCCTGATGGGCTCTGCGAATGAGGTCCAACATGTCCTGCGAGTCGGAATCCTTTAACATATAACCGATAGCACCTGCGCGAATACCGTCTACGATGTAAGCGTGCGTGTCAAAGGTCGTGAGGATTAACACTTTAATCGAAGGATGGAGTCGGATGATTTCGCGGGTCGCTTCGATTCCCGACATGTTTGGCATTTGTACATCCATTAATACGACATCCGGTATCACATCTCTAATGACCTGCACAGCCTCTTCTCCATTGGAAGCCTCCCCGACTACTTCCATATCCTCCTGCATTTTTATGACATACCCCAATCCTTGACGGATCATAGTTTGGTCATCGACCAGGACCACGCGAATGGTCTCTTTCTTGTTTTTATTTACCATGTTGGCATTCCCCCATAATCGCTTTCGTTTATCAAAGCGGAAAACTCATGTCTATTTGAAAACCATGAGGCTCTCGAACGGAATAGGTAAGGGTTCCGTTCAATTGTTTGGCGCGTTCAGACATACCTGATAAGCCAAAGCCCGGTATTATTTTTTTGTGATTGGTAATATTCCCGTTATCCCAAATAGACAGGAAAATGATATTTTGTTTTTTTTCAATTGTGATGAAAATCTCTGTTGCATCAGAATGTCGCAAGGAATTGGTGATCGCTTCTTGGAGAATCCGGTAAAGCGTGATGGTCATGTGCTGAGAGAGGGGAAGGTCCGGATCGGGACTGATCAGCTCTATTTTGATACCGGTATGCTGCTGGGCTCGCGATAAGAGAATGCGCAGTGGTGTGATTCCCAAAGAGGATTTATCTGCAGCTAATGTATGCACCGACGAGCGTATATCCTCAAGGCTTTGCTTGGATACGGCAAGCATGCTTCGTACGGCTTCTTGAGCATCACTCGGTCCTCCTTGCAGCATGTATTTCAAAGCATTCAACTGAACGATTAACGAGGTGAGACTGTGCCCCAAGGCGTCGTGAACATCGCGGGCGATTCTGGTTCGCTCCTCCAGAACAGCAGCGCGAAGTGTATTAACAGAGGCCTCTTGAAGTTCAGAATGGGCCTCCTGGAGTTCATCATGCGCCTCTTGTAATTGTTGTAGATGCTTCTGACTCGCTTCCTTTGCGTGATTTTGAAGCGAAAATCCTCGTGCGCCGATATACCATCCGATATAGGAGAGGATATAGGTGATCACTACTTCAAAGCCATAAGCTTCATCAAAGTAAATAGAAGAAGAGGCACATATCCCAAAAAAGGTCACATAGTACAAGGCTCGGCGTTCATGCATGTAATAACCAATAAAGGCCACTAATGGCAATGATAAACCGATCTCTTCGCCAACAATGAGAGACTTTACAAATATCACAGTACCTAGAACGATCGTGGCAATGTCTGTTTGATAGGGCTTCCAATTCTTTTTTGGACGAAGAAACATCAGGACGAAGCAGAAGATGATGACGAGCGAGATGATAAATGGAATGGTGGTCTCATGAGCGTATGCATTCGGAATGAGAAAAAATAAGTTCAAACTAAAAAAACAAATAAGCAACAAACGTGATTGTATGGATGCTTTCATGCTGTTCAAGAAGGCAGCCTCCTTTCTGGAATGTATAACCATTATAGTTTCATTTTAGCATGGGGTGTCGTCTATCTACGGATAGAGGGTCTTACATCTCTGGATATATAAAATGGATATCCATAATTTAACTTTCCGATAGACTTCCTGAACCGAACGTATAAGTAAAATGTGATCTGTGGAGGGAACACCCCGAGCGTTGACGGTTAGAAAAATAAGAGAATGGTTAGGGAGGCTTTTATGAACGAACTGTTTCAGTTAGCGAAGATTCTACGGGAAACGAGCACCGTATTTTCCACACTTTCCATGCAAGCATTGGACTCCAGTGATATTACCTGGCAGCAAGTTCTCATTCTTGAGCAAATCGCGATAAGCCCGAAGACAATGGGTGAGATCAGCAAGGCGATCGATCTTTCCTATAGTACGACCTCAGGATTAATCAGTCGGCTGGAGCAGATGAACTTGGTGCGCAGATTTCGTGATAAATCGGATCGGCGAATTGTGTGGGCAGCATTGACGGAAAGAGTACCAGCGAATAGGAAGCTGCAAGAGGGAAATACTTGCTCGCCTGTATCGCTTCATTCCTTGCGCGAGCTTATTTTGGAAAAAGAAATTTTGAGCTGATACGTCAGCTTCCTATAACTAAAGAGGTGAGAAGATTTTGAATATATCCGAACTGTCCATTAAACGTCCAGTCACGATGATTATCATTTCCGTAGCCATCTTTATTTTCGGCATGGTTACCTTCCCGCGCTTGGCTATCGAACTGATGCCATCACTGACTTTTCCGTCCGCCTCAGTCATTACTACCATGGAGGGTGCTTCTCCGGCTGAGGTAGAAAAATTGATTACCAAACCGCTCGAAGATTCATTAGGTACGGTTCCGCATTTGGATAAAATTTCATCGACCTCAGTGAATGGCTCCTCCATGGTTACCCTTAGTTTCAAATGGGGAACAGACATGGATCAAGCTACACTTAACATGAGGGATAAGGTGGACGCAGCCCGAGGGAGTTTGCCTAAAACAGCTGATTCACCACGAGTAGTCAAATACGATGCGTCAAGCCAGGCGATTATTGACTTGGCTCTTACGGGAGAGCAAGATATCAACAAATTGAAAAAAATCGCGGATGATGTCATTAAAACTCGTTTGGAACGAATTAACGGTGTTGCTTCTGTTAATGTCACTGGCGGGCAAGAGCGA
This sequence comes from Brevibacillus jepli, assembly GCF_047229145.1. NCBI lineage: Bacteria > Bacillati > Bacillota > Bacilli > Caryophanales > Paenibacillaceae > Brevibacillus > Brevibacillus jepli. The sequence goes on from NZ_JBFEFW010000029.1 coordinate 53,467, forward strand.
ATTGTCGACATCATCGTAGATCCAGCCAAACTAGCCGCGTATGGATTGACACTGGATAAAATTAGGTCGGCACTAGAGGAAAGCAATGTATCCGGATCAGCCGGAGCGATACGGGAAGGCGACGAAAAGACCAGCATTCGTGTGCAAGGGGAGTTCACCAATGTCGATTCAATTGCCCTTACGCCGATTTCAATAGGAACGGGTTTCATCCGATTGGGTGATATCGCCAAAGTAACAGATACCGTCAAAGAATTGACTCAGCTGAGTTACATCGATGGAAAGCCGAGCCTAGGGATTAGCGTAGTAAAAGGCACCGGCGGTAATACCATTACCATTGCAAAAGAAGTAAAAGCTGAGCTGGAGAAGATTAATAGCGTACTTCCACACGGTGTAGAAACACGCATTGTCTTTGATACTTCCATATACGTTGAGAGTTCTGTAAACAATACGGCTGTACACGCTCTGGCAGGTGGTGCTATTGGTGTACTCATGCTGTACCTCTTCTTGGGCAGTCTGTCGTCTATGCTGATTGCAGTGATTGTCTTGCCTGTATCGATCATCTCTACGTTCCTCTTGATGTACATGACAGGTCAAACGATCAACCTGATTTCCTTGGCAGGTCTTACGCTTGGATTAGGGTCATTAGTAGACTTTGCGGTCGTTATGCTGGAGAACATATTCCGTCAGCGGGAACAGGGCAAGAGTATGATGGAAGCGGCATTCATCGGTTCCAAAGAAGTAGGAACCGCGGTGATGGCTTCCGCATTAGCGCAAATTTGTGTTTTCTTGCCGATTGCGCTGACAGAAGGTATGGTTGCCGAACTATTCGCCCCATTAGCCTTGACGGTCGTTTACTCACACGTCGCAGCACTCGTATTCACGTTCTTGCTCGTTCCGATGATGAGTGCGCGCATGTTGAAAAAAATACCGGAGCATACGCATCATGAAAACTATCGGGGCGTAAATCCACTGATCTGGTTTAACATCGGCTTCAGCAAGGTAGAAAAAGGCTATGGCAAGGTACTTAAATGGGCATTGGGACGTCGAAAAACAGTGATCGGAACGGCTTTTGCCATGCTGCTTGGCTCCCTTCTACTCGTGCCATCACTCGGGGCAGGATTCTTCCCGGAGATGGATCAAGGGCTTGTACGAGTAAATATTAAGCTGCCAAAGGGTACCGTTTTGACGGAAACAGAAAAAGTGACAAAACAGGTAGAAGAAGTGATTAATAAGGTGCCAGAGAAGAGATTGGCCCAATCCTCAATTGGGAGTACGAGTGCGGAGAGTGGCGCACCAGAATCTCATAATGCATCAATTATGCTGGATCTAGGAGAGCTTTCTACGAGACAACGATCTTCCAAAGACATTGCTGTCGATCTGCAGGGGCAACTCAAACATATTGCAGGTGCAGAAATAACGGTAAAAGCTGAAGACGGTGGTGCGGGAGGCGGATCGCCTATCTTACTCGAGATACACGGAGACGATCTGAATGTCTTAACGGAACTGAGCGAGATTTTGAAAGGTGAAGTCGAGAAGGTAGCTGGTACGATGAACGTATCTAGCAGCGTCCAGGAAATGAGCCGGGAGTTCGATGTGAAGGTTCATACGGAGAAGGCGAGCTTGTACGGATTGACCACAAATGAAATCTTGACTGCTGTGCGAACTTCTTTCCACGGTCAAACGGTTACGCAGTATCGTACAGGCGAAGATGAAGTTGATATTAATCTCAAGCTGCCAGAAAACTATAAGGAAGATATTAATTACTTGAAGAATCTGCGTATTTCCACGCCGAATGGCGCTCAAGTCAGTCTCACCTCCGTTGCAACCATCAGCAAAGTTGATGTACCACCATCGATTAACCGCAAAAACATGACGCGGGAAGTGACGGTCACAAGCGATTTCAACGGGACTAACCTGCAGACAGCTGTCAATGATATTAATCGTATCATCCAAAAGCTGAATGTTCCGGATGGATACACGATCAAAATCGGCGGGCAAGGCGATGACATGATGACGTCTTTTGTGAATCTGGGTCTCGCGATTCTCTTGTCAGTCGTTCTCGTCTACATGGTTATGGCTGCTCAATTTGAATCGTTTTTCAGCCCATTCATCATTATGTTCTCGGTCCCTCCGAGCCTTACTGGGGTCATATTGGGATTGTTGTTTACAGGTACGCCTATCACTGTATCTGTTTTGATCGGGTATATTTTGCTGATCGGTCTGGTAGTAAACAATGCGATTGTGTTAATCGACTTGATCAATCAATTGCGAGCAAAGGGCTGGGAGTTACATGAAGCGATTTTGCATGCAGGGCCTGCTCGTCTGCGTCCGATCCTGATGACCACCATCACGACGATTATGGCTATTGCTCCGCTTTCTGTTGCGGCAGGTGCAGGGTTGGAGTTTCAGGCGCCAATGGCAACAGCAGTTATGTATGGCCTGATTTTCTCCACCTTGATCACACTGGTATTGGTGCCTGTGGTTACCGTATCGTTTGACGAGATGGGACGGAAGAGACGGAACAAGCGTAAGCAAAAACAGGAAAAGAAAATGATTGCCACTTTGGAAACGAAAAACGGATGAGGAAAGAGGAGGAACCATACATGTTTAGGAATAAAAGAATCGCGATCGCGGCGTTACTTGCCTTTACCTTGATCACAGGCTGCGCAAGTCAGGAGGATGCAGCGACGACTGCTGCTGTACCAGAAGATACGGTTACCCCTGTACAGGTTGCAACGGTGGCACACGGCGTGGTCACCTCTGAGTCTGGACTGACAGCAAAATTGGCACCAAGTGAAGAAGTGCAAATGTCACCCGTATCCAGCGGAAAAATTGCGTCTCTGCCAGTAAAGCTGGGTCAGCCCGTAACAAAAGGTCAAATCTTGTTTACTATCGATACGAGTGAACTGTCTAACAGCGTAAGAGAACAAGAGGCTGCTCTCCGGGTAGCGAAAGCGAATTTGACGCAATCAGGCAGCACCGCTGACCAGGACTTGGTGGAAGCACAAAATGATTTGACGGAAAAAGAAAGAGCGCTAGCTGACGCAAAACTGAATCAGCAACGTAATCAGCAGCTGTTTGCAGAAGGAGCGGTTGCTGCTGACAAAATGGAAGAGGCAAATTCAAATCTTGCAAAAGCCCAGATTGCCTATGACAATGCCAAGCAAAAGCTGCAAAGTGCGAAGCAAAAAACAAACGTGCAAGTATCAGCAGCGAGTGTAAATGAGTCTGAAGTCAGACTGCAAAAGGCGCGTGAGCAATTGGGGAACGCAACGGTCCTCTCTCCAATCGACGGATTTGTCTCCAGTGTAACCGGAGCAGTTGGACAGATGGCAGGCTCGCAAGCTGTTGTGACCGTAGTCAAAACGAATCCACTTGTGGTCAAAGCGAATTTGTCCGAAGCGGATGTGACGAAAGTGAAGATCGGAACAGTTGTAAAAGTAAAGGTGGAGTCAACAGGAAAAACGATTGATGCAAAGGTAACGGCGATTAGTCCGGTTATGGACTCGCAGCTCAAATCCTATCCAGTAGAAATTACGATCCCGAATCCTTCCAATGAATTGAAGTCCGACATGGTCGTGAGTGTTACTTTCCCACAAAGCACAAATACAGCGAAGGCGTTGGTCGTTCCGCGCAAGGCAGTTTTTGATCGCGAAGGGAAACAATACGTGTTCAAACTGGAAGGGGAAACAGCCAAGCAAGTAGAAGTGACAACGGGTAATTCGACAAGTGAGTTGATCGAAGTCATGTCTGGCGTAGCCGATGGGGAAAAGGTCGTAGTAAAAGGACAGACGCTGCTTACAGATGGCGGCAAAGTGAGTATTCAGGAGTAGGGAGAATAGGGAGGAGAAAGAGGCGGAGCTCAACCGCCTCTTTTTCGCTATTGCGTTCAGGTTTAAAAATCAATGCCACGAACTTTTGCATAGACCATCGTGTCACGGAGCGAGCCATCGATGCCGCGTTCGTCTTTTCGCAGAATTCCTTCCAACGTAAATCCCGACCGTTCTGCGACGCGCGAGCTTGCTGTGTTGCGTGAATCACAGCGGATCACGAGACGATTTGCTTGCAGCTCACGGATTGCAAAGCCCGCAATACCGGCTACAGCCTCGGTAATGTAGCCTTGTCCCCTGCATGAAGAACGTACCCAATAGCCAATCTCAAAGTTTCTTGCATCCCAGTCGATCCGATGCAGACCGCTACAGCCAACAAGCTGATTCGAGTGTTTATCGAACAAATGAAGGCGGAGATCAGAACGCTCCAAAAATTTCAGTCTGGCTTGACGAACGTTGACCTCGGACTTTTCTTCCGTGGGAAGACTTTGTGCCCAAGGCATCCAAGGGCGCAAATCTTCTATACTTTCTGTCAGTGCCAGGTGAACCATTTGACCATCTCCAGCCAAGGGAGCTCGGATGTGTAAGCGACTCGTTTCAAAACTCTCGGGAAAGGAAAGTAAGAGTGGTTCGATGGACAAATTGATCACTCCTGACAAGAATTTTTTCCAAATAGTAGCACAATGCATACAGACATGGAAGCTACTTCATAGAGGAGACGGAACCCCTTTTTTCGCCCAGCTCGGGCGATTGACAGTAAAAATAGTCTTTGTTATAGTTTTGTCGATAATGATAATCAATATCGTTTATGGCATTTCTTACATCTGTCTTACAATGTACATAGGGGAGGCTCATCATGTTTACGAACAAAACGGTAAAAGCTGTCCTTGCTGTCATTTTTGTGTTCTCGCTTTTTTTGACGGCATGCAGTGGAGCAAATACGACAACGCCAGCACCAGCTGAGAATAAAACTGCTGAGAATAAAACGCGCAGCATCGAAACACCAAAAGGAACGATCCAGATTCCTGACAAGCCACAGCGAATTGTGACCGACTACTACGCAGGCGAGTTGATTGCCGTAGGCGGAAACGTCATTGGTGCAGAGACGGAAGCTTTCAAAAGCCCGTTTACTGTTGAACAATTAAAAAATGCGCAGGACGTGGGCAACCCGCGGATCAATGTGGAGAAGACGTTGGAGCTCGCTCCTGACCTCATCGTCGTCATGTATGATGACAATTATGAAGCCTTGTCCAAAATCGCTCCAACCGTATATATCCCGTACGGTACGGCGACAAACATTTACGATACGGTCAAATTGTTCGGAGAAGTGGTTGGGGACAAAGAAAAGGCAGACAAGTTCATCGCTGACTTTGACAAAAAGGCTGCCTGGGGACGTGAAAAGCTGAAAGGCATCGTGGATGAGAATGCCACTGTCGGACTCTATGAGCTGACGAACAAAGGAGATTTGTGGATCTTCGGCGACAACGCAGGGCGCGGCGGTCAAACCGTATACAATGCTTTGAAGCTGAAAATGCCGCATGCAGACAAATCAAAAGAACAAACCGTACAGCTTTCCATGGAAACCTTGCCAGAATACGCTGCGGATTATATGTTTGTGACTTTCTACAACCCGGAAAAAAATAGCGAAGCGTTGAAAACCTTACAGGAGTCCGCTGTCTGGAATGCGACCCCTGCTGCCAAAAACAATCAGATTTTCTATAACGACTTCGATACCTTCTATCGCTACGATCCAATCGCAATCACAGCACATATTGATATGTTCGTAGATATGCTGATCAAAAGACACGAAGAGAACAAAAGCAAAAAATAGCTTACAACAAAAGCCATCCCTCGTCGGATGGTTTTTTTCGTCCCACGTAATAAACCTTACAAAATGTAAAGATAACTGTAAGGAACATCAATAGCTCCTCTTCTGGAATTTGGTTACAGTTGATAGCGACGGAAACAACGAACGCTAGCCAAAAGAAAGAATGGGGGAACGTAGAATGAGTACTGCTGTACTAGAAGTGAAAGACGTTCAAAAAGTATATGGAACAAAAGGGGAAAGCCAGTCGCACGCCTTAAAAGGAGTGTCACTGACGATAGACAAGGGAGAGTTCGTCGGAATCATGGGACCATCCGGTTCAGGGAAAACGACTCTGCTCAACGTCATCTCCACATTGGATCGTCCAACGGAAGGCTTTATTGAAATCGCGGGCACGAACATTACACAGATGAAACGTAACCAGCTCGCAGATTTTCGTTCGCAGAAGCTCGGCTTTATCTTTCAGGATTTCAACCTGCTAGAGAATTTGTCCGTGTACGAGAACATTGCACTGCCGCTGTCTCTGCAAGGTGTTTCTTCCAATGAGATCACCGCAAAGGTAAGTAAAGTAGCACAGACTTTGGGGATTGAAGAGATTTTGCAAAAATATCCGGTCCAGATTTCAGGGGGGCAAAAACAACGCGCAGCAGCAGCACGCGCACTTGTGCATGATCCAGCGATTTTGCTGGCTGACGAACCGACGGGCGCCCTCGACTCGAAGAATGCCAAAAGCTTGCTGGAAACGATGACAGATTTGAATGAGAACCACCAGGTATCGATCATGATGGTTACGCATGACGCTTTCTCAGCGAGCTATTGCAAACGAATCCTGTTCATTCAGGACGGCAAGCTGTACACCGAGATTCAGCGCACGGGTGATCGTCAGCAATTTTTCAAACAAATTCTGGATGTACTGGCCGAGCTAGGTGCATCTCATGATGTACGCTAGGAGGTAACGGTTCATGCTTTTAAAGCTATCCTTGTCCAGTATGCGGAAGATGATGAAGGACTATCTAGTTCTGCTCGTGGGTCTGGTCATCTCCATTTCGATTTTTTACATGTTCCAGACGCTTGCCCTCAATTCTGATTACACCAAAAACAACTCGATGATCTCTTCGATTCAAATCGTTTTCAATGTAGGGGCATTCCTGCTGGCGTTCATCACGATTTTCTATATCTTTTATGCGAACTCATTCCTGCTCTCGCTGCGGCGCAAAGAGCTGGGAATGTACATGGTCTTAGGGGCGAAGAAGGGGAAAATCAGCCAGATTTTGTTCCTGGAAACATTGACAATGGGGATCGTTTCCCTGGTGATCGGTAGTCTCGTCGGTATTGTGCTCGCGAGCGGCATCGGCGTCTTGCTCATGAATCTGTTGGAGATTTCGACAGAAGGCTACTATCCTTTTTATCTGCCAGCTGTGTTGATGACATGGGGATTCTTCCTCGTACTCTTTCTGATCACCTCCACGATCAATGCTATTCGTTTGGCACGTGCTACTGAGCTCGCTCTCATCCGTGCCGATCAGCAAAATGACACGATCAAGTCAAAAGGAATCGGAGCGGTTTTGGTCGCTATCCTTGGTGTTATTCTGTTGGCTCTGGGCTATACATGCTTGCACATGATTATGTACCTGCAAGCACTCGGCTTTATCGTCGGGGCTATTTCATGCACCATCGGGACGTACTTGATTTTCATCTCGCTCTTGCCTGTTCTTGTACAGGCTTTGAAGAAAAATAAAAAGCTGAATGATAGCAAGCTGAACGCATTCACCTTCGCCCAGCTGCGCTTTCGGGTGAACAACCTGACCAAAATCCTCGGAACAGTAGCCATGCTGATCGGGCTTGGTGTCGGGGCGATGGCAGGGGGCTTGGCGTTCCAGCAAAACGTCAACTTGTTTACTACGGTGTTCCATGTGTATGACGTGAACCTGCATGATCCGGTTGAAGCGGATTATCAGGCGCTGAACAAAATGAACGTCCTTGCGCAAAATACGTATCGATACAAAGTCGATGACAAGTCGCTTTACTACCTGAAAGATGACTTGCTGGCAAATCCGTTGCTGATTTCCACAAACAGCATTCAAAACTACTCTTCCGAAAACAAGCCAAAGCTCGTGACAGAGCCATTGCCTAAAAATGTGTATGTCATGAATGCGACAGAGGAAGAGAGAGGGAAAATCGATCCGGTTCCCGCGGATTGGGAAAAAGCGATCGCTACCAATTTCGTCAACTATCAGATGTTGGAGGGAAAATCTGTCCGCATCGTCGATCAGGCAACGTATGAGGGGATCACTGGCAGTGAACACAAGGTTCTCCTTGCCCAAGTGGACGACTATTTAAAATACACGCAGGATCTAAAAGCGATGGATGAGCGTCAAAAGCAATTGATTGCGTCTGTCGTCAATGTGAAAGTAGAAGAAGTATATACGTCTTCCAAATACAGCACGTATGCGGGCATGTATATTTTCACAAGCGGAACGATGTTCATGGGCTTCTTCCTCGGAATTGCCTTCCTGGCGATGATGGCGAGCTGCCTGATGTTCAAAATCTTGTCCGGGGCTGCTCGTGATAAAGACCGCTACAGCATGCTGAGAAAAATCGGCGTACGTCAATCGTTGCTCGTAGGATCGATCTACAAAGAGCTGTTCATGGTATTCATCTTCCCGGCGATTATCGGGCTGATGCACGTATTGATCGGTATGGAGATGTTCTCGTTCATCCTTTTGGACCCGTACCTGAACATCTGGATTCCAACTCTGATTTTCGTTGTGATCTACGCGATTTACTATTACATTACGGTTCAGCTTTATCGAGGGATCGTTATGCCAAAAGAAGCTTAAATCATTGATCCTCCTCACTTGAGGGGGATTTTTTGGTGTTTTATACGGAGCTTATTGTGGGGGAAGAAGCGCATTTCCAGTCTACGCTTCGGCCTACGCCCCGCTGTGGGTTGGACTGTCCGCTCCTGGCTGAATGGCGGGAGCCGCTTCAAAAGTAGAAGTATCGATGAGGTATTCGCAGAGTTGAAGCTAAAAGCACTCCCTCCATTCAGCCCTCCGCTTTGTCGGGCTCCAGAGGCGCTTGGACTGGAAATGCGCTTCTTCTGCGCAGCTTTGGTTAATAACTTGAAAGTGACTTCAAGAAGCTACTTCCAGATCACAACAGTTGGAAAACAGAAAAGAATTAGCACATTCCTCCGTTGACAAAGATAATGATAATCATTATCATAAACTACTGGAAGATGTGTCCATCATGTTAACATCCTTTATCAATTGAAGTACCACCTAGAAAAATAAGGGGGAAATTTTTCATGCGTCTTATGAAACTACCAGTGCTGCTTGTATTTTTGTCTGCGATGCTGCTACTCGCTGCCTGCGGCAATGCAGGGTCAACTGCACAATCCGGTTCCAACCAGGCTGCTACAGCTCAGCCTGACGCGGCGAAGCCGGCTGAAGAGCAAGTGCGCACAGTGAAGCACACGATGGGAGAGTCGACGATCAAAGGCACTCCTAAGCGTATCGTTGCATTGGAATGGAGCTCAGTAGAGCATTTGTTGGCTCTTGGTATTCAGCCTGTAGGGATTGCAGATATTCCGAATATGAAAAAATGGGTGAAGCTCCCTGTGGAGATTGCTCCAGAAGTAGTGGATGTAGGGAGCCGTACTTCCCCAAACCTGGAATCGATCATGATGTTGAAGCCAGATTTGATTATCGGTATTAAACGAAATGTGGAAGCGAATTACGACGAAATGAGCAAAATTGCTCCAACGATTGCGTTTGATACGAATCCTGCTGAAGGTCAGGGATCACAATATGATCGAATGATCGAGATCTTCAAGCAAATTGCCGATATCACGGGTAAAAATGCAGAAGCCGAAGCCGCTTTGAAAGACCTCGACAAAACGTATGCAGAAGCAAAAGAAAAACTGGCCAAAGCTGGTGCAGATAAAGTTCCATTCGTTCTCGCGATGGGCTATAGCAGTCAAAATGCAGTAGAATTCCGTTTGTCTACGGATAACTCTACAGCAGCAAGCATCTTGATTAATATTGGTTTGACGAATAAGTATAAGCCCAAGAAATTTGAGCAAAACGGAATGACACTTGCAGATGTGGAAGCACTTCCAGCGTTGCAGGATGCGAATTTCCTCCATATCATTCAAAATGATGACAACGTGATTGAGAATCAATTGAAGAACAACCCAGTTTGGAACGGTCTTACATTCGTGAAAGAAAATCGCGTCTATGCTCTGGGCGGAGATATGTGGCCGTATGGTGGTACCATGTCTGCAAAGATTCTCGCGAATAAAGCTGTTGATCTGTTGGCAAAATAATGAGTTTAGCCAAAAATAAAATGTTCACACGAACTGACATCGCTCCAGCCACTTCCTCACAAAGAGGGGGCTGGAGATTGTTCTTGATGGTAGGGAGTGGACTTGTCGCTCTGTTAGTGCTTACATTTGTCAGCTTGACACAGGGGATGGCAGACATTTCTCTGCGCTCTGTCGTACAGGCCATTATTGCTCCGCAGGATATTTCCGATCACCATATGATACAAGGTGTCAGGCTTCCGAGAACGGTCATGGGGCTTTTGTCTGGTGCAGCATTGGCGATTGCAGGGGCTTTGATGCAGACGGTGACACGAAATCCGCTCGCGTCGGAAACGACATTGGGCGTAAATGCGGGTGCCTATTTCTTCGTGGTGTTCGGGATGGTTTTTTGGCCATCATTCCTGCATGAACACCCGCTTCCCTTTGCGATGGCTGGCGGAATACTCGCAGCCGTTACCGTATACTTCATGTCTGGCGGGCGAAAAGGTACGCCAGTACGTGTGGCATTGTCCGGGATGATTGTGACCTTGGTGTACTCCTCCTTGACGAGTGCCATCATCTTGTTTAATGAAGAAACGACCAATGGCATTTTCCTCTGGGGCTCAGGCTCTTTGAAGCAAAATGACTGGTCAGGCGTAGAATTCAGTTGGCCTTGGATTGTAGCCGGGATTTTGGTCAGCATTTTCATGTCCAGGCAGCTTGATGTACTTACCTTTAATGAAGAAACGGCGAAATCATTGGGACAAAAGGTAGCAAAAACACGACTTTTCACCATGTTTATTGCGATCTTGGTTACGTGCGTCAGTGTCAGTGTGGTCGGGCCAATCGGTTTCATCGGACTCGTGGCTCCGCATTTGGTGCGATTGTCAGGCATCACCCAGCATAGATGGCTGCTGCCGCTATGTGCCATCTGGGGGGCAGCGCTGCTTGTGGCTTCCGATACGATTGCCCGTATGTTTATCAATCATTATGGTGAGCTTCCGGCAGGAGCCATCACGGCAGCTATTGGTGGACCATGGTTGATCTGGCTGGCATTGCGAGTCTCGCGCAGTATGAGTGCCGGGATAGGTGGCTCGATGAGCGTCGGAGGAGCGCAACGCAAAGTTTCGTATCCGTTGATTGTGTGCACGCTTGCTGTGCTGCTTGTATTGGTTTGGATGCTCAGTTTGTCTAGCGGAAACTTGTACCTGCCTTGGACAGAGATCATCGCCATTTTCATGGGACAAGGAAACGAGATGTACAGTCAATTGATATTTGAGCTGCGGATGCCGCGACTGTTGACAGCAATGCTGGCAGGTGTAGCACTCGCGATCAGCGGAAGCCTCATGCAGAGTGCAGTACGAAATCCGCTGGCTGATCCACAGATTGTCGGTGTGACGAGCGGTGCGGGTGTCGGGGCGATTATCGTGCTCCTCGTGTTTCCACAACTCTCTGCTTGGATGCCGCTTGGAGCCGTTGCAGGGGGAATCATCTCTGCTGCGATTGTATACGCGGTCTCTTGGAGAAGGGGACTCAATCCAATCATCTTGACGCTTGTAGGTATTGCGGTTTCTGCCGCAGGTGCCGCTCTTATCAATATCTTGATTGTACATTCCATGATCTTGGCAGCGCCTGCACTCACATGGCTGGCAGGAAGTACTTATGGGAGGGGATGGATGGAAGTAGGCCGCCTGTTGCCTGCGATCCTCGTTTTAGCACCGATGGCGTGGTGGTTAGGACGTCGGGTGGACCTCTTGTCATTTAACGACGAGAGCTCGACCGGATTGGGGTTAAAGGTTCGGATGACGAGACTAAGTGTGGCAGTCATTGCCGTGCTGCTCGCTTCAGCAGCAGTTGCCAGTGTCGGAGCCGTAGGATTTATCGGTCTTCTCGCTCCGCATGCGGCACGTATGCTGGTTGGACCTCATCATCGCCGTGCAGTTGTCGTCTCAGCTATGCTTGGAGCTGTATTGCTGGCTGCTGCTGATTTGCTAGGAAGGATCGTCATGATCCCGAAAGACATTCCGGCGGGAGTCGTAGTGGCGTTGCTAGGCGCACCATATCTGTTTCTGCTGATGTTCCGTTCGTCTCGTTCCTCCCAATAGATAGGCAGGCACTTTTTGGACTTGCCAAATACGATGAACTCCAACATGATGAAAAGTAGATCAAGCTGATGTAAGGTAGTCAGCTTGTCTACTTTTTTTCTTGCTGTAATAAGCCATTTCTTCTTACCTTTACGTAAAAATTGGCTGCTGTTAGAAGGGTGTGAGTCTGTTGACGATTTATCAGGATTATCCTGGCTTTTTCATGACTGCTTTTCGCAAACAACGATTGAAAGATTTTCACCTGCATCAGGTGGAGGTAGACACCCATGTCCTTTGCTATGTGGCAGAAGGAAGCGCAGAGATTACTGTGGATGGTCAAAAGCATGTGCTCGACACCGGAAAGCTCTTGCTGTTGCGCCCAATGACGAAGATAGAACAAATGCGGTGTCAAACAGGACCGCTGCACATATACAGGCTGCATTACACAGAAGTGAGACGCAATCAGAATCAGAGCGATCACGATCTCATGCAGGCAGGTTCGGAAGACGGGAAGGAAGCAGAGGTCATGACTGTTTCGACTCCTGCTTCGTTTATCGTGATATTGGAGGAGCTCTCCCTTTTGACACGGAAACGGGACTACTCTTCCTATTTGCGCAGCCAAGCGTTGCTCTACGAGCTGTTTGGCGCTGTCCATGACGAGCATAAAAAGAAAGAGGAAAAGGGCAATGGAGCCGTTGAAGAGACGATTGCCTACATGAAAAAACACTACCGGGACTCACTGGAATTAGGGAGCCTGCCCAAGCTGGCGGGTTTGACCCCCAGCTCTTATTGTCGGGCTTTTAAACGTGCGACTGGGATGACGCCCGGAGAGTATTTGACTGGGCTGCGGATGGAGCACGCCAAGGAGCTGCTTTCCCATCGTACGGGAAGTGTGAAGGATGTTGCTCGCAGCGTAGGATATTCGGACGAGCTGTATTTTAGTAGATTGTTCAAAAAACGAGAGGGCTTGTCACCACAAATCTATATGAAGCAAAGAGATCAGCGGGTAGTCGTGGTAAGCAAGCTGTTTTTGCAGGATCATTTTCTGGCGATGGGAATTCAGCCGATTGCAGCGCCTTCCTTCCCGAACTACTTCGAAACCAGGACGGGCTTTCCATCCTATTTGCAGCAAAAGCTGCGAGGGACAAAAGCATTGAATGCCGAGCAGCTGATTGATCCGCAAGAGATTTTGACCTTGTCGCCTGATGTAATTGTCAGGATGAACTTTTTCCATAATAGGGAGGCAGGGGACTGGGAGAAAATAAAAGGAACGGTCTCCTTCGACGGCTATCCGAACTGGATTGACTACCAAACCAAATTGGCGACGCTCTTCAATAAAGAGAGTCAGGCAGAGAGAATCATCAAGCACATCGACAAAGTGGAAAAGCAAGCAAGAGATGCACTATTGCCTGTTACACGCACGGGTGAATGGACGATGATTCGCGTGCTTGCGGATGAGGTACGGCTGTATGGCGTAGAGGGACACGCCCTCGCTGACTTGTTTTATCACAAGCTTGGATTTCAGCCTGACCCTAATGTGACCCACGCAGCCTATAAACCGCATGCGCTCAACGATCTGATCGAATTGAACCCGGAGAGAATCATCGTATTCTGGAGTGAACGAGAGCATGTGGCAGCACTATGGAACAACCCGTTGTGGAGAGAATTACGGGCTGTTCGGGAAAACAAAGTGTACCATCCTGCCAATCACGAGTGGGACCCGTGGGGACCGTTCGGCAGAGAGCATACGATTCAAAAGAGCACTGCGTATTTTCTTTCGGTAGCACAAGGGTAATCTTGTCCATGGGAAATAGATAATCAAGTCCATGGAAAAGTAAGAGGAGTCTCTATATACTATCAATTGATAATTGTTATCACTAAGTTGATAAGCAGAAGTGGGGGCATTCTCGATATGAAAAGCAAGACCAGTTTACGTACCATGCGCCACATCATGACCAGCTTCTTCGCGCTGTGCATGCTGGTTGTCCTTGCCGGTTGCGGAGGCAATGCCAATCAAGCAGGGCAGGCGCCAGCTGCATCGGGAACGACGACTGAGGCTACTCCAGCACCAGCGCAAACAGCACCAGCCGATTCCAATGAAGTACGCGAAGTCAAACACGCAATGGGGACCACTCCAATTAAGGGAACACCAGAACGCGTGGTTATTTTAACAAATGAAGGTACAGAAGCTTTACTTGCTCTTGGTGTGAAGCCAATCGCTGCTGTACAGTCCTGGGATGAAGATCCATGGTATCCTCACATCAAGGATGAGATGGTCGGTGTAGAAGTATTGGGCTTCGAAGACCAGCCGAATCTGGAAGCGATTGTGAGCCTGAGCCCTGATTTGATCATTGGTAACAAAGTACGTCATGAAAAGATTTATGATCAGTTGTCCAAAATCGCACCAACTGTATTCTCTGAAGAACTGTCCGGAAGATGGAAATCCAACTTCACACTCTACGCAGAAGCAGTGAACAAGAAGGCGGAAGGCGAGCAAGTACTGAAAGAATTCGACGACCGTGTAGCTGCTGTGAAAGCAAAGCTGGGTCCGAAAGCTTCTACAAAGGTATCCGTAGCGAAGTTCTCCAAAAAAGGCGTACAGATCTATCAAAAAGATACCTTTAGCGGTGTGCTTCTCGATCAATTGGGACTCGCGCGTCCAGCTTCCCAGGACGTAAACAACTTTGCAGAAATGATCAGTGAAGAAGGCATGTCCGCTATGGACGGGGACATTCTGTTCTACTGGGTAACAGAGCCAACGAAAGGCTCTTCAGACATTGCGAACAACGCGAAAAAATGGATGGAAAGCCCAGTATTCAAGTCACTGAATGTGGCGAAGACCAATCAAGTTTACCAAGTAGACGAAACGATCTGGAACAAAGCAGGCGGCATCAAGGCAGCGAATTTGCTGCTCGATGATATCGTGAAACGCCTCGATGTGAAGTAAATCAAAAAGAGTCAAAGCAAGAGACCTCATCCGAAGAATGGATGGGGTCTCTTTTTGGTATAATATGGGATGAGTTGGTCATAGCCCCGTCAAGTAGACACTAAAAAAGAGAAATTTTTTAGGCGGCAATCGCTTCTCTATATTCTACTG
>NZ_JBFEFW010000002.1:0-382115 GCF_047229145.1 Brevibacillus jepli
GCTTTATTTGGTTGTGGCGTAACGACAGGACTTGGTGCGGTAAAAAACAATGCGAAAGTTGAAGAAGGTGCGGTAACTGCAGTTTTTGGTTTGGGAGCAATTGGTTTAGCCGTTATCCAAGGATTGAAAAAAGCAAAAGCAAAACGGATTATTGCGATCGACTTAAACCCTAACAAATGGGAATTGGCTAAAAAAATGGGAGCCACTGATTTTGTGAACCCTAAAGATTATGATCGCCCAATCCAAGAAGTTTTGATTGAAATGACGGATGGTGGAGTAGATTATAGCTTCGAGTGTATTGGGAATGTGGAAGTAATGAAGTCCGCTCTTGAAGCCTGTCATAAAGGTTGGGGTGAAAGTATTATTATTGGTGTGGCAGGCGCTGGTAAGGAAATTCACACACGACCATTTCAATTGGTAACAGGACGTGTATGGAAAGGGTCCGCTTTTGGTGGTGTGAAAGGTCGCTCTCAACTACCAGGTATGGTTGAAGACTTCATGAATGGCGAAATTGATCTAGATTCATTTATCTCTGGTCATCTAAACTTCACCGATATTAATAAAGCATTTGATCTATTACACAAAGGTGAATCCATTCGTACTATTTTAACTTATGAAGACTAAACACAAGACAACCGAGCGTAGTATTTGGTGGTGAAACAAAAAAAGACCAAATCTTGCTAATAAATAAAAAATAAAGGTGTGTATATTATGTCTAGAATTTCCCTTCACCCAAGATTAGATAACGGATATCGTTATGAAGAAGTCTCCAATTTTTCTGGTGGAACTTTAAAATGTTTATGTGAAAATAATCCTGTAGAAGTAGCTATCAAGGCACAAATTATGTACAACCATGCGTGCGGCTGCTCTAAATGTTGGAAACCAGAAGGTGCAATTTTTTCTCTTGTTGCCGTTGTCGGTAAAGAAAATGTTAAAGTATTAAACAATGAAGATAAATTACAAATTGTCGATGAATCAGCGGTAATCCAACGTTATGCATGTAAAGATTGCGGCGCTCACTTATTCGGAAGAATCGAAAATAAGGACCACGCATTTTATGGATTAGATTTTGTACACACAGAATTATCTAACGAAAAAGGCTGGTCAGCACCTGAATTTGCAGCGTTTGTTTCTTCAGTAATTGAAACAGGAACACCAGCTTCAAAAATGAGTGAAGTTAGAAACACTTTACACGATGTAGGCCTGCCTACCTATGATTGTTTGTCACCTGAGTTAATGGATTTACTTGCAATTAAAACAGCTAAATTAAAAGGGACATATAGAGATTAAGCTGAAGCTACATGTAATAAATGTTAAGAGAACCCAGTCCAGAAAATGCTCATTTTCTGGACTGGGTATTTTTTACACCATAGAGAAACCGATTCAAAGCTACGTCTCGCTTTCGTTCCTACTCCGCTCCACGAACGGTTTCAGGTACGCCGCCGTACGACTATTTGACACGTTGGCGACTTCACGGGGGGGCCATTCGCGATGATGCGTCCTCCACTTTCCCCCGCCCCAGGCCCGAGATCGATTAGCCTGTCCATCTGCGCGTTGGCACGCATGTCATGTTCGACAACGACGACTGTGTTACCGGCATCGACAAGCCCCTGCAGGAGGTGCATCAACCGATCAACGTCGGCCGGATGCTAGCTTGATGCGCTGCGCTTCGCCGCCCGAGAGCTCTGTCGCCGGCTGCCGAGGAGAATGGCTTCTTCCAATAGCTCTGCCGGAATGGCGTCAGACGTAGGTTTTCTCCCCTTGGGTTTCGGTCGCAAACCGTCAAAGCCTGCTTCACGATACTGAGCCAGGTATCTTCGAAGGGTGCGTTCGGACAGCCCCGTTTGCTCACAGATGGCTGCCTCTAATTGGCTAGCCTTCGCAGGATCTAACTCTGTAGCCAGTAGAGGGGACAGCAGTTGAAACCTCTGCACGTTGCATAAGAAAGCTCACGTAATTTCAAGGATTTCGTATATTTCCAAATGAAAACAACCCACAAAGTCGCGGGCTGTTTTTCCTTCTACTTTACGGTGATCTCTAACTCAGTAGCATGATCATCGTTCTGTATCATCACCTTGATGCTGGTACCCTTCGGTGCTTGCTTGCTAATAACCAGTAATCCATCCTTATTTATACTGTCGTACTCATCATCCTCCAGAGTGAAGGAGGTGCCTTTATCTTTGGTCAGGTCGAGTGAGCTCCGATCCGATAACAATCCTTTTACCTTCACCGCTATCTTATCTCCTGCGAAGACTGTCCGTTTATTTGCTGATGCGGAGATGGAAGACAGAGTGACTACGGTAACCTTAACCGTCACATTCTTGTTTCCGTTCGAGACGGTGATCGATGCTTTATCTCCAGCTTCGGCAGCCTCTGTGGCAGTGATAATCCCATTATCAGATACCTTTATTGATTTTGAGTTACTGGACTCGTAAACCGTTCCTGCTTCTTCTGACGTCACATCTACTTTCTTTCCGTTGCTAAATGTGGCCACTACGCTTAGATCAATGGCGCTGTTTGTCATCAGCTTCACCGTTTTTGGTGTCACACTAAGACTGCGGATGGGTGCCTCTGCAACCATGAACGTAGTGAAATGCGATGTATCAAATGAGGCAAACCCGTTCGTAGATCTGTTAACAGTAATTGTCTTACCGCGTGAGTCAGTCAGCTGCTTCCAACTCTTCTTCTTTACATCATAGTAATAAGCAAACAAGTCGCGAGATTTGGCTTTTGTGGCGATCGTCACATGTACAACTGATTTCCCAAATTGGGTAAATGCCTTATTATCCGCGAGAATGTTAAATTCATATGCCTTACTGTGACTACCAAAAGAGCTCGGAACAGGAACAGATTTGCTTTCTTCGACAGAGAGACTCACCTTCTTATTCTTTAGTTTTGCCAGTAAGTCCTCAGTCAACTCCATACTGTTCTGCTGCTCGTCTCTCACTACCAAGATAATTTGCTTTTTCACTAGTTGATTGACGACTTCCTTTGACAAGTGGACAGAACCAGTATCGGTTGCACTTTTCACACTGATTTCTTTCTGCTCGTCCAGTATTGTCAAAACGATGCGTTTGTTAAATGAGAATTGGTCCGCGGTTTCACCCAAGTTATGGACTATGGTGGTAACAAGTTTGTCAAACTGTTCCATTTGGTCCTCCAGATCAGTGATCATATCGCGGGATTCCACATCTACGTTGCTCGACTTATCTATCAACCTATTAACGAGTGCGGAGTACTTTTCTTTAAACTTGTCGTCGAGATCGCGTTTATCTAGTTTCGCGATGACGGTGCTCGCGATATCACCTAGAATTTCCGTGCCTTGATGGAGCCCGTCGCTAGAATCTGACATATCCTCCATGACTTGATCAACATGTTTGGAGAGCAGCTCCATTGTGATTTTGACGATATCATCGCCACTCACAAGACCCTCATCCTCTTTATCCATCATCGGTCCAAGTACTTCTGAAACTGTATTGGAAATCACTTTTAGTTTCTCTTCAGTAGGGACACTATTCGATTCTGTTACCAAGTTAAGGTGCTCTAGAACTTTGTCTACTGCATCAAGAACTGATAGCCCATCTTTGGCAGAGGTAATAGTTCCCGAAACACGTTTGTTCAGGTCTAGCTGATCTTCTACAATTCCCTGATTGCTACCACCACCCGTGGATGGTGGAGAGGGAATGATGACTTGTCTACGATTCACAGTAAGGGTATAGTGCTTGGTCGAACCGCTCTGGCTAGTTACGATAATATCGATCTCATTGTCTCCTACATTCAATGCTACTGTCTTTGGTTGGCCACTTCCCACACTCGAGCCTGATAGCCACAAGGAGGCCGTTGAATCTGCCACTACGGCCGTCACTTCCACACTCGTCACTGCATTACCTACTTTTGCGGTATAGTTCGTCCTTCCAGGTGTAAATTCATGATCCAACGTCCCTTCACTCAGCGTCAGGTCGTTCAAGTCCGCGTTACCAGACAGGACTGTTACCCCTACCGCGTTACTTGTTGAAGTTGCAGTCTTGCTTCCGGAAGCATTGTTGTTCGAGTTTGTTACGACGACATAGTAAAACTTCGTTCCCGCAGTGTCGGTCGGTACTGAATAAGTTGGGCTTGTCGCTCGGTTGATTGCAGTTCCACCATTGGTGCTGTTCAAAGAATTGCTAAACCACTGGTAGCTCAAGGTTCCTCCGTCGTTTACCGAAGCTGCTACGGTCAAATTCGGATTGATGCCCCCTTGGTTTACCGTCTGGCCTGTTGGTTGTGTGTCCAGAGTTGGTAGTTCTGCATCTATCAATGAGTTGACCGTTACCCCAACTACGTTACTTGTTGATGTAGCAGTATTATTGCCAGTTGCACTGCTGTCTGTATTGGTCACGACGCAAAAATAATACGTTGTCCCCGCCACCCCGGTTGGCGCTGCAAACGTTGAGCTTGTCGCACCGGGAATCATTGTGCCTCCATTACTGCTGTTAACGGAGTTCCTGTACCACTGATAGCTGAAGGAGGCTCCACCGCTCGCGGCGATACTCAATGTGGCATTTGCTCCCACATTTACGGTTTGATCCAATGGTTGTGTATCGATGCTAGGGATCGAGGCGTTGGTTAGTGTGTTCACTTGGACCTTCGCTACGCTAGTTGTTGCCGTCGCTGTTTGTTGACCCGTTGCGTTACTGTCCGTGTTAGTTATGACGCAATAATAATTTGTTTACTCTTTTAAATAGATTCTTAAATTTCTTAGGGGACCACATACGTGTCAATGCTTTGCGTGTTTTTTCTTCTAAATTGTGAGCTTCGTCTATAATGATCACAGGCACACGATTAGCGATGAAACCCCGAGAAGTTTGAGCACGTTTAAGTAAGTGTGCAATTAATAGATCCTGATTAACAATTATGACATCGGAAGGCCCACCTTCTCTAATTTCACTTCTCATTTTATAAAATTCGCACTCATGTCGATAATCACAATCTTCAAAAATACATCGATCTACGTTTACTTCTTCCCACTCCGAATCATCAACTAAAAAAGGAATCTTACCTCTATCGCCAACAGCATTTTCTAATATCCACTGTTTGAGCTTCGTTGCTTTCTTCGTATGTTTTATAGACTTTATAGCACGATCCAAGCAAGCAAAATTTCCTTTTCCCTTGCCTACTGTAACCTTTACTTTCATCCCTAGATAACTTGCAGCGACGTGTGCATCATCCACTAATTGCTCAGATAACTGGATAGAAGACGTTCCAATTAAAATAGGCCTTCCAGAATAAATTGAAGCGATTAATGCTGGAAACAAATATCCATAAGATTTACCTATTCCCACACCTGCTTCCACCATGATATTCTTCCCGTTTTCAATCGCCTCTGCAATATCTAAAGCGATATTAACTTGCGCTTCTCTTTCTACTATTTGCCCTCCTTCAATAAGGCGATCAAACAGGGGAAAAAGATCCTCAACAATCTTCTTTTTAAGTAGTGATTGTGAAATTGTCTACCACTCCTAAACGAATTAATTGAAGAGAGTCTAGTTGCAGGATAAGAAAAAATATCCTTCTCTATATATTGTATCAGATGTTTCGGGAAATATCAAATAGCACAACATATAGATGATCTACTTAAATGGACAGATCAATTGCGTTAGAGTTTCCCTTCTTTCATCATGGACTGATTTCCATAGATGAAATTCCACTTGCTTCTTCCCAATTTCGCAAAAACAAATGGTAAATAAAGGTAAACCCTCATATGTATGTTCTCTTGTATGCAGGATACTTTTTTGGGGGGCATATTCCTTGGCTATTTTTAACCATACCTTAAAATGATGAGTGAATAATTGTGCTGCAACGTGATTAACTCCCCATTTCATAACTATATCCGTTGAATACAAGGGCATAGTTTTTTTCCAGCGAATCAAAAGAGTTAGTAACAAATTATTATCTGGTTTTGAATAAAAATGATCAAACATAGTGGGCTTGGTACATCTAACACTGTTATCAACCTGCCAATAATTTGTGATGCCTTCGATACTCTTACGCCAATGGACGTATGCATAGGCAAAGGGACAAATAGTCTCATCAGGGTACAATTTTACAAATTTCCTAATACATTTCTTATGTTTAAACAAAATTGTTTTTCTATAGTGCCTAGCAATTGATTTAAATAGCAGACGTGTTTCAAAATACAGATCGTTTACCGAAATTTCTTTTTTATTGAACCTTTCGGATAAATATAAGGGGTGTGATCTCACTTGGCAACTCTGATCCAAGTGTTTTCTTTCTTCAAATACCGATAGAAGATTTTTTAAAACTTGATTGTTATTTTTAAGAAAATTCTTTTCATAAAATAGAAGTGTATTTAATATCTTTGAGTCCTTTCTTTGCTCGGTCCATAGTTTAAATTCTGGTAATGCGATTTTGTGTGTAATTCTTTTGTTCCAAGGGAATCCGGTGTGAGAAGTATGCTTTATAAAAGAGTAGCCACACCTGCATAGAAATGGCGTAACGGAAAAAGATAGACGTTGGAAATTAAGTTTCTTGTTACATGAGGGACAATGGTGTATGAGGTTGCAAAGATGAAATGGACAAGTATCTAATAAAACAAATTGATGAAATAAGCTATGATATCCATAACTAATGCAAATTTTGCAACAGGAAAAACTCTCCCTCAAATATAGATGCGCTATTTCATGTTCACCAGTAAATACAAAAGACATATTCTGTATTAGCTTCTTATAGTGACCCAATAGTGAAAAGCCAAAGATATATTCAAAGACAGTATCATTAACGTGATACCATGAAGAATACTCAATGAAAGGTAGTCGCTTACCTTTCTTAGTAACATTCTCGCCGCTAAGAAGTATTTTGACTTCCTTCCAAGTGATATTATTTGCATATCGAAATTTTTCAATTATACTCCAAGGTGATTCATATTGATCTACCCATTGACTATTCCAAGTATAATGCTCTTTGTCTCTTTGCCGTAATTGTGTCATTCTACTCCCCTTCAATTTATGATTAATTGCATCTACTAACTCATTTTTCCAAGAATGACTGTTAATAATACTTGGCAAATTCAATAAGTGTTCTGAGATAATAAAGTTATAGACCGGAACCCCTTACAGTACAAGGAGTCCCGGTCTTCTAAATCACCATGTAATTGAAAACTGAAAACTACTAATATAAATAACGTAAAACAATTTGGTAAGCAAAAAACTGATTATTACACACTATGATAGGGGTACCGGTGCCGATCCTAACCCACATTACGGATCAGCAAGAGGCGCTACTATTTATCAATTCGTCAGTGATCAATTTTCATCGTTTTATACGAAAATTATCAATACAAACGCTCGTGATGCGGTACATGTCATCGACGGCCTCTTGCATCATGAGTCGGACTTATCAATTGAGGAGCATTACACCGAATACTGCTGGTGCTACTTTGTGTGAAATGAAGCATCCTAGGTGGTCAACTCGAAGATGAGCGTCTTCCCCACAACTGGTCAACTTTTTGATTAGCGTTTACAGCTGGTGGTACCCCATTATAAAGAAAATGTTCTAGTCTACCACTTTTTATGTAAGCGTAAAATAGTCCCCACCTTGTAAAAAGATAGGGACTATTTTACGCTATTTATTTAATACGCCTAAATACTAGATGAATTCTAACGGTTATTGCGAAACTTCCCCAACTGGAATTTCAACATAGAATCCTCCTTCAGTCTTGTTATTCGTCATTGAATACCAAGTCAGTTTATATTTCCCTGCCTCACGATACCCTAGATTGTAAATAGTCTCGTTGTTAACTTCACCAATAATTTTATCCCACACTACGTCTCCGTAGGTATTAGTTAATGTCCATAATGTTTTAGCTTTTTGGCCACTATGAATCCCCTGTTGCTTAAGATGTAATGATATGTAACCTTCTTCATGCAATTAAATATTCACTTCGTCATTATCTCCAGTAGTAGTAGGACGAACTAAATATGGTCCCCATTTTTTATAAATAGCTAGCTTTTCAATTGATTCTGATGAATTTCTATTGATTTTACTTTCTGTTGCAAAACTAGGTGTGAAAGAGCTAAATGCCAACCCTAAGGTAAGAGTGGAAATCAAAACTTTTCTAAGCATCATATTTAACACTCCTTCATTATTTATAATATTAAGAATTATACAATTGTGTACTTTATCCTTCCTTTTCTTACATAAAATGAGAATAAGATTTGCCTATCTTAGAGAAACTAATATTACTTTACAACTAAGGGTGAATTTATGAGGATTTTTCCTGGTTTTTTTCTAAGTCTATGTTTCGTATTTAGTCCAATTACAACTGTGGTACATGCAGTAACCTTCCAATATGGTCCGCATAACACAATTACGATTGAAACACTGCAAAAAGAAATTGATTTCAAATTACTTGTACCAACCAAAATCCCTAAAGATTGGATATTAGAAATAAAAGAGGGATCTCGGACAGATGGAAAACAAGATTATTGTAATTTAAATTTTTTGGACAAAAATGATCAATACTTAATGATGTCTCTAAATCAAAAAAAAGTTATTTTTAAGGAACTAGATTCGTACCAAAACAGGCGCGACAATACTGAAATCGTTCAAATAAATAACTTTGAAGGACATTTCGAAGCTTGGGTTGGTGGTAGAAATGGTGCAAATGATACTCCTGGTGGGTATTTACCTTGGATTCAAAAAGGCACTTATGTCGAAATGGAAAGTTCTAGACTGTCTAAAGAAGAAATGATAAAAATCGCAAAATCACTAAAGTAGAGTAAGCGTAAAACAGTCCCCATTTGCGTATCACAAGCGCATCCTCTAGCCAACGTCTCGTCGCGACCGTCAAGCCGATGAGCTCTTGACAACAACCAGGAATCCGTTCCGCATGCCTGTAGCGGCCGGCAGGGAGTGCGCGAGCATGCATCTGCTCAACACCGCATTGATTAGCAAAGCTGGCGAGCTGCAGGACTAATAAAGAACCATCGCCAGCGTCCGAAGCTGCTTGTGTACAACATGCGCCGTCTCTGGCTAACGTCTCGTCGCGATTGGTAAAGCAGATGTGTGGCTACGATGACCAAGATAAGATCCGTTCCGCATGCCCAATCATTGAGGCCATTGAATCAAGGATAGCAATAAAGCCGGTTACACCCTTAGCGTGGTGAAAACCGGCTGTTTATTTAATTAGTTTCTTGCAGTACTAAATCAACTGCCTTCGTAAAATTAGTTTTAGACCCACATGCCGCGTAAGCGGCATGTGGGTCTAAAAGATTATTATCACTGCACAATAAGTAAAGCCGACTGCTTTTTGCAGCCGGCTTTACTTATTGAATTTGCCCATAAACGTTACCCAACCAATCGTACGCTTATCAGGATCGTATGGGGGCTTTTTTCTTAGCTTCACGGTAGGATATGGACACTTAAGTTGTAAAAGGAGATTTGAAAGTGAATGTTGTTCGCTTTTCCACCAATGATATTCTAAAGGTTGATCTGTATTAGTTGATATAATATTGACAAAATAAGGAAGGTCATCATAACGAAAGGGTTCTGATTTGGGAGCTCTTTTATTCTCTACATAATACATAGAGACTTTTAACCACTCGTTAAAATGGTTGAATATCAAATGAACCAT
The DNA here is from genome assembly GCF_047229145.1 of Brevibacillus jepli. Lineage (NCBI taxonomy): Bacteria > Bacillati > Bacillota > Bacilli > Caryophanales > Paenibacillaceae > Brevibacillus > Brevibacillus jepli. The sequence goes on from NZ_JBFEFW010000002.1 coordinate 9,635, forward strand.
ATTACGATTTAAGAGCCATTTAGTTGCAGCACGACTTGTTAAAGTAATGTCGTCAAAGTTTCTTTCCCAGGCATTATATAGCTCATACAAGTACTCAGAATCTCTGGCATTAGGGAACTCAATATGATTCTCGTGCTGACGACGAGGACTATACTTGTTATCAACATAAAAATAATAAGGATATTGAAGAACAAATTGACACCAGAAAACATACGCATATGCGTATGGGCATTTGCAATCGTCAAATCCATATTGTACGAATCTTCTGATGCAAGTTTTGTGTTTTGGTAAAACCTTTTTCCTTAAATGTCGGGCTACTGCCTTAATTGTTTGGATGAATCCTTTATATAACTCGCGTTGAAAGTCCTGGAATCTTTTTTCCCGTTTAGCATATTCGCTACGATGTGGTAATGGATAATGGAAATATTTCCGATGTTCAAGTTTTTCTTCATAACCTTTAATTGATAAAATAAATTTACTCGTCTGAACAGAGAAGTGCTTTTCATCTCTACAGGAATGAAAACTGGGAGATGCAATTGTGAGTAGATAGTCCAAAAGACCGTAAGTTTGATCCAGCGATTGTTCCGTAAAAAAGAAAATGTACGGGAGTTTACCTCCTGATTGATCATTGAGATTAAACCAACGCCTAACCTTGTCGCAAGACAGTTGGTACGTTATGCTCCCCCCCCATTTTGAATAGTACAATTCTTTTGTACCTACTTTGAAAAATTCGTATCCACAACGACAGGTGAATGGACGAGTCATGATTTCATCGGATAATTCATACGGATATTTATGTCTACACTTAGGGCAGCTCTTTATTAACGGAATCTTGTGATAAGGACATTCATGAATAAGTGAGAATTGATGTAAAAGACTGTGATATCCGTTACTTACGCAGGCAGGGCAAAGCACTAATTGTTTACGAAGATAACTTAAAGGAGAGCGTTTGTTCTCTCCGTATGGCAAGTAACCAATCATTTTCTGAATTAAGTAGTCATTATATTTTTTAATAGATAACCGAAACGTCTCTTGAATGAGATTATCATCTAATCCCTGTATTGTTGTCAGATCTCGGTGGCAGGCACCGATATTTGCTTTTAAACTTTTTACATGTTCAATTCCGAAGACTTTAAGAATATTTCTAGAGCTCATTTCATTTGCAAACTTGAACTTTTCTAGTATGGACCAAGGAGATTCAAATGGCGTAATCCATTCAGGCCTCCAAGTGAAAGTGGTACTTTGCTTAGTTAATTGATCATAAGGCGATTTCGTAGTAGATCTCGGAGTCAATGTAACCGGATTTATCAATAGCCTCACTCCAATGCGACTTATTTAGCCACTCTACTCCTTTGCCGTTTGCGCCAAATTTTTTAAAAGCATATTCTATTGTTGCTGTTACATACTGCATTGGTATCTCAAAAGATGTTTTAATTCCTGCATTTTTTCTCTTTTCTTCATACAACTCAATCAAATCGTCTGTACATTGACTTAGTTTGTACCCTTCTACAAATGCTTCTGGAAAGAAGTATTTGGTAAATGACCAACCACTTTCTGCTGGATATTCACAATCCTCATCATAGCCTGTTAAGCAAACCCGAAGTTCTTCGGCAGATTCAATACCTGAAAATTTATGTTGCTTGACCATGAAACGACCAACAATTTGTGTCTTTTTTGAGGCTAGAAAAGCAGATCTTTGAAACAATAATTCTTCCTGGCCGACTAAAATCACTGTTAAAGTAATTCCGAGACGATCTAATTCATTATAGATATCCATTAACCAACCATAATGTAGTTCGTGAAGCAGTTGGGCATCATCAACAAACATAATGATCCGTCTAAAAATTGTTGATTCAGCACGTTCAATTAAAAATTTTGTCAAACGATCTCTTTTAGCACTTGGTTTTCCACTTGAGGCAAAAGCGTGTCCGACACCACGTAATAAATCTTCGAAGAACTCACCTGGATTCGGCTGTTTGTATTGTTTACAACATATATGAAAAATCGGAACCTCTCTCTCCAAAAATAACGGAAGGGTCTGGATAATGTACTTTATTGCTCTACTTTTCCCCAAGCGAGGTCTTCCGAAGATGATTCCTCCGGTTGCTCTTTCGTCGTACCATTGTTGAATGACTTCAAACATAGAGTCAATCTTGTGAGTTGCTACCAAGTAAGTACCAGTTTCAATTGGATGTAACCCAGGAGGTATATTTGGCCTGATAATCATTCATTTCACCTCCATATTAGTAAACAATTGTTTTTCTTAATTTACGGGTTATCAGTTCTGAACTCCTATTTTTATCTAAAGGCTTGTCCAAATCCGACTCAATGGCTTTCAGATTTGAAGAAATGTTGTCTTGTTGTAGAACAAATTCCTTGTTTTGGTACTGTAAATGTCCAAGCTTAGTTCTGGAACGTTTGTCATCTACCGCTCGTTTTTCAAGATATCTTAGATATATATCTATTGGATCATCCATGGTCATAATGGTTATTAATTTTTCTCTTCGAAGCTGATTAATCGCTTTTCGTGTTTTTAAACTATGAGGAGTGACACCCCATTTTCCTTTTGCAGTTAACATTCCTAATTCACTTCCACAAGGAAGAAATGCACGAACAAACCTAACATCATCTATATTGACGAAGATAGTGAGTTTTGTTCCTACAAGATTAGGAGATCTGGACAAAATATCGTTGTGATATGTCACTCCTTCGAATTCGATATGGGGTCTTTTCCCATATTTGGCGTTCCCAACAATATTCCTCGTAGTTTCAAATGTTAAAAATGATATGTCCTGTTGTTCTTCTATTGGCATTATTCGGAGCACCTCTCCTCGAGATATTTTTTGTTCCATTGATTGTAAGGGAGAAAGGTAATCTACACCGGAATGCGGAGTAAGGTTATATGTTGCAATTAATATTTCAGTTAGTTCATCAAGATCTTCAATTGAGATGTCGTATTTTCTAGCTGCTACCTCAGGCTTATTTCTCCGGATATCTTTTGGATTGTTTCCAGTCGTGTTTGGCAAACGCTGGTATCCATTAGCCTCTAACAACCCAAAGAACCTTTCAATTAAACCTCGTCTTTCAGGCATTTTTACAGGCCCTAAATTCACGTCACATTTAATTACATTTTTCAGTCGATCTTTAACCATATTTGCTAAATGAGCTTTTGCATTATCAAAGAGAATCTCATCCCAGAGTGCCCACTTTGTTGTAGGTATAGCTTCCGATGCAAAACCGATTCCTTCTGGATAAGTTAGGCCTTCTATAGTCAATTCTTTCTGTTTCCAAGGGGCCACAGCATTCCTTGAGCAAATTAACACATCACTTCGATCGTATTCCGGTTTTAAGCACAAATGGTATCCTAGTATAACGCGTGTTGCAACATCGATTACAGTTAACAACCAAGGTCTTTCGATAACATCTGTGATCCTATTTCCTGATGGCGTTGTAAACGTAATTGTAAATATAGCATCAATCCTGTGACCGTCGAATTGGACCTGTTCAAACGGTCGTGTGATGATTCTTTTGTCAGGATCAAAATGTAATGAATTTCTAGCCCTTCTTCCGGCTTCCTCTCCATAACGATTTGCTGAAGCCTCATGAAAATGTTGATTATGTAAGGCTTTTATATATCTTTCTAAGGCTCTTTTTCCCTTTGATATTGTATTGAATGGGTACTCTGTTTCTGCAATGCCAGCAGCTTTGCACGCATGTAAAAACTTTCTATGTAGGTCTTTTATCCTGATGCGAGGTTCGTGTACCGTACGCTTATTTCGCTTTAAGTATAAGTCGTCTATCGTATCCTTAATCGTTGAATAATCGTTTAGGAGCTTCATAAAAGCTCCTGTGAAAACAGATTTGGATTCGTTCATGTTAGGAATAGGAAGGATTCTTTGGTAGGGTTTTATTTTTACTTGGGGTATAAGAGCACGGTAACCATATAGCTTTCCATGTTCGTCATGCTCAAGGCAACGGGAGGTAAAACGACGAATGTCAATGGGAGCTATTCCAGTAGTTTGCTTTATCTCTTCTAATGTAGCCTTGTCCGTAATATATAAATTAACTGCTTGTTTTCTTTTTTGAAATTTCACCTGGTCCGTCTCAGTAAGTGACTCAATGTTTACAATTGGCCATTGTGAAATGTCAATGTCAGCACTAGGTCTCTCAATTATTTTTCTTCTTGGCATGTTCTTGATACCTCCATTTTTGGTCCAAACTCACCTCTTTCAAAGTTTGCTTGTAATTCCGAACGATAAAATAGCCAACTCAATGCTTCGTAAATTCGTGACTGTGAAATTTTTGGAAGCATCATTTCAAGTTGTTTGGCAGTTAACTTTCCATGTTCCTGAATACTCCGCATTATTTGAAAGCAATCAGTTTCAACAGGATTTGAGCGATTTCTAATGAATGACAAAATGCGCTTCATATTAGATAGAAATAATTTATTCTTACGAATATCTTCTTCGGTACGAATGATATAATCATATTTGTTTTCCAAACACCATATTCTCTGAGCAGTCGTTTGGATTCGGACATCTTCATAATTTGGATGTGATTGATGAAATGAATTACTGTATTTTATCTCGATAAAACTTTCTGTTTTATCTGTCCATTGGATCCACATATCAAAGATGGTGGATACAATTCTTCCTTCAACCGGAACCGATACTTTTAAAGGCTGCTCGCAAAATGTTTTGATATTGGGATTTGTTTCGATTAGGACCCAATGGTCCCTCTCCAAGTCACTATATAGCCGAACCATTCGATTTAGTTTTGGACTGTATACATCCCATAAATTATTGCCGTATTTGCCTCTCCCTTTACTTTTGATAGGTTTATACATATATATCACCCTTTGTAAGGATCTAAGAATGAACAAAGATTCTCTTACATAGTGTTAGATTAATATCCCGAATTTATTCTTTTTGAACGAACTTTTTGCTAAGTTCATATTTCGATGAATTTAGAGGTACATATTGTAAAAATATAAAAAATCGACTGTTAGATCAATAGTATCGACAAAGGTTCTAATAATAAGGCAGTTTTCGCATTTGAATCAAAAGCTCTGCTACATCTTTCGACTTTTCCTTGTAACAATTTCTCTGTTGCGGTTCGCTGGACAGCGTACATAGATTCTCATGTTATAGCAGTATGTTTGCGTCGTTTTCCGTTTATGATAGTATGTTTGTGTCGTGAAAAATTACGACACAAACATACTGCTAAAAAACAAAAAAACCTTGAAATAAGGGTTTTGAAACAAGCTGATTGGTAGTATGTTTGTGTCGCCAGACAATTTTCGAGTGACACAAACAAGTAAATTTGGATCACTGGTATACATTGTTTGTGTCACAGTTTTATGATTGTGCACGCGAGTGTCTGGCGACATCAACATACCGCTATAACATACGTGATTATTGGATCTAAATATATTGGAAGGTCTTAAAGCTCACAAGTTCAACAAATGTAGAGGCACACCAAAGTATTCAATTCTTTATATTTTATATAGTGAATATTCTAGAATAGACACTCTATGTACATGTTCCTCTTCTAATGAATGATTCATTTTAACTTCAGTTCATGAAATGTAATTTTCATGAACTGAACTACTGTTTGATTTGACTCGACTCATTGAACCTGTTTCATTAAGTTTAAATCCTGTTGAACCTCTCGCGATCTTTATGCGTAAAGTTATGTCTTTTAAACACTTGAAATCCTCCTCCTTTTTCCTCTTCAACAAACTCATTGACGAGATTTTCATATAATGGCGTACTTTTCTTTCTTTTGCGGTATTGCATAAAATCAAATCCACGGAAAATGATAACTTCTATCCCCCAACATTTTTGATTGGGTCTTGCTTTCAGAACTCTTTTGCGACATTCAGTGTACGATTCTCTAATAATATGTGCTCCTCATACCATACCGAATAGTTATTGAAATCATCATATGTAAGCTTGCAGCCATCGGGGCGGGTAATGCTCATACAATCGGGATGAAATCGGAACCGTTAGCGTAATGGGCCAATTTGCTATATGATACAGTTTAGATTTACGGGGTTATCGGCGAAAACTGCAAAAGGAGCTGTCGCGGCGCGACAAGCTCCTAGAAATCCATTTGATTAATATTTAAATAAACTAAGACAATGCTTTGGCTAGCAAGTAAAACCGGTGCTGTATAGCTCTTCTCTGTATTTATCGACTTCGAAATCCGGGATTTGCCACGGAATGGCCTACGACTTCAAAGTGATTCTCCCGCACTCCCCGTATGGCGGCATCGAGCTTCCATTCCGCAAATGATGTGTTTAACGGTACGCCGAATCGTTCGTTGATCTCGAAGAAATCGGTACCTCCCGACTGTTGAGTAAGGAAGTACCCGCCATAATTTCGGCTTCTTAAGACATATGCTGAGGATCGTTCATTTATTAATCAAGCATGAGATACCAATAAATTGCTACCTCATCACTATCTTTATCAAGACCTCTGTAGACGTAGGAATCAAAACCTCCGATGACGAAACCACAACTTTCGTAGAATTTACATGCGCGGACATTATTACTTTGTGTCTCCAGCATGATTCCCGTCATACCGCCATCCTTCGTCCAACGTTTAGCCTGTTCGATTAGTTTTTTACCGACACCGTAACCTCTATATTGCTTATCAACTTTGATATCTTCCACATAGGCATATTTGTTCCAATTTCTTTTCAAAACAATTTTACCCACAATTTGATTATTTACGAGTGCTACATAAATGATTTGATGGGGATCGCCGATATAGTTCGAATAATCCTCAACAGTATCTTCTTCAAGCGGTTCATCATCGTAGCTTTTATTCCTAAGAGGACTCTCCTTCACCGTATATCCGATTCGCTGTCCCGTTAGTTGCAAGACAAGGGTAGAGTCCACGATAAAGCTCCCATCAATGTTTGTACCACACCCATCGTCCCCAGCCCTCAGTTCTCGAATTAAAATATCCATATTCGTCCTCCTATATTTTTATAAGGTGAGAATAAAGATATAAAGGAGGACCACGGACTTAACGGAATACATATTGCTCCGTCATTTTCATAACCTCCTGGTATTATTTAGCATGTAAGATTCTCTAGATAATTGTACAATCATTGCTTAGCAGGTGCTACGGATTTTTAATCGTTAAGCCCGTTAGCTTTGTGATGTCCATGTGTTCAGTGATAATAAAGTTTTAGACCGGAACCTCTTATGGTACTAAACGGATATATCCCCCTCCTCTATAGTGATAACCTCCCTTGCTGCTTCTATGAAAGATAATAGGATTGGTGAAAGCCACTTGTCTTTATGCCATAACATCTGTGTATACACGTGCAAGTCCGGAATTTGCCATGGAAGAGCAACAAGTTCGCCACGTTCAACTTCCGCTTTCGTTGTCATTTCAGGAAGAAAAGCAATACCGATTCCCGTAATTGCACATTGTTTAATGGCTTCGGCATTTTGAAACTCTAAATACGTAATACTATCAATGCCCTTTTTCTCAAATTGCCGGTCAAACATGGTGCGATAGGGACAACCCTTTTCATTCGTCAGGAACACTTGTCCGTGAAAATCTTCCAGCTGCAGTACAGTTAGTTTCGAGAGTGGGTGGTCTGGAGCGGAGAAAAAGCGGAAAGTTTCTTCCACCAACGGCTCCACTGCAAGTGCGCTCGAGCGAATGGGTTCGTCCAACATTAAGACGACATCCGCGGTGCCCTCAAAGAGCGTTTGCTTGAGTTGTTGATTTGGAACGGAGCGGAAGATGAGACGAACTTTCGGATGGAGCGAACGAAATAGGTGAAAGACAGCTGGAAGCCGATAGGCACAAAGAACCTCGTTAGCACTTATTATTAAGGTGCCGCTTAAATTTTCATTGTCATGAACGACGCTTCGAGCTTCATCCAGTTTGTCTAGAACGCTTTGGATATGAGTTAAAAAGCGTTTACCCGCAGTTGTTAGAACGAGCTGCTTGCCCAAGCGGTCAAAGAGACGAACGCCAAGCTCATCCTCCAATGCTTTTATTTGCATCGTGACGTTGGAGGGGACGTAGTTCAGCACTTCCGCAGCCCGACTGAAATTTAAAGTTGATGCAACCGTGCGGAACGTAATCAGTTGGCGCAATTCCATCATACGATCCCCCTTTACCTTCAAAATTATTGAATATTACTTTGAATTTCATTCACTTTTACTGAAACTATCACAGATCTATACTAACAACAAGAAATACATTCTTCATGTATGGGTTCATTTTGAAGGGAGAGACAATACGATGGATTATGAGATTTTTGATTTGGGTGACGTAACCTTGCAAACAGGAGTGACGTTTCCGAGTGCTTTTCTTGCTTATAAGACTTATGGAAGACTGAATGAAAAGAAAGATAATGTCATCGTCTATCCAACTGCTTTTGGCGACCAGCATGTTCAGAATGAATGGTTGATTGGAAACAGCATGGCACTAGATCCTCAGAAATATTTCATTATCGTTCCAAATCTGCTGGGCAACGGATTATCTTCGTCTCCCAGTAACACGCCTCCCCCGTTCGACCGGGCTAATTTTCCGCAGGTGACCATCTATGACAACGTTAAATTACAGCATCGGCTGGTGACCGAAAAATTCGGCATTCAAAAGATCGCTCTCGTAGTAGGATGGTCAATGGGAGGCATTCAAGCATTCCAATGGGGAGCAAGTTATCCCGATATGGTGGAACGAATTGCCCCTTTTGCCGGAGTTGCAAAGACATGGCCCCATACGTATGTGGTCCTGGACGGTATGAGAGCTCCGCTCATGGCTGCGGCCCGCTTCGATTCAAGTAAACGAAACCAGTTGACTTCTGCAGACATGCGCGCCGTTGGCCGTGTCTATGCAGGATGGGGCGTATCGCAGGCGTTTTACAGAGAGGAACTTTATTGTGAGCTAGGATTTGACTCATTGGCAGATTTTGTAACTGGCGTCTGGGAAGATAGCTTTATGAAGATGAATCCGCACAATGTCCTGGCCATGTTATGGACAGGGCAACATGCAGATATTAGTGCAAACCCCTCCTATAACGGAGATTTCGATGAGGCGCTCAAAAGCATTAAAGCGCTTGCCTGCATCATGCCAGGGAGCACGGATCTCTTCTGCTCGGCAGACGATAACGAATACGAGGCTAAGCTAATACCTAATGCTATTTTTAAACCGATCGAGTCGATCTGGGGCCATTTTGCCGGTCGCGGAATCAACAGTGCCGATAATAAATTTATTGATGACAACCTAAAACGCTTGTTGGCGCTTAGTACAAACGGATAGATCATCCAGAAAAAGGCAGCCGTTATAGGCTGCCTCAGATAAAAGTATTTTGGTCGGTGATTTAGTCGCAGCGACTATGCAGCTTTTCATAGCTGGTTTCTTAGCCTAGAAATAGTCATTGTTTAATTCTTGCTGCTGTTCCTCTGCAATGGTCTGTAAGTCATATGCGTTAATTCGAAATAACTGATAATCGCCCAGAGCCGTTTTTTTGGCGGCGAGCTTACTTAGAAATTTCGGTGAGCCCTCGTTTTCTTCATCGTAAACTAACAAGATGCCGTCTGAATTGGATAGCAAGAATTTATCTTTCTCACCCAGCTGCCAAGCTCCCTGGAACGGTGTTTGATAGACACTATTGATATAGTCGGCTTGCGTCACAATATTTCGGTAGTAATCCTGGGTTTCTTCTTTCCACTTTTCCTCTTGATTCAAAAACGGAGTAATTACCGCCAGTTTTAGATGTGGATACTCCTTTTTTAATTCCAGAACAGTTTCGGCTGCCCACATTTCTACTCCGAGTTGACCTGATATGATGACCCATTCCAATTCTTCCTCAAGGAATCTTACAAGTTCCCGCTTCAGTGCTTTCTTAATAATGGCTAACCCCGGATTTTTTTCATTGAAAATGCCAAGCTCGTGAGCTTTGTATCCTGAAACAAATAAACGTTTTAACATGTTGCCACCTCTAGTTTAAAAGAACTCTAGCAGAAATAGGTCTCATTTTTTTCTTATATTATCACAAATTTGAATGACTCAGGATAAAATGGCACGTCGTTTCTCTTTCCTAAAGTTTTAGACAAGATAATATGATGTTGTAGACTGAAATAATAAAGTAGAAGACTGACGGCATTGGCATTGCTCAACGAACGGTAAGAACACGAGTGATTTATAAAAAAACTCGATTGCGTGGAATGGACAGTTCAAAACTTCCCATATGGTCGGAGGCCGATATAGAGATTTGTGCAGAACTTATGAAACAAAATGAAGAGAGCTTCACAGCTTTTTTTACGAATCTAGCAAATACTGACCTAGATAAAATAATAGCCTACACGAATAGTAAAGGAAGAGAGTTTACGTATTCTGTAAGGGATATTTTAGCTCATGTAGCATTGCATGGTCAGTATCATCGCGGACAGATAAACTCACGACTTCGAGCAGTGGGTAATGAACCAGTTAATATTGACTATATTACATTTGTGAGATAAATCTATCCCGTTTTCACCACAAACTCAATGCTTCCGAGGCCACCCCATTTGGCGCTTACGACATCCCCTTCCCGTAGCTGGTGGGAACCGGTAATGCCCCCGGACAAAATCAAATCTCCCTTGTGCAGCTTGCGCCCTTCGCGAGCCAGCATGTTCGCCAGCATCGCGACCGAGTGGGCTGGATGACCGAGAACTGCCGCACCAGCCCCCAAGTCTTTGAGCTCGCCATTGATCGAAAGAGTAACACCTAGCAAATCGAGTTCAAGTTCATCAGGCTTTCTCCACGTCGATCCGATAAACACACGAGAAGACGATGCATTGTCGGCAATGACATCCGGCAAGGTAAACTGGAACTGTGCATACCTGCTGTCGATAATCTCCAGTGCGGGAACCACATAGTCAGTGGATGCCAGGACATGAGCCTCCGTGATGCCGGGTCCTTCCAAATCCTCACGCAAAACAAAGGCGATTTCCGCTTCTACCTTGGGATGAATCAATTCATTGATCGGCAGAATGCCGTCCTCGATATTCATATAGTCAAAAATGTAGCCCCGAATCGGTTCGTGCACATTCATCTGTTTCATTTTCACCTGACTGGTCAAACCCATTTTAGAGGCAAAGATTCGATGTCCCTGTTCAAGCTTGAGGGAGACCAGCTTATTTTGAATACGATATCCATCTTCCACTGTCAGCTCGGGGTATTCAGCCGTCAGTTTGACGACCTCCTCCCTATTTAACTCCGCATCCACTAGCTTCTGAGCCAACCTTTTGTACAATAGTTCCGATTGCACGCTGATCACCCCCTATCTGATTTTGGTAGAGCTGTTCAGTTCGGCGATTTCCGCTGCGACATCCACGATCATGTCTTCTTGTCCCCCCACGGCCTTTCGTCTTCCCAGCTCAATCAAAATATCCCGGGAGTCGATGCCGAATTTCCTGGCTGCTCGCTCGGCATGAAGCCGGAAGCTGGAATAGACACCCGCGTATCCGAGAACCAGAGCGTCTCTGGTAATTTCCTGTGGGACTTGAAGAATCGGCGACACAATTTCCTCCGCAAGGTCCATCATTTTGTACAGATCGACGCCCGTCTGAATGCCCATTCGATCCAGTACAGCAAGGAGAACCTCGGTTTGTGTATTGCCCGCACCTGCACCCAAGCACCGAACACTGCCGTCAATCCAGGTGGCACCCTCTTGAATGGCGACGAGCGTATTGGCCATGGCTAAAGACAAATTGTTGTGTGCATGGAAGCCAACGGGAATATGCAGACATTGCTTCAACGCCCGGACTCGTTCCCCTGCCTGATCAGGTAGCAGAGCGCCAGCAGAATCGACAATATACACGACATCGGCTCCATAGCTCTGCATGAGTCCAGCTTGCTCCGCCAGTTTTTCCGGAGCAGCCATATGTGACATCATCAAAAAGCCAACTGTCGTCAAGCCTAGCTCTTTCGCCCGATAAATATGCTGAGCGGAAACGTCTGCTTCGGTCGCATGTGTGGCGATTCGTGCCATGCCTACCCCTAGCTCTGCAGCCGTCTTCAAATCTTTGATCGTGCCGATTCCCGGCAGCAAGAGCACACCCACTTTCGCTTGTTTACAAACGGAAACGGCAGCCTCGATCAGCTCCAGTTCAGGGGTTCTGGACAGCCCATACTGCAGGGACGACCCGGCCAATCCATCTCCATGGGAGACTTCAATATACGGTACGTTCGCTTCATCTAATGCGCGCGCCACCTCGATTACTTGCTCCACAGTAAACTGGTGATTGATCGCATGGCTCCCATCTCGAAGCGCTACCTCGGTGATCACGATTTCACGACTCATATGCGGTTCCTCCTTTCCTTCGTGGCTATATACCCGTGCCGGTTCCGACAGCATGCTTTACATATTCCTCTGCTACCTTCACCGCTGTCGCCGTCATGATATCCAGATTGCCTGAATAAGTAGGGAGGTAGTCGCCCGCGCCTTCCACTTCCAAAAAAACGGTGATTTTGTTTCCATCAAAGATCGGTTCTGAGCGCAGGCGGTAGCCAGAAACGAAAGATTGAATATAGGCAGCGGTCTGGTGGATAGCCTTCACGATCGCCTGTCGGTCCGCACCGTCCTCCACGATTGCATAGACTGTATTTCTCATCAGGATCGGCGGCTCCGCCGGATTCAGGATGATGATCGCCTTGCCTTTCTTCGCTCCGCCGATCGCTTCGATACCATGTGCGGTCGTCTCCGTAAATTCGTCGATGTTGGAACGTGTGCCAGGCCCCGCGCTTTTACTGGAAATAGTGGCCACGATCTCTGCGTAGCTGACCGGACTCACACTCCCTATCGCATGAATGATTGGAATAGTAGCCTGGCCGCCGCATGTGATCAGATTGATGTTCTTTTCATTCAAATGCGCACCGAGATTCACAGATGGTACCACATAGGGCCCCACAGCAGCAGGCGTCAGATCGATGGCGAGCTTTCCTGCCTCCCTGAGCGCCTTGGCATGCCGAATATGTGCATGGGCTGAAGTAGCGTCAATGACGATATCAGCAAGATCTGCACCGCTTTCCAAAAACGGTTTTAATCCGCCGTCAAATACGTAGTATCCAGCTGCCTGTGCTCTACGCAGACCATCCGAATCAGGATCGATTCCAATCATGGACGTCAATTCAAGAACGGGTGACCTTCCAAGCTTGATCATCAGGTCTGTCCCGATGTTCCCCGAGCCCAGTATGGCTACTTTTACTTTCTTCATGTATGCCCTCCTTTCCTATTTTTTACTTGCCAAACCTGACTCCTACTGAACCAAGCCCTGCAATCCTCGTATGAAATACATCGCCAGGCTTAGCTTCAACCGCTGCCGATAACGCACCAGACAAGATGATTTCTCCTGCTTTGAGTGTAATCCCTAATTCGTACAGCTTGTTCGCTAACCACGCCACACAGGATGCGGGATTGCCCAATGCGGCGGCACCCACACCGGTATTGACCAGCTCCTGATTTTTATAAAACGCCATTCCAACCAGGGGAAGATCCAGATCTTGCGGTTTCACGGGATGACCACCCAGCACATAGAAGCCCGAGGATGCATTGTCCGCAACTGTGTCTTCTAGTTTGATTTGCCAGTTGGCTATACGACTGTCCACGATTTCCAAAGCAGGCACTACATATTCCGTTGCCATCATGACGTCGAAGATTGTTACATGTGGCCCTTCCAGATCACGCTTCAGCAGGAAGGCAATTTCTGCTTCTACCTTTGGCTGCATGACATGCTCGAAAGGCAGTTCTCCGTTGTTTTCCACGACCATGTCGTCCAATAGATGTCCATAGTCTGGCTGTTCCACGCCAAGTAGTGTCTGCATGGCAAGAGAGGTCAGGCCGATTTTCTTTCCTGTAATCCTCGCGCCTTCTTTCACTTTTCGTTCAATCGTCTTCAATTGAACGTGGTATGCCTCTATCTCGCTGATTTGCGGATCAAGTGATGTGAGTGGAGCTACTCCCACTCCTTCTCGACTCGCCGCCGCTAAATGATCGGCGAATCGCGTGATTTTTTCTATGTCCACACGGTTCCCTCCCTGATTTGCTGTCCTTCTCCCTATAATTTCATGGTGACGGTCTTGACCTCGGAGTAGAATTCGAAGCTGTGACGTCCGCCTTCGCGGCCAATCCCGCTGTCCTTGGCACCGCCAAACGGCGTTCGCAAGTCACGCACATACCAGCAATTGATCCATAAAAGACCTGACTTCACTCGATCAGCCACGCGATGCGCGCGCCGCAGGTCGTTGGTCCAAACTACTCCTGCCAAGCCGTAAACCGAATCATTGGCGATCCGAATAGCGTCCTCTTCTGTACGGAATGGAATGATCACGATAACTGGACCGAAAATCTCTTCCTGCGCCACCCTCATTTTGTTGTCTACATCATAGAGAACGGTTGGCTCTAGGAAATTGCCGTCACCCAGCCCGCTGATCCGTTTTCCGCCGTAACCGAGCTTGGCTCCTTCTTCCAGTCCGATTTGGATGTAGTGCTCCACCGTCTCCAAGTGACTGCGGGACACCAACGCCCCCATATCAGTCTCTGATTCTAGAGGATTTCCCACCTTGATCCTTTGAACAGCCGCCACAAATTTGTCCAGAAACAGATCATATACGCTTTCTTGCACCAATAAACGCGATCCTGCCAGACAAATCTCGCCCTGATTGCGGAATATCGCCTCGATCGACCCTTTTACCGCTTCATCAAGATCGGCATCTTCAAACACGATATTGGCCGATTTTCCGCCCAACTCGAGTGATACTGGAATCAGCTGCGAAGCGGCATTCTGCATGACGGTCTTGCCAGTCTTGGATTCTCCCACGAATGATATCCGGCGCACATGGGGATGTGTCGTCATCGCCGTCCCGACAGTGCCGCCCGGTCCGGTAATGATGTTGAGTACGCCAGGAGGCAGACCTGCTTCATTGGCAATCTCTCCGAGCATCACCGCAGAGAGAGGCGTGTACGAGGCTGGCTTTACAACGACGGTATTTCCCGCCGCTAAAGCCGCCGATGCTTTCCAGGTCATCTGCATGAAGGGCAAATTCCATGGAATAATCAGACTTGTCACACCTGCCGGAGCATATTTGGCGTAGGACATAAAATGGCGCATTTCATAATGCTCATGGACCATGTATTTGGCCATTTCGGCAAAGAATCGCAAATTGGCGGCCGCCCTCGGAATATCGAAGCCCCGGCTTTCTTTGATTGGCTTGCCGACATCGAGCGTCTCCACCAAAGCGAGTTCATCCACACGCTCCATCACCAGGTCAGCCATTTTGCAAAGAATCTTGGCGCGCTCATCTACAGACATCTCGCTCCAAACGCCAGACTCAAACGTACGCTGCGCCACATCGATCGCCCTTATTACATCCTGCTCACTTGCATTCGCCACAGAAGCCAGCTTGAGATTTGTCGCTGGGTTGATCGTATCGAAGGTTTCACCGGAAACAGCGTCCACGTAATCTCCGTCTATGAATAGCTTGGCGTCTTTTCGTACCTGGTTTTCCTTGGCAGTCTGATTCATGGGAATCCTCCTAATTCTCGATTTCCAAGATCATCTCTACTTCTACGGCGTTATTTAGCGGGAGCTGGGCCATCCCTACAGCGGACCGCCCATGTCTGCCTTTCTCGCCGAATAGCTCCACCAACAAATCGGATGCCCCATTCATGACTTTAGGCTGATCTGTGAAAGCTGGATCGCTGTTAACGAATCCGAGTATTTTGACCACTCGTTTGATTCTCCTAAGTTCCCCTAGCTCCTGTTTGGCAACAGCCAGCAGATTGAGCATACACTGCCTGGCAGCCAGATAGCCTTCCTCTATCGTGACATCCTGTCCCAGCTTCCCTCGATATTCGTTTGTCCCTTGGCCTGCCAGAAAGAGGAGATTGCCCGCCTGGACACAACCGACATAATTACCGACCGGCTGTCTTGGTTCGGGCAGTTCTAGGCCAATAGCCTGTAGACGTTGTTCCGGCGTTTCAGTCTGATGCTTCACAGTCCGTTCATCTCCTTTATGTTCAGGAAGCGAAGCGCGTTTTCACCCAGCAACGCCCGCTTCTGTCCGTCCGTCAGCTCCAAAGTATGATCGATGACATCCCCGGGAGGTGTTTCTCGAAGCAGGAAGGGATAATCCGATCCCATCATGATTCTATCTTCGCCAAAGCGCTTTATCATGAAGTGGATGTTCAATGGGTCGTACGTCAAGGAATCAAAGTAGAATTGTTTCGCGTACACACTAGGCGGTTGATCGGTCAGACGCAGATGCGGCCATACCTTCCAGCCTTGGTCCAGCCTGGGGAGAATATAAGGAAAGGACCCGCCACCATGGGCAAAGCAGATTTTCAGGCGCGGAAACTTCTCGAGCACGCCTCCCAAGATAAGACTTGCTGCGGCAAGCGCTGTCTCGCTTGGCATCCCGAGGGTGTACATCAGGTTGTGCCGCGGCATCCGTTCTCTGCCCAGCGTCTCCCATGGATGTACGAAGAGTGGCACATCCCATGTGTGACACATTTCAAAAAAAGGAATCAGTCCCGGATCGTCCAGATTGTTGCCATTTACGTTGGTTCCGATTTCGATCCCTCTCAGGCCGAGCTCATGCATGCAGCGATCCATTTCCCGAATGGCTGCCTCGGTATCTTGCAATGGAACGGTACCCAATCCGATGAAATGATTCGGATGTTGGTTGACCGTCTCTGCGATAAAATCGTTTTGAATCCGCGCCATCACTTCTGCTTCGGCTGCGGGGGCCCAATAGGAAAACGTGACCGGAATGGGTGACAACACCTGCATATCCACGCCTTCTTGCTGCATGTCATGAATCCGTTTCTGGGGATCCCACACCTGATCCGTCACTTCGCGAAATACTTTTCCCCCGACCATGATGTTTGCCCCGCATGTGCAGGTGCGGTGCAGAACTGGCCAGCGCTCTCCATGAAAGCGTTCAGCCAGGTTGGGAATATCCTCTGGAATAATGTGGGTATGGAAGTCTACTCGCATTTCCACTCACTCGCTTCCGGAGACATGACGTGCCCGCATTTTTGGCATGTACGCAGCTCCAGATTGCTGTTGAATCCATTGATCGCCTCTTTTACCTGCACCTCTATGTTGGTCAGTTGGATCCGTACCCGATGCATTTCGTGGTCGCAGTTTTCGCAGAACCAAGCAAAGTCCTCCAGCTCTCCCTCATCTCTGTTGCGCTCAATCACGAGTCCGATCGTATCCGCGATGCGGTGTGGGGAATGCGGGACATTCGCAGGAAGAAGGAACATTTCGCCTTCTCTTACCGTAATGATCTCACGCTTCCCATCCTGATTCATGATCTCTACGAAGCAATCACCCTTGAGCTGGTAAAAGACTTCCTCCGATGGATCAATGTGAAAATCCCGCCGCTTATTCGGCCCTCCCACTACCATGACCATTAGTTCTGCATCTTTCCAAATCACCTTGTTATTCACTGGTGGCTTGAGCTGATCGATGTGATCCTCGATAAACTTCCACAGATGGATAGGTGCCAATGTACTCATGCTTTATTTCCTCCTTTGTTTTTTAGCTCTTAGCGATTCCTTGTTTACAGAATCTGCTCTGTCTGCGATGCCGATTTGGCAGCAAAAACGCTGAGCGCGTCATCAACCATCGTACATGCATGAAACTTCTTGTAATTGTTATAAAAAATCGCCAGTTTGCGCACCGGATCTCCGGTATAGTACCGCTCGTATTGCAGCAAACGCTGTCCGAAGGCTTCCCCGCACAGGTCCCAAGCGAGCTTAAACAGGCGAACCCGATCTGTACCGGAGATACCCTGGCGTCCCGCATAAAACTTTTTCATATCCTCCACCAACTCGGGATGCTCCATATCACTGTCAGTCGGGGACATGAGCAATCCACCTGCTCCAATGATTTGGATGACTTCGATCGCCCGCGGGTACAGCTTCGGAAGCAGTCCGCGAATGGTTTCGAGCTGGACGTAACCTGGCATGAGCTCACCCGACGGCAAGGTTTCGTATTCCAGCTCGGCTGTTTTCAGGAGCGCTCTGACCGATTCCAACGACTGCGCCAGCTCCCCGAGATTGTTTTGGACATTCGGATAGATGTCCACCCCGATGGAGTCTGCCAGCCGCATCGCAACCTCCGTGGCAAATTGGAGCTTCAACAGTCCTCTTACTCCTGTCTGATGCGCCGGCTGCTGTCCGATGCCTGTCTTTGGATAAAGCAGGTTGGCTGCTTCTATGTTGTTGTACAGGAACAAGCGCTCCCAAGGTACGAGTACGTCATGAAAGACAAGAAGAGCGTCCATTTCTTCGAAGCGCGATGCCAAAGGATGGTCATAAACGGAACGAGTTCCATCCTGCATGGGCTCCCTGCAAATGATACGCAGGCCAGGGGTGTCAATTGGAATGGCAAATGCCAGGGCGTAACGCTCATCTCCAGGCTTGAACCCCGGGAACGAATAAATGATGACTTCATCTGTGATCGGCGCCAGTGTCGCGAGCATTTTTGCTCCTTTGACAATCAACCCTTCCGGCGTCTCCTTTACTGCGCCCAAATGGGTATACACATCGTTTTGTTCATGAGAGGACTTGCTGCGGTCATTTTGCGGATTGATAATCGCGTGTGTTAAAAACAGGTCTTGGTCACGAATATGCTTATAATAATTTTTCACGTTTTCCGCCCACTGCGGATTGTACTTTTCCAAGAAAGACGCATTGCTGTATAGAGAAGTCAAGACGACATTGAGAAAATCCGGCGTTCTTCCCATCAAGCCAAAAGTGGCTTCTGCATAAGCTTCGTACAAGGCTCTTTTCGCCTGCAATTCCTCAGGGGTCTTTGCAACGAGAAAGGCGTTGTTCACACGCTCGCCGGTTTCCTGACAAATATGGGTAATCTTCTCCTGGAACTTTTCATCATGCTGCATGTCATACAGTTTGGCTATTTCATGAATCGGCTGTCGAAAAACAGCTTCCTCACATACGTTCGTCACCTTTCTGCCTTGCAGCCAAATCTCCCGTTGTCGTGATCTCAAGCCCCGCATGTATTGGTCACCTGTACGGATTCCCATCACAAATCCTCCCTGTTGTTTTTTGTTGATTGAGCCGTTTTTGTTCTTAAACCGCATTATAATGTCTGTCTTTTCTGAAAAATGTAATCCACTTAACATCACGGCTGAAAATAAAAATGCCGCTCACCTGATTCAAGGGCAACGGAGGATATGTAAACGAATTAACATCCATTCTGTTTTTCTTTGGAAAGTACGTCATTTTCACGTTGAAATATTGGTAAGGAGCTTTTCATTTTCATATAATCAAGAGTAGTAAGTTCAGAAAATTAAGACTTAATCTTGAGTGGATGATTGGATGAGGCAAGATCATTGATGAGGAAAGGAGCGGTGATGATGGTATCCCCTTTTGAAACTGATTTGAAATGGGAAACCCTTTTAGAATACGGCACCCGTCAATTTGTGAAAGGAAAAACAGCAATTTATAAGCAAGAGACGATGGGAGAAGGTTTTTATTACCTTCATAAGGGATTAGTCAAGATTGTGACCGCTACCTTCAAGGGGAAAGATCGCCTAGTAAATATCGTAGTCCCTGGTCAAATCATGGGACTTCAAACGATGGATCAACAACCTCATTTCACCACGGCTATTGCTGTAAAGAATGCAGTCGTCTACCACTTCTCCTGCTTGCAATTCCTCGAAATGCTGAAGGCACGCCCTGAACTCTTGTCTCTTTTCACCCAAACAATCAATCAAAAAATGCGGATTCTTCTAACCGCCATCAACATGAAGGCACTGACTTCAGAAGAGCAAATCGCTCGTCTTTTGCTCAACATTTGCGAAGACTTTAAAAACCACGAAGTTCCCCTCACGCAACAAGAGCTTGCTGAATGTGCTGGCCTCACCCGTATCACTGTCTACAAGATCCTGAAGGCATGGAAGGAACAAGGCATCATTGAAATCAATAACCGATCCTTTGTCGTCAAACGCCCAGATATGCTGAAGCCTCCACAGCTCACGGCACATACAGCTCGCACAGTGTAAGCATATCAATGTGAAAGGTGGTCACAATGGCCTGTCTCCGCTATCAGTGGACCCCGTACCTCATATATGGCAAGAAGATTGAAATGGGAAAACTCACAACGATCTACCATCAAGGCGATGTGGGAACTGGATTTTATTATCTGGACAAAGGGAGTGTAAAGATCACTCTCTTATCTGAGAACGGGCATGAGCGGTCTATCGATTACATTCCCACAGGTGGGTTGTTCGGGGAGCATGGCGCCTACAACGGTTCATACCTGACATCTGCCATAACGATTTATCCTTCCGTCATTTACTTTTTCTCCGACGAGGTCTTATCGCGCGTATGCCAAGACCACCCACAATCGGCAGTGATTTTCACCAATTCACAAATCTATAAGCTCCGTCTCCTGGCTGAAATCATCGCCTTCACTGACAGTCCAATTGAGCTTGCGATGGCTAATTATCTGCTCAAACTGATAGCTGTGTACGGAAAAAATCATATCCCTATCGATCAGACGTCTTTTGCACGCTATATTGATACGTCTCGCATTACGGTGAACAAGACTTTGCAGAAATGGCGACAGCAAGGCTTGATTGAGCTATCTGAGCGTAGTGCCATTCGAGTTGTGGATGTAGAGGGATTGCGTGCGATTTATTCTCGCATCCAATGTAAATAGGGCGAACCCTAATCAGGCTCGCCCGTCTGCATTGAAAATAACCTTTGAAAATCTTGATACAGACCTGTTCAGTTCTGCCTAGAGCAGATGCATCTTGGCTTCTGCCTCGTTCCACGGCACCGAGTAGCCTGCCCCCTTGGCGCAAAAGATCGAGGAGGATGTATAAAGCGGATCGGCATCCTTTTCATAGCCTTTCTTTTCAATCACTTCCTCCGCGTTATGGCAGCGATCGTATCCGCCAAATACGCAGCGGATGCTGCCTCGTCCATGTGTGAAGGAAGCGAATTCGGTGCTGTAATTCATGAATGTTGCGACGGGCACCCTTCCCGTAATGACCGCATGCGTGTCCGACATCTGCGGTGGCTCGAACGAACCTGAGGCGCGCTGAATATCCGAAAGCACCCTCCCCATCTCGTTCATTCCCACTTTTATTTTGACATCATAATAGGGTTCTAACAGAATATTATCCGCTTTCTCCAGTCCCTGCCGCAGCGCGCGGAAGGTGGCCTCACGAAAGTCGCCCCCGTGCGTATGTTCGTTATGCGCACGGCCTATTAGGAGCGTAATTTTCATGTCGGTGACCGGCATACCTGTCAATAGCCCATGATGCTCCCGTTCGTAGAGATGAGACTGAACCAGATTCTGGTAGCTAGAACTCAGTTCATCAGGATGACATACGCTAGTGAAGTGGATCCCGCTGCCACGCTCTCCCGGTTCAAGCAGGAGGTGCACTTCTGCGTAATGCCTGAGCGGCTCGAAGTGTCCATACCCCGTCACAGCAGACTGTATCGTTTCTTTATACAAGATTTCTGGTTGGCCGAAAGAGACAACGAAACCGAAGCGTTTCTTCACAACCTGCTCCAGCACTTCTAATTGGATCAGACCCATGACGCGAATGTGAATCTCTTGCAAACTCTCTTCCCAAACCACATTCAGAGACGGGTCCTCCGCATTCAGAATGCGAAACGCACCGAGCACTTGCTGCACGTGAAGTGAACTGTCAAACTGTACTTTCGACTGTAGTGTCGGCTCAGTCTCATAAGCAAACTTGTCTGAGTAGAGCCCCACCCCTTGTCCAGCTTCGGCCTCGGACAAGCCGACGACCGCGAACAAATCGCCGGCAGTTACTTGTTCAACCGAGTGCGATTTCCTACCATTAAACAATAAGATTTGTGTAATCTTCTCTTCGTATCGAAGTCCACCGCTCTCATAGCTTAGTAGCTCCCGTACTTTCAGCTTGCCGCTCAGCGCTTTGATGAACGTTAGCCTCAACCCGTTTGCTGCGTGTCGAATTTTATATACACGTCCCCCGAACGGAGCCGTCTCGTCATAAGACGCAGTCGTCAACAAGGACAGTTGATTCAGGAATTCAGCCACGCCATCATCCTGTAGTGCCGAGCCGTAGGTACAAGGGAAAAGATGACCTTCTCGTATCATCTCCTGCAAGGCACCCAGCCAGAATTCTTGATCGTCCCTTTCCTCTAAAAATGCTTCCAGCAGTGAGTCGTTCCGCTCGGACATCATTTCTCGTAGCCCTTCGCTGACAATACCGTTGGCGAAGTTGTCTCTGATGCAACAGACATCCCCTGTCAACTGACTGCGTATCTCTTCTTCCGTCCTGCTGGCATCCGCGCCGATCCGATCTGTTTTATTGATGAAGAAAAATGTCGGTATCCGATGTTTGCGCAACAACTGCCAGACTGTCTCGGTATGACCCTGAACACCTTCTACCGCACTGACAATCACGATCGCGTAATCCATTACCCCGATCGCCCGTTCCATCTCGGAAGAAAAATCGACGTGTCCAGGCGTGTCGATCAAATAATAAACGTCGCCTTTATGGTGCATAACCGCCTGATCGGCGAACACGGTAATGCCTCTTTTCCTCTCGATATCGTGGCTGTCCAAAAAGGCATCTTGATGATCCACCCGGCCCCGCGACCGGATGCTGTTCGTATGGTATAGCAACTGTTCGGCAAAAGTAGTCTTGCCCGCATCCACATGGGCAAACAAGCCGATCGTCAGACGTTTCATGTTATCCCTCTTCCATAGCTACTCGACTGCCATTTCTTTTCTCATTAAAACATAAGAATGGAGAAGAAGAATAGAAATCCAAAACGGACATAGCCGACATACGTGTAAAAACAGGTCACTTACTGGTACCCATGCCCATCAAGTGATCTGTTTTATAATGTTGGGCTATTTCCTATTTCCGCCAAAAAGTTGAACAGTCTGCCTTCTCAAAGATATTAAATTCGATCATTTTCTCAAGTAATGAGAAATCAACCGGACTATCCCACCGGATACGTACCAACTCCTTGGTGTGATCATAGCCAGCCTGCACAATTTCATCAGAAAATTGATGAATCCCTGCTCTTTCAGGGGAAACAGCCAAATGATGTTTGGCTACGCTAAAGCCAATAATAAATGTGCCGTGATCGATAAACATAGGTTGATTCCACCCAATTTTTGGCATTAAATTTGGAAATTTCTTCGTTACCCACCCCAGAACTTCTTCAGTTCGGGCACGATGCTGCGGGTTTTCAATACGTGCTAAAAATTCTCCAAAAACTTCCATAGTATTCCCTCCTAAGATATCTATGTCATTCAAAGAGTTCCACAAACACATTCCGCAACAGGGAGTTCTCGCTCACAACACCCGCTCCTACATATTATTACCAAGGGACAGCCATTATTGTTATCGGACCTAGCGCTCACGAGAAGAGGACCCCTAAATCGACGACTTTTCGCGTCTATTTGATTTTGGTACACCACTTGGTATCGTGTAAACCACATTTTAAACCCCACATGCTAACGATGGTTTAAGATAGAAAAAACCACCTGGAGGCTAGCTTCAGGTGGTTCGTTTATTCTCTACTACAATAGCGGTTTCTACCCCGGGAGAGTTTCTAGGAGAATACCCTCCACTTCTGACAGCCCCATTTTTTGAGTAGATCGCCTGGTTATTGCTTTTTCAGCAACATGCTACCAATCTCCTCTAAGAGCATTTCCTTGCCGATTGGGCCAAAGGCTTTGATGTTAAAGGTTTCATTGGTTACTTCATAGAGATGGCCTTGTTGAACTGCCTTGTTGCTTTTCCATACCGGGCTCTTTTTCAGTTCTGAATATATCTCATCCGCTTTTCCGCCGAAATTGACGAGGAACATATGGTCTGGCTGAAACTTCGTCAGTCCTTCCAGCTCGATCATTTCCATTGTTTTATCGGCAGGTGTTCCGGCTGCCGGCTTCAGGCCGAGGTCAGAGAACAGAATATCTGCATATCCATAGTTTCCGTAAACGCGGAACAGTTTTGGCGTTACGGCCAGGAACATAAAGGTCTGGTCGCCGTACGCTTGCTTGAGTTGCTCGCGCATCCCTTTCGTCTTCTCGTCGTAGCCAGCCAGCCATTTGTTCACGTCCTCTTCTTGTCCAAACAGGCGGCCGATTTCTTTAAACTTGTCACGCCATTTGTCCATGTCCGTTTCGAGAACGACAGTCGGCGCAATTTTGGACAGTTGCTCGTACATCTTTTGCTGGCGGTTATTCATAATAATTAGGTCTGGTTTTGTTTCTACCACAGCTTCCAGATTGATAGAGTCATCCCACATCCAGCCAACCGGTTGTACATCTGTCAGCTTATCTGCTATGTGGGACATGATTTTTGTCTTGTATGTATTGGCCGTAGCAACCGGCTTGTGTCCCAAAATCAAAAGCTCCTCCGCTGCTCCCGATACGTCTGCAATCCGCTTTGGTTCTGCCGGGATCGTCACTTCGCCCATCAAATGCTTGACTACGCGTGTCTCAGGCTTCTTGTCTGCTTCTGAAGCTGTTTGGCTGCTTCCACAACCCGCCGAAACGGCAGTGACTACTGCAACCAAGCAGGCCAATACGATCCGTGTTCCTTTTTTCATACGCTCATTTCTCCTTGCCACATGGTGTTTTGTGTGAAGCATCCTTTGATAATGATTATCATTATAAGTGACAGAGTAGATAATCACATATTCGAGCGATTATGTCAATGATTTTTATTTACGTTGTTCATATAAAAAAGGGTTGTCCTATTGTCTTTCGACTGGGACAGCCCCTTTTTTCTTGCAGAAGTTACTCCTGTAATGGAGCAATATTATAATCCTTCATACAAAGGAAATTGAGACGTAATCTCACGTACACTTCTTACTATCTGATCTTTAACAGCCGAGCTCTTGGGATTTTTAAAGGCAAGTCCAATAAGTCGGGCAATTTCTTTCATTTCCTTAGGCCCTAACCCTCTAGACGTCATAGCAGGTGTCCCGAAGCGAATGCCGCTCGTTACAAATGGGCTTGCCGAATCATGAGGAACAGCATTTTTATTCGCCGTAATCCCCACTTCATCGAGTATCGTTTCGGCTTCTTTACCGGTAAGTCCAATCGTGCGCAAATCAACCAAGACAATATGATTATCTGTTCCTCCCGATACGACTGTTATCCCTTCACTCATTAGTGCTTGCGCCAATACTTTGGCGTTTTCAAGCACTTTTTCCATATACGTCTTGAAATCTGATTGCAATGCCTCGCCTAGTGCAACCGCTTTTGCCGCGATGACATGCATAAGCGGGCCGCCTTGTACCCTGGGGAACATCGCTTTATCTATTGCTTGCGCCCATGGTTGACGTTCGTCCCCCATAAAAGAAAAGGACCTGTGGGACAAGTCCACAAGCCCTTTATTAAAGGGTGAATACCTGCATTCCTTCCACCATCCCAGATACCCCGTACTCCATTAGGGGTAGCAGAGGCAAAGAGACCAGGCAATCCAGGGATTGGGCCGTCATCTTTCACTTTTCCCCAACCTCGGGAGTAGAATGGAGTTCCCATGATTAGTTTATCTTGGGGTACACCGTATTTTTCAAAGTTTTTTAGAGTTTGCTCTATATTGTTATGGGTTTTTGTATACTGATCATACGGTGCTTTTGGATTTTGATGCAGAGGAGATTGGTGTCCGGTTACGTTTTCCCACGCGCCGTGATAATCGTAGCTCATGATATTTATGAAATCTAGATACTGATGATATTTATCTGGGTCTGTTCTCTGTATCATACCGATTCCTGCTCCTACAGCAACAGTAAGTTCATAATACTTACCATCTTCCACTCCTGCCTTATCGAGTGCTTTACGGAGATCTTTTAATAGGAGTGTAAAGGTTTCTCTTTCACTTGCATCAGCGTTTGGAGTTCCCAAGTCATCCAGAGAGTCCACTGGATCTGGTTGGCGAACATGGCCAGAAGTGTTCCTGCATCTTTTGAACCTTCTTTGGCACCATCAATAGGGGCTAATGTGGAAGCGTATTTATCAAAAATCTCTAGCTAATGAAAAAAAGCGCTTCATATGGTCTCTCCTCTCAAAATTTGTAAACAAATCAGGGTGAAAGACCTAATAGATAATAGCAAAGCAAAGAACAGTACTTAACAACAAATACTGTTCTTTGCTTTGCATTTTCATATTACGCTTTTCATGTTTGGAGACGTAAGTCAAAGTAGCCGTTAATTAAGATCAAAACGATCCGCATTCATTACTTTCACCCAGGCAGCGATAAAGTCACGCACAAACTTTTCTTTGTTATCGTCTTGCGCATAAACTTCTGCAATGGCACGCAGAACGGAGTTAGAACCGAACACGAGGTCAACAGCAGTCGCCGTACGCACGACTTCACCTGTTTTGCGATCGCGTCCTTCAAATACACCTCCGTCTACAGGCTTCCACTGTACGCCCATATCTAGCAAGTTAACAAAGAAGTCGTTCGTGAGAGTGCCTACACGATCCGTGAATACACCATGTTGTGTGCCACCGTGGTTTGTGCCGATTACACGCATACCGCCAACAAGTGCAGTCATTTCTGGTGCAGTAAGGTTCAATAGCTGTGCCTTGTCTATCAAGAGCTCTGCAGGACTTACACGATATTGCTTCTTCTGATAGTTCCGGAAACCATCAGCGATCGGCTCTAGCACGGCAAAGTTTTCTGGATCTGTTTGCTCTTGTGTTGCATCGCCACGTCCAGGAGTAAAAGGAACCGTTACATCAAAGCCGGCATCTTGTGCAGCTTTTTCTACAGCGGCACTACCGCCGAGTACAATCAAATCGGCCATGCTGACTTTCTTCCCAAAGTCCTCTTGAATGACTCCCAGGATCGTCAGTACTTTTTCAAGTTTAGCAGGCTCATTCACTTCCCACTCGTTCTGTGGAGCAAGACGGATACGAGCACCATTGGCGCCGCCACGCATATCCGAGCCACGGAAGGTACAAGCGGAAGCCCAAGCCGTTGTTACCAGTTCGCTGACCGTAAGTCCCGAGTCTAAGATCCGTGTTTTCAGTTCTGCTACATCTGCATCCGTTAATTCGTAATTAGCAGCGGGTACAGGATCTTGCCAAATAAAATCTTCTGCTGGAACTTCTGGACCTAAATATCTTGCGCGAGGCCCCATATCTCGATGTGTAAGTTTGAACCATGCAGTAGCAAATGCATCTGCAAACTCTTCTGGATTCTCATAGAAACGACGAGAAATCTTTTCGTATGCTGGGTCCATACGCAATGCCATATCCGCAGTCGTCATCATTGTTGGAACACGAACGGATGCATCTTCTGCATCTGGCGCAAGATGCTCATCAGCAGGATTTACAGCAACCCACTGGTGTGCGCCTGCCGGGCTCTTGGTAAGCTCCCATTCATATCCGAAAAGTAGTTCAAAGAAACCATTATCCCATTGTGTTGGATTCGCAGTCCAGGCCCCTTCAATACCGCTGGAGATGGTGTCGCGACCTTTACCGGAACCGTGTGTACTCTGCCATCCTAAGCCCATTGCTTCAACAGGAGCAGCTTCCGGCTCTGGGCCAACCTGAGCAGCATCTCCTGCGCCGTGTGCCTTACCAAACGTATGGCCACCTGCTACGAGTGCTACGGTTTCTTCATCGTTCATTCCCATGCGTTTGAAGGTTTCGCGAATGTCGCGGGCACTTGCAAGCGGATCTGGGTTCCCGTTCGGACCTTCCGGATTCACATAGATCAGGCCCATCTGAACAGCAGCAAGCGGATTCTCGAGCTCACGATCGCCGGAGTAACGCTTATCCCCTAGCCATTCCTTTTCAGCTCCCCAGTAAATATCTTCTTCTGGATGCCAAACGTCCGCGCGTCCGCCTCCAAAACCGATTGTCTTACCGCCCATAGATTCAATAGCAGCATTACCTGCTAGAATTAGCAAGTCGGCCCAAGAGATCTTGTTGCCATATTTTTGTTTAATCGGCCATAGCAGTCGACGAGCTTTATCAAGGTTGGCATTGTCTGGCCAACTATTCAGTGGAGCAAAACGCTGTGTGCCGGTTCCAGCACCACCACGGCCGTCTCCTGTACGATATGTACCCGCGGAGTGCCAAGCCATACGGATAAAGAGTGGGCCGTAATGTCCGTAGTCGGCAGGCCACCAGTCTTGGCTGGTCGTCATGAGATCATAAAGATCCTGCTTAAGAGCCTGGTAGTCCAACTTTTTGAACTCTTCTGCATAATTGAATTCTTCGCCCATCGGGTTGGATTTTCTGTCATGCTGATGCAGGATGTTCAGGTTCAACTGGTTGGGCCACCAGTGTTTATTTGACGTAGCACTGGGGTTGTGAGTAGTCGTGCTACCATGAGAAAACGGGCACTTTCCAGTGTTAGCTGTTGCCATAGAGTCCATTTGTACCTCTCCCGTCATTTAAATTAAGTATTAAATAATAATACTTCTAATTAATTTATATAGCAGTTAACAAGAGAAATCAACATTTAATTTTCTTACGGGTGTAAGGGAGTTAGTCGTTGGTAGCAAATCCGTGGGCGGTTAGTATTCCGCGTTCAGGGGTCTATCAGCGCAGAAATTTTCATTATTACTTGGCGTCTATTGGAATCGATCATCGTTGCGGGGGAGGAGCTGTAAAGAGCTAACAACGAAGGGATCGTGAGTAAACGATGAAATATATGAACTCTTTCATTTCGGGATATTATGCTGATTCTAAGGTATGCAGGGGCCGTCTAGATTATGATCTTGTCACCAGCTCGTTAGCCGCTTTTCCCTGAGGTTACAGCTTGCGGTCAAACTCCTTTGTTCGGTATAGAAAACAAGAACTCTCATCCTATTATTGGTTGAATTACCATTTGATTCATATTCCGCGCATTCACAAAAAGCCCACTCTCCTCCCCGTAACGAAAAGTGTGTGGGCTTAGCTTCGATTTCGTCTTCAAATAGAACTCTCACTCAGTGGAGTCGGGAGAAATCACCTCCCACTTTCCAAACAGTGTAAAACCCGCCGCTTTGGCCAGAGCCGTAGACGCATCGTTATCGATTTGGCATCGGTACTGCGGTTCGTATCCCTGACCATAAGCGTATTTGCAGATGGAACGCACCACTTTGCGAGCATGACTTTTTCCTCTAAAGGACGTCAGCGTCAGTACGCCGAGATCCGCAATTTGCGTATCCTCCTCCCATGGATACATACTGGCAGCACTGACCAGGCGATTTTGCTCAAAAGACCCGAACACCGCCCAGTGATCCAATTCCACATAAGCGTCATCCAAGTCTTGTTCCGAGGAGGAGGACGTGAACTCGGCGAAAACCGCCTCATCTTCCTCGGTTAACCGGCGCAAGTCCCCTTCGAGGTTTTCCAGTAGCAATATGTTCTTATCGGCTTCTGAAAAATAAAAAAGATAATCTGCTCCATGCAGAGTGACTCCCGCTTCATTCAATCTCTGGCGAAGGGTCGACTCAGACAAGTTTTGTTGTGGCGAGAGGCCAATTTTATCGGCCAGCGCAGGCGTCAAGACCGCCATCATACGTCCGTCGCAGGTTTCCAGCACCATGACTCGACTATCTTCGTCAAGTTCGGAGTTGATGGCAACCGTAAAAGATTCATCACGATAGAGGACATCACCGCTCAAAAATGGCTCCCGCCAAAAGTCAGTGATCGTTTGTGAAAATACAGGCTCATTTCTTACTTGATATGTCATTATTATCACTTCCCTGAAAGTCAGAAATTTCCTTATTCGGATATGAAACACATTATATACCTTGACAAGGTCAACAACAAAACACCCCATTATTTTCTTAATACGAGCTGAATGACATGGGCTAATCCAGTGTGCGCCTTTCCCGCCACACGCTCTTGTTCGCCATAGAAGAAATGGATTACCTCATGACCTTCGCACCAAGCAAGAATATCTTTTGGATCATACAGCATTTCATGTTCCGAAGGGCCACCTGTACCATACTTTACTTGTTCCTTGGAGAATACCTCAAGCATGAGTATTCCTTTGGGCTTTATCGCCTTTTTCATTTTATTAAGAATCATAGTTTGAGCATCTTTATAAAAATGTCCATTTACCATAATGGCGGCATCATATTCCTCACTCGCCACATCCTCTACCAAAAGATCAATTTTTTCGGTATGAACGTCAACGCCATGCTTCCGTGCCAGTTTTTTCGTTTTTTGCAAACCGCTCTCCGCATAGTCAATGGCTGTCACTTCATGATTTCTTTTTGCTAAGAAAACAGCATTTCGGCCTTCACCCTCGGCAAAAGCAATAACTTTTTGACACTGTTCTAAGCGGAAAGCTTGTTGTTGAATAAATACGTTCGGTTCTTCTCCGTAATAGTACTCTTCAGAGTTATAACGCTCATTCCAAATAATGCCCATTCTCATCGGCCTCCTGATTAAAATATTGTAAGGTACAATCATGATGTTAGAATTCTTTTTGTGGATATAAAAGATCAGTTATGTCTTTAATAAGGTTTAAAAAAGTAGTATAGATGCTGAGCAAGCGTTGGTTATTTTTGTTAACTATTATAGATTTATTGTATCTATAATATCTTCGTATTGGGTGGTGTGTCAATAGGTGCCGATTCACCCCAGTAAGTCCGGACGGATTCGCTAGCATGCCCCGCTCGTGGCTCACAGGGGCAAAATTCAGCGATTAGTCCAATGCCATTGTAGAGCTTCTTTATCTATTTTTTTGACAAAATCGTTTTTACCTTCTCTATAGCCATCAATGTCAGTTGGAAATGGATTTATGGATTCATGATAAAGCTTCACACAGTGTGAAACGCAAGTCCCCCGTCATCAAGTTCTTCGTTCATACAGCTTCACGATTTCGATAATGGTGTTCACAGCCTGCATCATGTTGTCTACTGATACATACTCGAACCGCCCGTGGTAATTTTCCCCACCTGTGAATATATTCGGTGTTGGCAATCCCATGTAGGAAAGCTGGGAGCCATCCGTACCACCGCGAATTGGCTGAATCATCGGCTCGATTCCGAGGTTTTCTAGAGCTTGTATAGCGATGTCCACTACTTCCCTGACTGGCTCAATCTTTTCTCTCATGTTGAAGTATTCGTCTTTGATTTCGAGTTCAATTTGCTTTTCTCCGTATTTTTTCTGTAATTCTTCTACGATTCGAACCAGCTCGGACTTTCTTCCCTGGAAACGGTTATGATCGTGATCCCGGATCAAATAACGAAGCTGTGTTTGCTCGACGTCGCCTTGAATGGAAGACAGATGATAGAAGCCTTCATAGCCTTCCGTCTTCTCAGGAGTTTCATCAGCTGGCAGCTTTCCATGCAGCTCCATGGCGATTTTTGCAGCGTTGACCATTTTATCTTTCGCCGAGCCAGGGTGCACGTTCTTCCCTTTGCAAGTAATGATGGCTGATGCAGCGTTAAAGCTCTCGTACTCGATCCCGCCAAGAGGACCGCCATCCATCGTATAGGCATACATTGCATCGAAGGCGGACACATCAAACTTGTCTGGGCCTCTGCCGATTTCTTCATCCGGGGTGAAAGCCACTCGTACTTTCCCATGTTTCAGTTCTGGATGTCGAATCAGATAAGCCATAGCGGTCATGATTTCGGCAATACCGGCTTTATCGTCAGCGCCAAGTAATGTGGTACCGTCTGTCGTGATCAACGTGTGGCCTTTGTAGCCAGTCAGCTCTGGAAAATCTTGCGTCGAAAGGACAATATTCTGTGCTCCATTCAAGACAATGTCTTGTCCGTTGTAATCTTCTATGATTTGCGGCTTGACGCCAGCGCCGGTAAAATCGGTGGCTGTATCCATATGGGCAAGAAAGCCGATTGTGGGAATCTCTTTGTCTGTATTGGCCGGAAGGGTTGCCATTACATAACCGTTCGCATCCATCGTAACTTCCTGCATACCTATGGCGTTCAGCTCGTCTACGAGCATTTGGGCCAGCACAAGCTGCCCTGGGGTTGAGGGGCAAGTTTCGCTGTTCTCATCGGACTGTGTGTCAACTTTTGCGTAAGAGATGAATCTATCGATGATCTCGGTTTTCATGGTCTTATCTCAGCTCCATTACAATTCGTTCATTTACAATTCGTTCATTCCCATTATATCAGCAAGAAAAAGCTGGAAATATATTTTTCTGGCTCCTTCCAAATTCATAATACCTCCATCATTTGGAAAACCTATACGGACATGATTGGAAGATGGGGGTAAAAAATGAGCTGGACACTAATTTTGCAGACCGTCGGCGTTATCGTACTCGGTACTCTTTTGCTGCGTATTGCAGGCAGAAAATCTATCTCCCAGATGACAATGGCCCAAGTAGTTGTCATGATTGGCATAGGAACATTGATGATTCAGCCTATAAGTGGTTACGGATATTGGCCTACTTTTGTTTTAGCACTCGTTCTCGTTATTGGAATGATTCTGATAGAGTACTTGGGAGTGAAATCCAATTTATTCGAAACCATTATTACAGGCAAGGCAGTTCTTGTTGTTGAAAATGGACAATTGCACATTGAAAACATGCGGAAACTCAGGCTCACCACTGACAAATTAGAAATGAGACTACGGCAAGCGGGACTATCAAGCATATCCGATATAGAATGGGCTACGATTGAAGTTAGCGGAAATTTAGGGTATCAACTCAAATCAGCTAAACAACCAGCAACGAAAGAAGATATTCAAAAGTTAATTCAATTTATTGAAAATAGAATCCCACTGGTACAAAAAAAACTGACTGTCGAAGATAATATTTTTTCAGAAATCAAGTATGGACATCAAACAACTCACTCGGACAACTTACAGTAAAGATAAAAAAACCCAAACCGATTGGACGATTCTCCGCTCGGTTTGGATATACTCAGCTATGAACCAACGATTGCCTTCATCTTTGCGTCCAGCCCAAGTGCCGTATGCAAAGCCTGAATGGCGCGCTTGCTATATTTTTGAGGGACGAGACAAGAAGCTCCCTTCGTTCCCTGCCTCCGCCAGCGGATCGGAAAAGTGAAGTCTTTAGCCTTTTGCATCAGCTCTTGAATGCTCGATTGATTCACTCCAATAATATGGATTTTGGTCCATTCCAACTCTTCCCTCCAAAAATCCACGCCACCGTCTACTTTCTCCTGAAGGTGAGCGAGCAAGGGTTTTACCTGGTATGTCGGCAAACAAATGTCGAGGCAGTTATTTTCCCTTGCCCATACCTCCGCATGAATTCCCGCTTCACGAAAAATTTCAGCAAGTTCGACATCCACATGGTCGGTAGAATACGATTTTCTCCTTAGCGAAAGGACGGACATCTTTTCCTGATGTGCAATCCCGCATACCTGCTGTGCACATCTGCTCCTCTCATTTTGGCCTACGTAGGTCCCTTCCCTCTCCGTAAAGCTGGAGCGCACGACTAAGGGCACTTGCTTTTTCTTCGCCTCCTCCACAGAACGAGGGTGAAGGACACCAGCGCCTGAGCGGGCAAGCTCCAGCATATCAGAGTAAGAGATGCGGTGAATTTTTTGAGCAGTGGGCACGGCTCGCGGGTCAGCCGTGTATACCCCTTCCACGTCGGTGAAAATCTCGCAAATCTCTGCACCTAAGCTACCAGCCAACGCAACTGCACTTGTATCTGATCCTCCTCTCCCCAGGGTCGTGATTTCCCCGTCTGCCGACACACCTTGGTAACCCGCTACCACCACTACTTTTCCTTCTGCCAGCCTTTTTTCGATCGGCGTGGGATCAATGTGCACGATTGGGGCATCGGTGTGTTTGGCTTCAGTCAAAATCCCGGCCTGCCACCCGGCTAGAGAAATTGCATCGCAGCCTTGTTGCCGCAGAGCAATCGACAGGAGGGCTGCTGCAGCCTGCTCCCCCGTGCTTACCAGCATGTCTAGCTCACGTCCTTCTGGGCAAGGATCGATGTCCGTCGCCATTTTCAGCAGCCGATCCGTGGTATTCCCCATCGCCGACAAAACTACCACTACCTTGTTTCCGCTTTGTCTGGACTGGACAATCCGTTGCGCAACCGCGCGAATTCGTTCCACGCAAGCAACCGATGTTCCACCATACTTTTGTACAACGAGAGCCATTTTTCTCCTCCCATTTGCTCGCTAGACTTGTGATCCGTACTCCTTAGTCCCTTGTGGCGATGTAGTCCGGTCTCGGCTTTTGGCCGGAAAAAGGAGCCACCAACCGATTTTCTACACTGTTGTAGACCATGAATACATTGCTTCGCGGCAGTGGCGTAATATTTCCATTGGAGCCGTGCATGGTATTGCAGTCGAAAAAGACTACTGAACCGGCAGGACCGATCATCGTATCGATCCCGTGCTGCTCCACCATTTTCTTCAAGCTCTCCTGATCTGGCACACCATACTCCTGCTTACGCAAGGATTGCTCATAATGAGACTCTGGCGTCTGGCCCACGCATGAGACAAACGTTTGATGCGAGCCTGGCAGCAACAGCAGCGGCCCGTTGTAATGATAGTTTTCTTCCAGCGAAATGGAGCAGCTGAGTGCTCTCATGCGCGGCATCCCGTCCTCGACATGCCACGTCTCGAAGTCGGAGTGCCAGTAAAATTCTTTTCCTGTAAAGCCATGCTTGTAATTGATCCGGGATTGGTGGATGTAAACCTTACTCCCCAAAATTTGTTGAGCGATAGAGACCAGGCGCGGATGACGAGACAAGTGTTGAAATACGAGGTTATCGCGGTGAACGGCAAAAATGGAACGGACTTCGCTGCTTTGCGGCTCGCAGATCACCTCTTTGCGGGTTGACCCGTGGTTTTCTTGCCAAAGTTTGGTCAATTCATCGCGCAATTCCTGCACTTCCTCCGGTGTGAAAAATCCTCGCAGACTAAGGTAGCCTTTTTTCTCATACGAATTCAGCGCCTCCTGCGTAAGTGGCCCTTCCTTCGTCTTTTCATTCCTGTAGACGACGGGATCTACTCGTTGCAGGAGTGCGGGATGCTCATGGATACGGGAAGGGTATTGATCTTTTACCAGTAGGTCCGGTCTTGATTGATTCATATGACAGCTCCTCTCTCCTCAAAAAAGTTAAACGTCAAGCAAAGGATAAACGCCTTCTTCATCGTGCACTTCACGACCTGTCAGCGGAGGATTGAAGACGCACACCATCCTCATCTGGCTTCTCGCGCGCAAATAGTGCTTCTCATTTTCCGACAAGGCGTACATCATTCCTGGCTTGATCTGGTAGGTCTCGCCTCCTACCACCTCGATTTCTCCCTCCCCTTCTATGCAATAGACGGCTTCCAGATGGTTTTTGTACCAGATAAAGGTCTCCGTTCCCGCCTTGATAATCGTGTCGTGCAAGGAAAATCCCATGCCATCCTTCTTTAAAAGCATCCGTCTGCTGCTCCATGTTGGCGTATCAATGTCATCACTGGTCCCGATCATTTCCTCCAAATGTTTGACGATCATTTTCCTTCACTCCTTTTTCGAGAATCATTAGACAGGCATTCCTTCACGGCCTCTTCCAGCACGTTCAAGCCTTTACGCAGCGCCTCCTCGGTGATGGTCAAAGGCGGCATGACTTTCATGACTTCGCTTTTCGGCCCGGATGTCTCCATAATCAGCCCGCGTTGAAAGGCCTTCGCGCATATTTCTTCTGCCAACCCGTCCACGCCCACGGCAATTCCTTGCATCAAGCCCTTCCCTCTCACTTCTCCCGACAGGTCAAGATACGTTTGTACCAGATGTGACAAGTGCGTTTGCACGATGCTCCCCTTTTCCTTGACTGACTCGCTGAGACGGTCGTCTTGCCAGTACTTTAGCGCTTCGGCCGCCGCAATAAAGCTGAGATTGTTGCCCCGGAAGGTTCCGTTATGCTCGCCCGGCAGCCATACATCAAGCTTCGGCTTCAGCAGAGTGAGCGAAAAGGGCAAGCCGAATCCCCCAATCGATTTGGACAGGCACACGATGTCAGGGGTAATGCCCGCCTCTTCAAAGCTGAAGAAAGGACCCGTGCGTCCGCATCCCGCCTGCACGTCATCCACGATTAACAGGATATCGTGTTTTCGGCAAATGCGCTCGATCCGTCTCAGCCACGAGGCACTCGCTACATGGATGCCGCCCTCTCCCTGAACGGTTTCGAGGATCATAGCTGCGGGGAGAGGTACGCCGCTGCCATCGTCTTCGAGCAGCCGTTCGATATAATCTGTTGTGTCGATCTCCTCGCCCATGTATTTGTCAAAAGGCAGAGACATCACATGGGAGAGCGGGACGCCTGCTCCCTTTCTTTTCATCCGGTTCCCTGTGGCAGCCAAAGAACCAAGGGTCATCCCGTGAAAGCCGTTCGTAAAGCTCATGATCGTCTCTCTCCCGGTAGCTTTGCGGGCGAGCTTCATTGCCGCTTCCACCGAGTTGGTCCCGGTTGGCCCAGGAAACATCACTTTGTAGGAAAGCCCTCTTGGGGTGAGAATGACCTCGTGAAACTGGGTGAGCAGTGCTTCCTTTGCTTCCGTCGCCATATCCAGGCTGTGCGTGATTCCGTCATTTTGCAGATACTCCATCAGCTTTTTCTTGATAGAGGGATTGTTGTGCCCGTAATTGAGTGCGCCCGCACCTGCAAAAAAGTCGATGTACTCCTTGCCCTGGCGATCCCAGACCGTATGCCCGCTCGCCTTGGTGAAGACAACAGGAAAGCTGCGGCAATAACTTCTCACTTCCGATTCCATCTGGTCAAACACAGCTAAAGGTGAACTCGTCTCGACAATCGTTTTCATGCAAAACCTCCTTATGAAATGGTGGGAACCGGACCGATTCGGTATGTCCATTCCGCCTCGTGTGCACCTCCCGGAAACAAACGGATGGGAAAGCACTCCGTTACTTCACATTCGGTAGCAAGCTCGTTGGCGATTTTCATGAAAAGGGCACGGGAAGCGCTGTTTGATGGGGAGACTGTCGCCTCCAAGAAACGCACGTTTCTCTTGGCAGATCGCTGTAGCAATGACCGGAGCATCGCATTGGCAATTCCTTGACCTCGCATGCCCTCCGCTACTCCAATCTGCCAGACAAACAAAGTATCAGGGGACTCTGGCGGATGGAAGCCCTTTACAAAACCGACAGCTTTGCCATCAACTTCGGCAATGAGGCATGTGTCCGAAAAATACTTCGCAAACATCAGGTAGGCATAGGAAGAGTTGAGGTCAAGCGTCTTCGAACTTCTTGCCAGCTGCCACATGCTCGCTCCATCCTCCTCAGTCGGCAGGCGCAGAACGATGCGGTCACGACCAATCGCTTTCACTGATTTCACCTCCTTTCATCAGCCGGCACGAAAGCGGCTCAGAAACGCCTGCAAACGCGGGCTTTGCGGATTGTAAAAAATTTGCTCGGGAGAACCTTGCTCGACAATCGTGCCACCGTCTGTAAAAATGACGCGATCTGCAACATCGCGTGCAAAATCCATCTCATGGGTGATCAATAGCATCGCCATCTCGCCTTCTCTGGCGATTTCCTTGATCACGGCCAGCACCTCGCCCACTAACTCCGGATCGAGTGCCGACGTTACCTCGTCGAACAGCATGACCTTTGGACGCATTACCAGCGCACGGGCAATTGCCACTCGCTGCTTCTGCCCTCCGGAAAGCTGGGAAGGATACGCAGCCAGCTTGTCATCGAGCCCGACTTTTTTCAGCATCGTCACGGCCCGTTCTTTTGCCTCCTCCTTGCTCATGCCCAAGACATGGATCGGTGCTTCCGTC
The DNA here is from genome assembly GCF_047229145.1 of Brevibacillus jepli. Lineage (NCBI taxonomy): Bacteria > Bacillati > Bacillota > Bacilli > Caryophanales > Paenibacillaceae > Brevibacillus > Brevibacillus jepli. Next base: position 47,354 of record NZ_JBFEFW010000002.1, read on the forward strand.
ACATTTCGCAGAATGGTCATATGCGGGAACAGGTTGAAGTGCTGGAAAACCATCCCGATATTCCCACGGATGCTGTGCAAATGCTTCTCATCCGCCTTGACCAGTCTGCCGCTTACTTGCTTGTGCCATAAAAGCTGACCAGCCACCTCAACCGTTCCCTCCGTCGGCTCCTCCAGCGTCATCAATATGCGGGCGAGCGTCGTTTTGCCGGAACCGCTCGGGCCAATGACCGCAATCTTCTCCCCGGGATGAATATCTAGGTCAATCCCATTTAAAATTTGCAGGTCGCCATAAGCTTTGCTCACATTTCGGTAACGAACGACCGGTTCCGTCTGTATGCCTGTTTTCATGTCGATCACCTCTGCATGTACTGTTTGTTCCATGACAGCTCCCATTTTTTGATCAAAAGGGAGGAAACATAGCTAAGCACCAGGAACAGAAGTCCCACTACCGTGAACGCCTCCAGATAACGGAACGATTCGGCACCGATGATCTTGGCTGTCGCCAGCATCTCCACCAAGGTAATCGCTGACAGGATAGGCGTTTCCTTGAACATGACGATCAAATAGTTGCCCAGCACTGGCACCACCGGACGGATCGCTTGGGGTAAAATGATGCGCAGCCATGTCTGCCCCATAGAAAAATTCAGCGCCCGTGCTGCTTCCCATTGTCCGCGGGGGACCGCATCAATGCCGGATCGGTATACCTCCGACAAATAGCAGCTGTAATGAATACCCAAACCAAGAACACCAGAGGTTAGGGGACCAAGCGAGATGCCAATCGCCGGTAGCCCGTAAAAGAGAAAGTACAGCTGCACGAGAAGCGGCGTGCTGCGCACAAATTCGATGAATGCCGCTGAAGACCAGCAGAGCACGCGCCTTTTCGACCTGCGCCCAAAGGCAAGAACCAAGCCCCCGACCAAGGCCAGGACAAAACCGGCCAGCGTCGCCGCAATCGTCGTTTGGATCGCTTGCAAAATTGCAGGAAGAATACTCCACGTAAAAGACCAGCTCCACATTTTCCTTACACCCTCCCTGCATGAAAACGCCTTTCAAGCCACCGCATCGCAAGTGTCAGTGGATACGCCATGAGAAAGTACATGACCAAGATCAAAAAGAATATTTCAAATGTTCTGGACGAGTCAGTTGTACGCAAAATCATGCCCTGGAACGTCAAATCCGCAAGGGTAATCAATGAAATCAGGGATGTTCCCTTCAAAAGTTCAATCAACAGATTTCCGAATGCAGGAAGCATCATGACGAAGGCTTGCGGCAAGATGACCAGCTTCATTCGTTGCCAAGCTGTCAAATTCAAGGCAATCGCCGCTTCGGTCTGTCCTTTTGGAATCGCCTGAATGGAGCTGCGCACAACCTCTGATCCATAAGCGCCGTAGTTGAACCCCAGCGCAATGACTCCCGCAGCCAGAGGCGGCAGCTCGATCCCCAACAGTGGCAGAGCGTAAAACAACCAAAACAACTGCACCAAAAGAGAGGTCCCGCGAAACAACTCCACATAAACCGTGCTCGCAATACGAATGCCGCTCCATCGGCTGAGACGTCCAAACCCTGCCACAAATGCGACAAACAGAGCGACAAGCACCGACAAGGCTGTCACCTGGAGAGTGGTTCCAGCTCCTTTTGCCAAAAATGGCAGTAGATCACTCATAGCTTCACCCTCCACTACGGCTGCGAAAGCTCATTCGCTGTCATATCACCCGGCAGCTCCTGCTCAGTAAAACCGAAAGGCTTCAAAATTTCCAACAGTTCCCCTGATTCTTTCAGCTTTTGCAGCTCCGCATTGTAGGCTTTCACGAACGCTTCATCCTCTTTGCGGAAGGCCGCTGCTCCATAGCCGCGTACGCTTTTCCCGTCTATTTCCGGTTGGACAAAATCCATCACGCGCTCCAGCTGGTCGTCTTTGGCGCTATCTAGCACGGATTGCAGGGAAGGACCTGTCATCGTAATCGCATCCGCTCTACCTGCTTGTAGAGCAGCAACGGCAGAAGGTTGATCAGGAACAAGCACCATTTGCTCCTTTTTCACTCCTGATTTTTCCAGATACTCCGTTTCGATGCCGCCGCTCATCACCGCTACTTTTGCCTGGGGATTAGCTGCAATGTCTTGATAGCTTTTGAGGCGGAGCGGATTGCCCTTTTTCACTGCGAGAGCTTCCCCGATGCTGTATTCAGGATTGGCAAACGCAACCTCTTGTGCCCGTTTGGGAGTGATGTACATCCCTGCTGTAATGATGTCAAAGCGCTTCGCCTTCAGTCCGGGAATCAGGGAGCCGAATTCAGTAAGCACTCCATTCATTTCATTGATTCCCATCCGTTTCAGGATCACTCGCGCCACCTCGACCGCTTCTCCTGTCAGCTTTCCATCTGGCGTGGCATAGGCGAACGGCTTTTCATTGGCGAAGCCTACAGTGACAACCCCCTGGCTCTTGGCCTTTTCCAGTGTATCCTGGCTAGATTCAGCGGGATTCCCGCTTGCTGCTGGCTGGGTATCCTGTGTTCCCGAGCCGCATCCTCCCAACAGCAAGACACACGTCAGGATCGCCATGCCTCCCCATCTCGTTATGCTTCTCTTGGTCATTCCTATTGCCCCTCACTTTCATGAAAAATAGTAGAAAAAAAGTCGGCACATCGCTTCCGCTTCAGGAGGGCCATCCCTGACGGAAAAGCAAAATGCGCCGACTGATTTCTCTAAAATGAGCATGCCAAATATCACGGGACAAGCTAGCCATCTCCTCAAAGGACATGGGCGCCCGATACTTGCATAAAAAGATGACATGCAACTGATGTAAAATGACTCTGCTTTAGCCGACGAGGTTAGCTGACGGGTAGGATGGCAGTTTTGCATCCCTTCTGCTTGAACAGAATTAACCCCTGTTAGATGGTTCCCCCGCTTCCGCCATGAGCGGAACTAGGCCCTTATTTGGTTGGAGGTTGGTTTCTTGTTCTCCTTTCACGAATCATTATGGTTAACTTGGGGGTTATGGTAACATAACTGAATTTAGATACTCACCCCGCAAAATCCCGTATTTTCAGCCCTCTATCCCGCTCAGATGAAGTGACCCCATGATTACCAGTCGTATCCAAAGATATCCTTCCATATTCTGCCTCGTCTATTCACATTAAACATGATCAGATTCGTCAGATGTATAAATGATAGGTGAACAAACGGCACCTTCCTTCCTCCTCTTTATTTTTCTCCAGAGTCCCCTGATGCTTACTCGGAAAGACTCCCGACGCATTTATATATGAATGACTTACTGATTTGAAATGTACATGATAACCGGTTGTCCGTTCGGCTTTTTCACTGGAGGTTCATTCGGCTCCAGTTCACTGCTTGTGAACGTTATTTCGACCCATGACTTCAAAAAGGAAAGGGATAGCCAAATTCAGATACAGCCGACAAATGTAAAAACAGATCACATGATGGGCCATAGAGTGTCCATGAAGTGGAATCGACTGCTCCACATGGATGATCTGCAAAGGTGTGCCCTCTAAGACCACCTGACCGCCGTTGCTGCCAGCTTGAGGCCCGACGTCGACAATATGATCAGCCACCTTGATCACATCGGCATCATGCTCGACGACAATGACGGTATTACCATTGTCGCGCAGCTTCTGAAGCAATTCATTTAATCGGTGTACATCACGGGGATGCAAACCAACGCTAGGCTCATCGAAAATGTAAGTAACATCCACCAGGCTACCGCTCAGATGTTTCACCATCTTGACGCGTTGCGATTAACGAATGCTTTGGCCATTTCGTGATTCCTTGGTTTGATACTCAATGCTCGGAAAAAGATCTCGCGTACCGCTTCATCATCTCCAATGCATTTACGAACGATAAACTCATCCGACCAATATAAGCATGGCTTTATGTTGCCATCCGCTGTCAATCGAAGCCTTTTGACCCCCATTTCAGCCAAAACCCTCACAACCTCGGTGATTTCGTCCAAAGACAGGATATTTTCATCAGGTTCAAATTCCATTCCATCAGCGGGCATGCAGTACACACACCGCAAGTTGCTTCGATCCGTTACTGAAATGCGCAGGTAGTCATGGACACGACCAAATGCTTGCTACTACCGCAGGGTCGTTGTAAATGTTCTTCACGAGCTTCGTTCGCGCATCGTGAACCATTCGTCTGCCTTCTTCGGAAAGAATCATAAATTTTTCTACATTGGTCAGGTTCCCTTTCATCTCACAGATCACCCATGGACCACAAAAACGTGTAACGATTTCTTTTGGACCGTTTCCGACGTATTCTTTTCGAATCTCACGAACCAGCATGCTGAATTGATGTTCGAGGTTTTTCGTCATTTGATGTTCTCCTTTACTTCTCCCATTTGCTCTTATGAGGGGTTCTTTCCTCTGCTTCATGCTTCACTCCATTTAGTTCAAAGCTGATTTATTTCATACCCTCTACAACCTCCAAGAAAATAATAAAAGCCCACCATCAAACAACCTGGGCATGAACACATGAACATGCACAAATGGTTTGATGGTGGGCTAATTCCTAAGCATCCAATGATACTCGTTATCCGTCCCAACGTACATATGAGTGTGATCAGGATGATTAAGCAATTCGCCATTACTAACCATCGATGATGAGATACGGCTACATTATACCACCGGATCTAGATGAAAATCCCATTTTTTTATGGAAGGAATTAATAATGAGAATGCTGTCGATCTTTTATACAGCTTTCACATACATGCAAAATACTCATCTGCTGCGTGGAGGTTGTGTCTATCTCCTGTTCTAGAGACGTATTTTCTTCTACCCGTCCACATACTTCACATACTCTTGACATGATCGTAGCCTCCAAAATGCCATTTTATTTCATATCCGCATGAAAAGGGTCATGAGCAAAAGCCACTTCATATCCTAAATCGCGAATTGCCTGTTGAAAATCAACCAATGACGCTGCCTTTTCATCATAGGAAACAAGTGCTTCTCCTTTTTGCAGGCTCACTTCCGCCTGCTGTATGCCCCATACGTTGTGTAAGGTCTTACTCACTTTTTTCGCATCATTTTCATCCTTCATTCCCGTAACAGAGATTCTTTCTGTATGCATGGTCAGGTCTCCTTATTGTCATGCTTAATGAACCTGCTTCTCCGCATGATCCATTCCCTCTCCCATTCCGCGCAGAAAATTGATCATGGAACTGAGGGCTGTGGTGACATTCGGCTCCATCATGGCCTTACTCATTCCTAACAAGCCCATCGGTTTATCGTTTTTGGTATCCGTCATCCTATTTATTCCATGATCGACGGCGTTCAAGATGTTCTGTAGTTTGTCAGGCTGCAACTTGCCTATGAACTGGAGCGCGTTCATCCCGTTTTTCATCATATGATGCATGCCCGGCTTATTAAGCTGCGACACCGCGATGACCCCAATATCATGCCGGTTCTTTAATGCCCCTTGAAGGATATCCAATACGCCAATCTCTTGTAATTCTTTTACAATGTCCAAAAGAGTAAGCAATGCCTGGTGGTTTTCACTAACGGCATCAAGCACCTGCTGAATCGCCTGCTGTCTTTCTTCCTCTGGACTTGGCATATATCGATCAATGTTTGAAATCGCTTTGGCCATCGGCTTGTCCTCCTGTTCCAAGTAAATCAGGGATTGAAATCCAATCTTCGCGTTTCCATTTGTCTTCTACGCGAACGCCAAATTGCGGTTGTCGATTTCCGAATCGGTAGTTCACTCGCGGAAGTGGCGGTTCTCCCTCTTGTTCTAGGATATCCATTTTCACTCCCATTTCTTTGTAGTTTGGCGTATGTGTCATTTTGTCATGATAACTGCTGGTAAGTCTATTGACAGCTTGCTTGTCTTTTGATGTATTCATCGTCAAATACAATTCGTTTCCTTTCACGCGATCTGTTACCAATACGCGTACTTCCACTTGCCCATACGGAGAAGAAAGGCGGACCAGTGCTCCATCCTTGATGCCTCTCTCAACAGCCAGATCTGGAGAAACTTCAAGCCACGGATTGGGAACCTTATGTGAGATTCCCTCTGACTTATATGTCATGTTTCCTTCATGGAAATGCTCCAGTAAACGGCCATTATTCAGATGCAAATCGAATTCCATGTTTCGCTCAAACATTGGCGGTGTCCAATCAAGCTGAATCAATCTTGCCTTACCATCTGGAAATGGGAAGCGATCTGTGTAGAGTAAAGGTGTTCCTTCTCCATCAGGCTTCACAGGCCATAATTGGCTGTTCCAGCCTTCGAGTCGCTCGTAACTGACACCTGCAAACATTGGAGATAAGCTAGCCGCTTCTGCCATAATTTCACTTGGATGCGTATAGTTCCAGTTCGCTCCCATCTTGTTGGCAAGATCGCGAATAATCATCCAGTCCGGTTTTGATTCTCCCAACGGCTCAAACACTTTGTGTAACCGCTGAATACGCCGTTCCGTGTTTACGAAGGTGCCGTCTTTCTCCAAGCTGGGGGACGCAGGTAACACGACATCGGCAAAATGGGCCGTTTTGGTGAAAAAGATATCTTGAACAACGAATAGTTCAAGCTTCTCAAATGCGGATTCGACGTGATTGATATTGGAGTCAATGACAGCCATATCCTCCCCAAATAAATACATCGCCTTCAGTTTCCCGTCAAAAATACCCTCTACCATTTGATGGTTATTAAACCCTGGTTCTTTAGGCAGTGTCACGCCCCAAGCTTTTTCAAAACGGTCTCTTGCCCCTGCGTCCTGCACAGGCTGGTAACCGGGGTACCATGCGGGCATTGTACCGAAATCACACGCTCCTTGCACATTGTTATGCCCTCGCAGCGGGTACGCACCTGCGCCAGGTCTGCCGAAGTTTCCTGTAACCAACAACAGGTTGCAGATTGCCGTACTCGTATCAGTGCCAGCAACATGCTGAGTGACACCCATCGCCCACAGGATGCACGTACCGTCCGCTTCATGAATCATGGTAGCCAGCTTGATTATTTCTTCCTTGCTTAACCCGGTGACTTCTTCTGCATGTTCCAAAGTGAATTTCTGCAACGATTGGACGTAGTCTTCATAACCGTTTACTCTGGTTTCAATAAAATCCTTAGCTGCCCAGCCTTGATCAATGATGTACTTGGTTACTGCGGAAATCCATACGAGATCCGTGCCTGGTTTTGGGTGGAGATACAAATCCGCTTTTTGCGCCAATTCGTTTTTCCGCAAATCGGCGACTGCCAGCTTTTGCCCAAACAGTTTATGCGCTCGTTTTACTCGGGTTGTCAGTACTGGATGAGATTCAGCCGGATTAGCCCCGACTACGAGCACCAAGCCAGCATTTGCGATGTCCTCAATGGTTCCCGAATCACCGGAATAGCCCACTGTCCGCATCAAAGCCATGGAAGCAGGTGACTGACAATATCGGGAGCAATTGTCTACGTTGTTTGTTTGGATAACGGCACGAGCAAATTTTTGGAAAATGTAATTCTCCTCATTGGTGCATTTGGATGAGGCGATGAGCCCAATTGAATCTGGTCCGTATTTTCCTTTTAACTCTGCAAGCTTATTGCTGATAAAGGTGAGGGCTTCTTCCCAGGTTGTTTCTACGAACGTATCCCCTCTACGAATAAGCGGCTTGGTCAAGCGCTCTTCGCTGTTCACGAAATCCCATCCCCATTTTCCTTTTACACAAGTAGAGACGCCATTTACGGGAGCTTCTACTTGTGGTTCAATTTTCAAGATTTTACGGCCTTTGGTCCAAACTTCAAAACTGCAACCGACGCCGCAAAAGGTGCAAACTGTTTTGGTACGCTTGATTCGGCTTTTTCGCATGCTTGCCTCTATTTCAGATACAGCAAAAATCTCTTTGTAGCCTGGCTCCACTTCTTTGGTGATATTGATCATAGGCGCGAGAACGTTCGCCGGGATACCAGTCATATAGCCTGCTTCTCCGAGCATCGATTTTTCCATTAACGCATTGCATGGACATACCGATACACAATGCCCGCAGGAAACACAGGAAGATTGATCGATGGGCACATCGTTGTCCCAGATCACACGAGGATTCTCACGGTTCCAGTCGATAGAAAGCACTTCACTGACCTGAAGATCCTGACAGGCTTCCACACATCGACCGCAAAGTATGCATTGATCCGGTTCATAACGATACATTGGATGGGAAAGATCGGGTGGATACGGTTTTGGTTTAAATTCATACTTCTGATGCTCAATTTCCAGGTACTCTGCCGTGTTATGTACCACACAGTTCCCGTTGTTATTGTCACAGACCGTACAGTATAATTCATGATTTCTTAAGATGCGTGACATGGCCTCCAGTTGTGCTTCTTTGACGAAGTCTGACTTTGTATTCACAATCATTCCTGGTTCACTTGTCGTTGCACAGGCGCGAACTAACTGGCCATTCACTTCTACCATACAGGTATCACATGTCTGAATCGGCAGAAGATTGGGATGCTTGCATATGTGAGGGATATAACAATCATGGGACGCGGCAACATCCAAAATACTTTGTCCTTGCTCTGCCTGATAAGCTTGGTCGTTGATTTGAATCGAGTAGGATCGCCCTTCCATTCTGTATCCCTCCAAAAATCTTTGTAGCATTTGTTTCCTTCGTTTTCGAATTTATTTTGCCGAAAATATGAAGCAATATACATTTTTATGTAACGGCTTTCCTCTCAAGAGAAACAATATTCAAGGATAAATGCTCATGATTCAGGCGTTTATGTACAATGGCGGTTTATTCCACTCTATGCATAACTTTCTATGAGCGAGGAAGTCTATATTCAAAGATGCAATGGACAAGGGAGCGATCTCATGCAAGACCCCAACCTGGAATACTATATTCAAGGGCTGGCGCACGCCGGAGATCTCGTAAAAAGAAAGCTCAACCTGAATGAAGAAACGGCTTATTTGGTCTATTTATCCACCATGTGCGATTCTGCCAAAATTCACGCCACAATCGTCCATTCATTTATCGAAAGCAATCATTTATCGAGGTTTCAAGCGGTCTTGGCAACGATGCCAGGCTATGTGCAAATAGTGGACAACGATCAATTGGCAGACAAGCTCATTCAAGGCTATGCCCTGTTGTTTCTCCCTCATGAAACCTGTGCCATCGAAGTCAAGAAGCCATCGACTTCCAAGCCTCAGGAAGCCACAATCGAATACGTCTTGCAGGGACCCCAAAACGCTTTTTCAGAAGATATCGCAACGAACATTCATATTATTCGGACCCGTTACCCGTTGCAGGATCTACAGGTCGAATACATGAATATCGGTACGGTGAGCCAAACCCAATTAGCGATGGTTTATGATAAATCCAAGGTGGATGACGACGTTCTGTTGCGCCTGGAGAACAGCTTGATGCAAATTGACGCGGAAGTAGTCCAGGCTTCGAATCAAGTTCAAATGCTGATCACGAAAAGATTTAATTTGTTGCCCACTGCCATGGTTTCAGAGCGGCCTGACAGAGCGGTATTTAATCTAAGTAAAGGAAAAGTGGTGCTGCTTCTTAACGGAACCCCTTTTGCCATCATTGTGCCTGCGGTTTTTTACGATTTCATGGCATCGATGGATGACATTTATGATATTCCATGGTTCGCCAGGCCTCTTATGATATTGCGATATATAGGAGCGTTCCTCACTACCTCTCTTCCAGCTTTGTACGTAGCGACCGTGTCGTATAATCCGGAAATATTTCGGGCGCAATTAGCGATCGAGATCGCAGGCAGTCGTGCGGCTGTTCCTTACCCGTCCTTTTACGAAGTGTTCTTTATGCTTTTTCTGATCGAGGCTCTCACCGAAGCTAGCATTCGCCTGCCAAAATACATAGGATCTATGGCCACCACCGTCGGAGGTCTGATTTTGGGACAAGCCGCTCAAATGGCAGGATTGGTAAGCAGTATCATGATCATCGTCGCCTCCGTGGTAGCCATTTCCAACTTTATGATTCCGATCAATACGATGAATTTTGCATTGCGGGTGATTAAATTTCCACTTGTCGTAATGGCCATTTTTTTTGGCTTGACTGGGGTTTTTACAGGGTTGTTTTGTTTCCTGATTTACGCGGCTAGTCTGCGAAGCTTTGGTCGACCCTATTTGAAGCTTTTCATCGGAGAAGCGAAAAAGAGCAGGTGAAAGGGTTGTCCCGTTACTTTTTTTATTTTGTGACACTGTCCATCTTGATTAATGCTATCCTGTTTGTACCGCGTATTCTGATGGACGAGCGTTATGACGGCGCGATCCTGTCCATGATACTCGGTCCGATCATCGGAGGCATATTCATGTATATCTTCACCAGCTCTATGCTGAAGTTTCGCGGTCAAGGGTTGCCTGAAATTTTGAAGCAATCGCTACCCAAGAGCATTTCTGTTCCGTTGCTATTGGTTCTGGGCAGTGTGTCATTTATCTCGGGAGCGCTCGTATTGATCAATTATTCTTTCATCGTATCCAGATATCTGATCCCCAAGACACCGATCTATATCGTGTTAGTTCTTTTCGTCACGGTAGCGAGCTTCGGTGCCTTGCAATCTACCAAAACGGTTATGTACAGCACGGAGCTGATTCTGATGCTGAGTTTACCGTTACTTTTGTTTTCGATTTTCAAAGCGTATACGAACCAAAATATGAACTTCGATGAAGTACGAGCAATGATTGATTACACGTGGATTCTCCCCAGTTGGAAAAGCTTATCCGTCTCGACTTATGCCGTAACGGGATACATCAGCCTGGCTATCTTTAACCGCGCGTTTACTGATTTACAAACGATTAGGCATCGCTGGGCGGTACCCTGTCTTGGATTTTGCATACTGCTGACAGAATTTTTTGTGCCTATCGGTATTTTGGGTACGGACGGCGTGAATGATTTTATTTTCACATGGGTTGCTACGGCAGATGCGATTCGGATGAAGTATGCATTTATCGAACGCGTTGTTTATATCTTCTTGCTCATTTATTTAGGTATCTCCTATCTTTTCGCCATGATCACATGGCATGTCGGCTCCGAATTGATCAGTGGGTGTCTCCCGGGGCATCAACCCAATACGTCGTCCGTCAAGACCGTGCTTCCTAACATGGTGTGCTGCGCCATATTTGGCATAGGTACTGTGATTGTTGGAAATTGGTTGGGCGAGGACGATCTGTTCACGGTATCCTCAACTTGGATGATGATACGTTCACCGATTGATATTTTTATCGTCCTTTCGGTTTTTATGCTGAGCAAGTGGAGGAAGGCTTTGTGAAACATGTCTTGGTTTGGCTGTCGGTATTGTATTTGCTAACAGGCTGCGGATTCAAGGACATTGACAAACGTTATCTGGTCATGGCAGTCGGCGTCGATAAGTCGGAAATAAAAGATAAGCCTTATCATGTATCGTTGAAACTCGCCATCCCTACTTCGCAAATTCAACCGGGTCAATCGAATACGTTTCATCTCATCAGCGACGATGCGTCCACGATATCGGAAGCGGTTCGGCACTTAAAATCAAAGGTGGATAAAGAACTCGATTTTTCGCAGACCAAAATGATTGTATTCGGGAGAAAACTGGGAGAGGAACGATTGGATAAGGTAACGATTGATTGGTTTCTGCGAAGACCAGAAATCCAAGGGATTGCATTTATGGCGCTTGGCAACCCGTCGGCGGAGCAGGTGTTGAATGTCAGGCCCAAGTCCGAGCGGCTTCCTGCCGATAGCTTGATTTTGAGCTTCGACCAGGAGGGAACTGAATCGTCTTTTATCGTTACCGAATTTTTGTTTGATTTTCACCGCCGGTTAAGCGAAAAAGGACTGGACCCGTATTTGCCGGTTATTCGCCCAATGAAGGATACGTACTTGATTGATCAAGTCGCCATCTTTGACAAGGAGAAGATCAAAGTGATTTTAACTCCGGAGGAAACACGGATCTTTAATGAACTATCCAAGAAGATCCGGAACTTTGATATCGAAACCAAGACGGAACAGGCCCAGTTTGCTTTGAATGTGACCTCCTTCGGGTATTCGTACGTCTTTGATGAACGAAATGAATCTGCGCCTAAACTTGCGATGAACGTTCGAATGAGAGGAATATCAGAGGAGTCGACGGAGTCTTTTTATCATTCACAATGGGACCGATATAAGGTGGAAGCCGAATCCGAAACGGCGAAACGCTATCTTCACGTGCTTCGGAAACTCCAGTCTCTCAGAGTTGATCCAATCGGATTCGGATTACGTTATCGGGCAACTCATTATCATGGGGACAAAGACTGGGAAAGATGGAAAGACATTTATCCTCGTCTTGATTGGAATATCAAAGTAAACATCGATCTTATCGGGTCAGGTGGTGTGAAATGAATGGAAAAAGCTGTCGGGGAACATCGTTCCTCCAACAGCTTTTTTGCGCTTACAAAAGAGGCAAAATTGCGTTCGCATACGCCTGTGCACCCTTTTGATTGGGATGACCGATGGATGCACGCTTGCAAATCTCGAAATTCAAGCCTGTGCACCCTGCTTCTGTGCAAGAAACGAGTCGTTCGGCTGCGATCAGGTCTTGTGGAGTGAGGTCCAAATTGATGCCGAAAACATAGGGGTCATCCGTCAGAGCCGCGTGCTCCGGACCAAAATTCGGATCGGCGAAAAAGATGCGCGTTTTGCCGAGCTCAGCATTCCTCTCATCAATGGCTTTACGCAGGTAGACCTTCGATTCTGTCTCGAGCTGGGTGCTGCGCTTGTATACCTTTTCCAACTCAGCCATACCGAGAATTCCTCCGGCTGCACCGCCACCGACTCCTCCTACTATGGCTCCTACGCCGATCAATAGTGCTTCCACCGCGGTCATATCGCTCTTATCCGAAACAGGTGCATAGTATCCGGTGACGATAATTTTGGCGTTGGAGAATTTCTTCGTAACGTCCACCAGCAATCTTTTCATGCCCTTATACAAATGGTCTTCGAACAACTGTGTCAATTCTGCTGGATGGAAAGGATTCAGAACTGTCCGAACATCTACATCGTTCATGCCCCCGTCCAATAGAATCAAGTCCACCATGTCAGCCTCACCGGAGAAATCAGCGCATTGCTGCAGAATCGTTGGATAGGACGTAGGAACCTCGCCGTCAACGGGTGCATGAACTTCATCTTTATCCACTCCAATAATGGCGCCGGAATGAGCGATTACTTGTGTATATTGCTTGATATTACCTTCTCTTGCCTGAATGGCTGCACCCACGATGGAATAAAACTTCTCATGCTCTTGCAAGCCTTGCCCCCAACTCACAGAATCACCCATCACGAGCATATGGAAGGTTTCCAGTGTTAGTGTAATTTCATTGGACGGTGTGCCATCGGAAAGGCGTACTTTCAGGGTTACCTGTTCACCCGCTGGATTGCTCTCCACTTCGGCCGGACGAATCAAGGTAAATTCCATTTGCGTCGAGCTTACCATCCGTACATCGGGCATTTCTTGGTTGTTGACCAAGACGAGTGTCCCTTCGGAAAAGCCACTGCCGTTCACGATCACTTTTTGTCCGGGTCTCACCCGCGTTTTCACTTGATTTTCCTGTTGGGCGGAAATGACTTGTGGCTTCACGAAGATGGATGCCTTGCTGGAGAGCGTCATATCTGATTGTCGCACCTGAAGTGTATGAGAGCCGCCAGACACAAAAGGCAAGACAAAATGGAGCATCGTATCACTTACTACCTGGGTTTTCGCTTCAGTCCCATCGATGAGCACGACATCTGTTTTGGTATAACGCTTTCCTTCCAGCGTCACTGTATCTCCTGCGAGTGCATACGCCGGGGATACATGGTTGATGGACGGCTCCAAGAGCTTGCGTCTGAAATCATCTGCGTCGATGGCTCGAAAGCTGACAGGTTCAGACAATCTGCCCCCCGCATATCCGGCACGACCGGCCTCCGCAAAGGGACCCTGGGCCCCTGGTTGACCTGCCGATCTCGGCCCAGGACCGCATGCCGTACCGAATTTTCCATTCTTGGTGGCACCCACTGCTCCACCCGGTCCGCCTGCTCCTGGATTGCCAGGGATTCCGCCTGCACCCGGGCTGCCCCCCTCAATCGTGATCGCAAAGCCTTGCGAATAATTTTGGATGATGGTTTGTGGTGCGTACAAGGTCAACCGTCCGCCAGCGCCGCCATTGCCTCCCGGACCTCCGTAGCCTGCCGCTCCGCCACGCCCTCCGTTTCCGCCAGCTCCCGCTCCGGCTTTGCAAAATCCTGCCCAATCCAATTCAGCTGGCTTCCCTTTTCCTCCTCGTCCGCCATCTCCTCCGTCTTGCCCAGGCCCACCTTGTGTGCCATCTTGCCCTTTCAGGTCAAAATTCGGGCGTCCCGCCATATCGAGGACCCATAATTCGAGTTCAGGAGCAGCAGCGCCGTCGAATCCACGGTCTCCGGGCAATCCAGCTGTTCCATTTGTCCCCGGGATGCCTGAGAGCGTCGAAGACATCGGTGCATCTGTCGGTGTTATCGGTTTTTGGCGTTTGGCTGGGACATAGCGGTAAGGACGCTCCCAGGTGAAGGTTACATTCTGTCCGACTGTCAACTTTTCGGTGATGATGATCAGGTAGCGCTGCGGATATTTCAAAATAACATTGGTTCCATCCTCGATATATATTTCCGACGCGGCCCAATAGGCGGTGTCCACCGATATATTCAAGGCTGAAGCAGGAGACGGTACAGCTAGTGTAGCAGTCATTTTTTTAGGAAACGGGATGGTTTGCAGCAGTTCCGCTTTTCCGCTCAACATTTGCAATGTTGGCGTCGACTTTGCTGCGTCGATTCGATAGGCAGACTGAACCACGGTATTCCCACTGATAAGAGTGGGGCTTGGTTTCGTCAATCCCGACTGAGGTACTACCGTCCCGCGGATCTTGAGCGACCCCAGGTTGGACAGGGATGTAATCCCGAATGACTCCAGCACCGCTTTGTGATACGTCATTCGATCCTGAACCATTTGGGGTGCTGCTTGGAAGGATGCCCGATTCACAGCCATGGTCGTGATCCCGAGCGTATTTCCGCCTGCAGTAAACGTGCTTGTAGATGTTGACATTCTTTTTTCTCTCCTTTATCACCATGAATGAAATAGGTTTGTGCGAGTCAGTCTCATTTGAACGGACGATCATTCTTGGCTAACGAGGAATTCTTCCAACTCCCGAAAGCTGATTTTTCTTCGTTGTGGATCTGAGGCTTCGCTTTGGTGCGCCCAAATGATTTCCACATGATTGCCTTCTGGATCAAGAAAAGAAAAGCTGGCATATTCGCGCTCCACATACGGACCATGTGCTAAAATTCCGTGTTCCGTCAGCTTCTTCCATACGTCCTTGAAGTCATTCAACGTATCTACACAAAATGCCAGATGCACATGATGCGGATTGCCCAGGATGAGCAAATCGTGCCTGCTTGATTGCGGATCAATCGCCAAGCTTGCCGTTTCGTCGCCAAGGTTCACCACTGCCAGTTCAAGTGCGATTTCATAAAAAGAGGCCAATCTGCGAACATCATGCGCATATAAGGAAATGTGACCCAAGCGGCTTAGCTTTGACATGTTCCCTCCATCCTTTCGTATTGACTCGCCTGTTTCATCCTAACACCGAGAATACTGGCCCAGGTATTACTCGAAAGGATGCATCCCAAAGGATACCCTTGCGATAAATATGAGTACCCAGCATAATCGAAGCGTAGTAAAATCATAGGAAGAAAAAGGAAAACCTAGTGATGGAGCAGGTGATGCTATGAATTATCAGGATAGCCTTGAAGAGCTGGAAAGTCGTCTTCTGGTTGGTCGAACGGAGGAAGTCCTTCATTTTTTGAACTTGCTTGGGGATGAGCGGCGCTCCAAAAAAATCATGAACCTCTTCGGGACCGCAGGCGTGGGAAAGAGCTACCTGCTCGACGAGCTCAGACGGCAAGCTCATCTGCGTCAAGCAGCGACGCTCTCTTTGGACAGCGAGCAATTTTGGCATACGCCCTCTGATTATTGCCTACATATTTTGCAGACATTGCATGTTTATCATCAGGGAGCAGAGCAGCGTCCATCCGAATTGTTGGAGGAAAGTATCTCGAAGCTGAATGAAATGGCAGCTGATCAGAGACTCGTCCTCTTTCTCGACAATTACGAGAACTTGGACGGCTTGGATCATTGGTTGCGCGAATATTTTTTCAAACGATTAAGCGCGAATATTCTGATCGTAATCGCAGGAAGGCACCCACTGTCTGAAGCTTGGCTTCTTTCACCCGGTTGGCGGCACTTCATCAGCAGGGTCCCCTTGTCCCATCTTCCTTACGATGCTGTCGAGCGGTATGCGCATTACTGTCACATTTTCGATTTGAATCGCATTCAGGAAATGTGGCGGCGCTCCAAAGGACATCCCCTTACCCTTTCCTTGCTGTCCTTTACGTTGCAGTCCAAGGATCAGGAAGGAAACGGCGCTTTTCATGAGGAAATGGATACGCTGCCCTTCGTCGTAAGCCAATGGCTGCGCGAAGTTCCCGGGGAGCATTTGCGTCCTCTCGTGGAAGCCGCTGCCGTATTGCGGCATTTCAATCAGGATAATCTGTCCTTTTTATTGAAGAGGGAAATTACGGCTTCCGAGTTTTTTCAATTGATCCGTTTTTCGTTTGTACGGAAAGTGGACAGTGGCTGGACAATTCATTCCTTGATGAGAGAATCCATTGCCCAGGATATACGAGCAAGGACGCCGATTCATTTTGCAGATTTGCAGAAGCGGGCCATTCACTACTATTACGAGAAGTTCACGAAGTCAGCTCATTCGGTCCGCACACCAGAAGCTTTGGAGCTTACTTTCTTTTTAGGTGACGCACTCATCCGAGCCTTTTTAAATTGGTTCGATCCATTGCCCAAACCGTTCGAATCGCTTCACTCTGGTCAGCGGGAAGAACTACTGGAGTATATCCGCATTCAGCGTCAATGTCCTTCCCCTAAAACGATCAAGCTGTTTGATCCGCATACGAATCGCCATTTTGATTTTCACCTGACAGCGGAGCAAACATTATACCCGTTGAATTGGCTTGATCCTGACCGTCTATTCTCACTGGGATACGATGTGCTTCGTGTTCTGCGCAATGACAATGGAGCGATCTCGGCACTTACCGCAGTTGTTCCGATCAACGAAAAAACTCTTCCGTACCTGATGGAGCATTCCGGCTCCCGTTCCTATTTCAACGCGCTATCACAACAAGAGCTGGATCGCTTCACTGTGCCGGAACACACGCGGGCTGGCTGGTTCATTCACACGATTCATCAAGACGATTACGAGGATGTATCTCAACATACGGCCATTGGTCATATGCTGCATGGCTTGATGTTCACCGGAGAATTTTTGTTGTGTTCACCCGCTCCTTTTCCTTTTTTCAAAGCCGCCCACGAAAGTTTAGGATTTGATGTCGCTGAGTTTGCCACCCACACCAACTATGACGGAGTAACACCCACTCTCGTGTTTTTCCGTGATACGCAAGGCGAGCATCTCCCCGCTTATTTGCAAAAGCTGCTGAAACGCTCTGGACTGGATGCGGATTTGCGTCTGGAAGAGGGAGCGGTTCCATCTCCTGCTCCACCGGCATCAACTGGCATAGGCACAGCGCTGGACTTAGGTATGCTGACAGCGCGGGAACAGGAAGTGGCCGCCCATGTTGTGGAAGGGCTGACCAACGCGGAAATTGCTGCCCGCTTGTATTTGAGCGAAGTCACGATAAAAAAGCATTTGAAATCGATTTTTGAAAAGATGGATGTCAGTAACCGGACACAGCTGGTGAAAAAAATGCTTGTGTAGGACGAAAAAAGAGGAACCGTCGATGGCGGCTCCTCTTTAGTGACATGCATACTCAGATGATCGGACTGTTTGGAGTTATTCATATAGATCTGTACTTAAATATTTGAGGCCTGAATCATTAATCGTCAGCACAATATTTGCTCCTTTTTCTTTCCCTTTCAAAAGTTGTAAGGCTGCCGCAACATTTGCTCCTGAAGAGAAACCAGCAAATATTCCTTCTTTTCTTGCCAGCTCCCTAGCAGCTTGTGTCGCTTCTTCATCGGTAACATGGATGTAGTCTGTAACGAAATATTTATCCAGAAGAGGCAATTCCATTGAATATCCCCCACCCTGGATCTTGTGATTGAGGTTCGTAGCGGTTTTACCAGAGTAGAACGGAGCGGTATAAGGTTCAACTAAATAACACCGAATATTGGGATTATTCTTTTTTAACGTTTTTGCACAACCTGTAAAGGTACCACCAGAACCAGCAAAATCAAGGAAAACATCTACTTTTCCATTCGTTTGTTTCCAAATTTCTTCTCCCGTGTGAAACTCATGAGCATGAATATTGCCACTATGATGAAACTGATCTGCACGAAACGCATTTCTTTCTTTTGTTATTTGCTGCGCTACTTCTTCCACTTTTGCAAGGTCTTCTCCAGATACTTGCCCAATCGGGGAACCAGGTGCTTGGTCTACTAAAACAACTTCTGCTCCCAGTGCTTTCATCATCCGCGCTCTTTCCATTGAATTTCCTTTTGACATGACCGCAACGAATTTATACCCTTTGACTGCGCAAACAATGGCAAGCCCTGTCCCTGTATTGCCACTCGTTAATTCCACAACGGTGTCATTTGGTTTTAGTATTCCGTCCTTCTCCGCCTCTTCAATAATCTGCAGGGCAATTCTATCCTTTTTGCTAAAGCCTGGATTTACGTATTCAAGTTTGGCGAAAATATTTCCATCGAGATTTTCTGTAAGCCTAGAAAGATGAACAATTGGCGTGTTACCAATCGCTTGATGAACGCCTGATAAAATCATGTTCTCCATAGACAAAACCTCTCTCTTCGTATATTTTGGACTATATAGTGTTTGTTTAGAACTATATATAGCCTGATTGTAAAATATAACGAACAAGCGTGCAATATAACGTCTGGAAATCTATGGAGGACATTTTATGGAAGAGTTTCATACAAATATTGGAGAGAACATAAAGCGTATCCGGAAAGAAAGAAACATGAGCTTAGATAAGCTTTCTGAATTAACAGGGGTTAGCAAAACGATGTTAGGTCAAATTGAAAGAGGCAAGTCTGCTCCAACCATAACCACTCTTTGGAAAATAGCCAGTGGGTTGCGCTTATCATTTTCTTCACTGGTTAGTCAATACAAGCCATCTGTTACCATCGTAAAAAAGAATGAAGTAAATCCAATTATTGAAGATAATGGGCAATATCGTGTGTATCCACTCGTACCCTATAATCCAGAACAGCAGTTTGAGATCTATTCAATCACCCTTGAACCAGGTTGCGAGCATATAGCAGAACCGCATCATACAGGGGTTGAGGAATTTATTCTAGTTAATGAAGGCACGCTTGAGGTTGTAGTCAATGAATTCGTTTATGTAGTTGAACCTGAGGATACGATTATTTTTAAAGCAGACAAGCCTCACATTTATAGGAATAATGGAAATCGTATCGTAAAGTGTTCAGTAGTCATTCACTATTCAAGTCAATGAGAAGATAGTGGGCTGCCGATTCTGCTGGCAGCCCACTGGTTTGATACATTACTTCAAGTATTTTCCTGTGATCGACTGCTCCGCATGGATGATCTGCAAAGGTGTGCCCTCGAAGACCACTTGACCGCCGTTGCTGCCTCCATCCGGTCCCATATCGATAATCCAATCTGCTTGGCTGATCACGTCGAGGTTGTGCTCGATGACGATTACCGTATTGCCAGCATCCACGAGGCGGTTCATGATCTCCAGAAGGTGACCGATATCTGACATATGCAGGCCGGTTGTCGGCTCGTCCATCACGTAGATGCTGCCCTTCTTATGGAGCTCGCTTGCCAGTTTGATGCGCTGGCATTCCCCGCCCGAGAGCGTGCTGAGCGGTTGACCGAGTGTAACGTAGTTCAGCCCTACATCACTCATCGCCTGGAGCTTGCGTACAACCTCTTTCAGCTCAAAAAATTCCAATGCCTGCTCTACAGTCATCTCCAGCACTTCTGCAATTGACTTGCCGTTTAGCTTGTACGCGAGTACCTCTTCCTTGAAGCGTCTACCTCCGCATACTTCGCACGGCAGCTTCACGCTTTCAAGGAATGCAAGGTCGGTATACACGACACCCAGCCCTTGGCAGTTCTCGCAAGCGCCCTTGGAGTTGAAGCTGAACAAGCCTTGATTGACCTTGTTCGCGGAAGCAAACGCCTTGCGTACATCATCCATAATGCCTGTGTAGGTCGCGGGATTCGAGCGTGTTGACACGCCTACCGCCGATTGGTCGATGACGATCGCATCCGGATGCTTGCTGAGGAATACCTCGTTAATCAGCGTACTCTTGCCTGAGCCGGCGACACCCGTAACTACTGTCAGTACTCCGGTTGGAATATCAACACTCACGTTCTGCAGGTTGTGCAGTGTAGCATTCTCGATGGACAGCTTGCCGGACGACTGCCGGGAGTCGTGCTTCAGTTGGAGCGGGCGCTTCATATGGGTGCCTGTCAGTGTACCTGATTCCAGCAGGCCTTGGAAGCTTCCTTCATACACGATGGTACCGCCGCGGCTGCCTGCATGAGGCCCGACGTCGACAATATGATCTGCCACCTTGATCACATCGGGATCATGCTCGACAACAATCACGGTATTGCCCTTGTCGCGCAGCTTTTGCAGCAATTCATTTAATCGGTGTACATCACGGGGGTGCAAGCCAACGCTGGGCTCATCGAAAATGTAAGTGACATCCACCAGACTGCCACTCAGGTGCTTCACCATCTTGACGCGCTGCGATTCCCCACCGGACAAAGTATCGGTCTCACGGTCCAGCGTCAAGTAGTCTAGCCCGATATCCACCAGATGCTGCAACCGCTCCGTCAGCGACTTGACCATTGGTGCTGCGACCGAATCATCAATCTCCCGAATGATGCGGATGAGCTGACCAACCTCCATGGAGGACATCTCCGCAATGTTGAGTCCATTGATTCTACAATTTAACGCAGCCTGACTGAGTCTTGCGCCATGGCAGCTGGGGCAAGGACCCTCGGAGATAAACGGCGCAACTGCTTTTTGTGTGCGCTCAGACTTTGTCTTCACATCCTGCTTGATGTATTTGTTGGTGAACTTTTCAATGACACCTTCCACTGTAATATTCGTTGCCTTCCCGGCGAAATCCATCTTTACTTTCCTGGCCTTGCCGTAGAGCAGTTGCTCCAGCTCCTCATCCGAATAGGCGCTCAGCTTCTTGTCTGGATCGAAGGACCCTGACTGCACGACTATCGTCCAGTCCCAGCTATCTACCTTATAGTCCGGCAGCATGATTGCCCCTTCATTCAACGACTTTGACATGTCCACTGCCTTGCTTAGGTCGATGCCTAATTTGCGACCGATCCCGTTGCATTCGGGACACATACCTTGTGGATCGTTAAAGGAGAACATGTGCGCTTGTCCAACATAGGGCTGACCCACTCGGGAGAAGAGAAGACGGAGAATAGGAGAGATATCGGTAATCGTGCCCATTGTAGAATGGGAACCGCCGCCCAGCCGCTTTTGGTCCACGATAACCGCCATGCTCAGGTTCTCGATTGCGTCCGTATCCGGCTGTGGATAGCGGGGCAGGAAATTGCGCACGAACATGCTGAAATTCTCATTCAGCAATCGCGTGGATTCTGCGGCGATCGTATCGAAGACGATCGATGATTTGCCAGATCCGGATACCCCGGTGAAGATCGTGATCTTCCGCTTGGGAATGCGCAAGGATACGTTTTTGAGATTGTTTTCCCTCGCACCCGAGATAACGATATGCTCCTGATTCGATTCGCGCATGTTTAACATCCTTCCGCAGTGTTAATTTCTATCATCACATTGTCCGTTGTAGATAGAAACCGGCTGCAAACGACATGCAGCCGGTTTCTATCTGATTCGGGTCAAGGGGTCAAAAATCCTACCCATTCAGGTTATTGTTCCAGCACTTTTTCAAGCTCGCCGAACCATTGACCCCAGCCATACTTTGCGCCTTCGACTCCTTGAGCATTTGAGAATCCGATGTGTTCGTAATGAAGGTTAATATTTCCGTCCCCTCAAAATCATTTTCCATGATCCACTTGGCAAGCTTGCTAGAATCAGTTAAGGCTGACCAAAGCTTCTCAATCGATGTCGTGAACTGAAAATCTAAAGTTAAGGATAAACTTATTCTTCCACCTCCACAACTAGTTGGATTCACAATCGCGTCAAACACAACATACTCTCCTACCTATTATTTCCATGGGACAGCGTTCCTTACACCAGCCTTAAAGTATGCGGCTCTTCGGACGTATCGCAAGCAGTGTGAATTATCCTCTTAGCATCAAGGCACAGACAAGCTCACCTTGTAGCATTCCTTTCCCTCCAGGTGGAATCTTGATCAAGCAATCGGAATCTTTAATAGATACCGTAACGCTTGATTGATCCATTCCGACAGGCTTTACGAATACCTTGCCATCGATTACATATGCCTTTCCGCGAACATAGCGAGGATACGCATTGACCTTTTGAAAGTTTTCCCCTAAAAATGCAGTAAACTCTTGCGCATATCTATTTTGAATACCCTGCATGCCCAAGATAACGGGACGAACGAAGAGCTCAAATCCAACAAAGCACGCTCCCGGATTGCCTGACATGGCAAACAAAAATTGATCATTCCAAATTCCTGCGGACGTAGGGCTTCCGGGGCGCATCGCTACTTTGTTAAATAGGACCTTCCCATTCCATTTTTCAAAAATATCTACGAGAATGTCGTAGTCGCCTACTGATACTCCGCCTGATGTGATTACGAAATCCGCAACGGAAAAGGCTTCAAGAATAAGAGTTTGTGCCAGGTCCGCTTCGTCTGGGATAGACCCCATCAGTAACGGAATCCCTCCTGCCCCCCGAATAAGTGCTGCCAGCATGTAAGAGTTACTGTTTCGAATTTTACCTGAGCAAAGTGGCGCCTCTACTGGTAAAAGCTCTGAGCCTGTTGCAAATATCGCGATGGTTGGGCGCTTATATACTTTGACGCGAGAGAAACCGAAGTTAGCCAACAATGCAGTCTCGCCAGCGAGGATAACTGTACCATTTTCCAGGACACCATCGCCCTTTGTGATTTCGTGGCCAATCGGAGTCAGGTTCTGCCCAGGATGGATCTCTTTTTTTATCGAAATGTAGGTTTTGCCATGTACCTCTAAGTCTTCTGTCATTTCCAGCATAATCACGGCGTCTGCTTGTTCAGGTACCATGGCTCCCGTCATGATTCGGGAAGCCGTTCTTTGCGATAATTGTTTTGTAGGAAGAGCGCCACACGGAATGGTGTCGATCACTTCCAAAAGGACAGGCGATTCAGGTGATGCCCCGCGCGTAGAACTGGACATGATCGCAAAACCATCCATCCCGGAACGCCGGAAATGAGGCATGTGATCAGGCGCAATCAAATCCTCCGCCAACGTACGACTGTAGGCGTTTTCCAATGAGACTTCTTCCACACCCAGTTGCTTCAGATGTTGCTCAATTCTGCGCTGGGCTTCCTCGACTTGAACCGCGTTTCGGCGAAATCGATTTACGCTTTCTACTCTATCCATATCATCTACACTACCCTCCAATTTGAGACATGCGCCTTACGGTTGGTACATGCGACTGACTCTCATCGACCAAAGCCTTGGCCATTTCGTGATTCCTTGGTTTGATAAGCAATGCTCGCAAAAAGAGCACGCGTACCGCTTCATCATTGCCAATGCACTTACGAACGTTAAATTCATCTGACCAATATAAGCATGGTTTGATGTTTCCATCCGCTGTCAAACGAAGCCGGTTACATGTTTCGCAGAAATGATCGCTCACGGGATGAATAAGCCCAAAACTCCCCTTTGCGCCTTCAATGCGAAAGGTCTGTGCGGGTCCGTTGCCACGCATCTCATGACTCTCAGCTACTTTCGAGCCCAATTGATGACAGCGTTCCAATACGGCGGTCAATGGCAGATAGGCTTGCTTCCATCTCATGTCGTTGTGGCCGATGGGCATGTACTCAATAAATCGAACTTGTAACTGACTATTGATCGTAAGCTGAAGAAAATCATCTATTTCATCATCGTTGATCCCCTTCATAAGGACGACGTTCAACTTAATCGGATCTATCCCTACCTGTTGACATGCGTCTATGCTATCCAGAACTCGATGGACATCTCCACCGCGGGTAATGAGCGAAAAACGATCCGCTTTCAATGTATCCAGGCTGATATTCACACGGTTCAAGCCTGCTTCTTTTAATTGTTTGGCTTTTTTCGCCAAGAAAATTCCATTGGTAGTCAAAGCTATATCTTCGATTCCTGGTATTCCTGCTATCGCAGATACCAAATGTTCAATTCCTTTACGAACCAATGGTTCTCCACCTGTCAATCTTACTTTTTTGACCCCCATTTCGGCCAAAACCCTTACAACCTCGGTGATTTCGTTCAAAGACAGGATATTTTCATCAGGTTCAAATTCCATTCCATCAGCAGGCATGCAGTACACACACCGCAAGTTGCAACGATCCGTTACAGAAATGCGCAGATAATCATGGACACGACCAAATGCGTCCACCAATTCACTTGGAACCACTGAGCTTTCCCCTCCCTACCTCTGCAATTCGTTCGGGCCACGTGTACACATTAAACGACTGATTTCGAATAAAACCAACCGTGGTAATGCCAAGCTCCTGTGCTAGACGAAGAGCCAATTCAGTAGGAGCTGATTTTGATAAAACAACGCTGCATCCAATCTTGGCTACTTTCAACAATACTTCCGAAGAGATCCGGCCACTAAAGGCCATGACTTTATCTTCAATAGATACGGAATGCTTCAAACAATAACCGAATAGTTTATCGAGAGCATTATGTCGTCCTATATCCATCCGTGAGAGGACGATTCCGCTTTTATCGCACAAGGCAGCATTATGAACGCCCCCCGTATGTTGAAAGAGTTCTGCAGATTGTTGCATCTCTTTCATGAGTCGAAAACAATCAGCACTCGTAACCGAGACTCCTTTGGCTTCCACCTTCTTTACCGTTCGCGCATCATTATAAAAGTAAAAACTTTGCCGACTTTTCCCACAACAGGAAGAAACGTATCTTTTCGAGTGAAACATCTGATTGTATTTGTTCACTTTTTTTGCTTCTACATAGGCGTGGCCGGTTGTTTCGTCGATAAAGAGATCTGCAATATCGGAATACGAGTTTATTACTCCTTCAGACGCCAAAAAACCAATGACAAGTTCATCGATGTTTTCCGGGCTGCATACTAAAGTCGCAAACTCTTCCTGATTCAACATGATCGTAATCGGTGACTCTGTTACGATTGAATCTTCCACTTCCTTTAACGTACCATTTTCATAATGCAGGACATGTGATAAAACGCACACAGGTTGAATCACGAGTGTTTCCCCCTTTCCCTCACATATTGATCAAGAAATCGGTCTATCCAAAACATAGACGGTCATCGCAATATCCTCTTCAATACTGATATCTGAAAAAATCCTCACGATCTTTGCATGGATGATCTCTTCGAGCTTTGCTATTACTGCAGGGTCGTTGTAAATGTTCTTCACGAGCTTCGTGCGCGCATCGTGTACCATTCGCTTGCCTTCTTCAGACAGAATCATAAATTTTTCTACATTTGTGAGGTTCCCCTTCATCTCGCAGATCACCCATGGACCACTAAAACGTGTAACGATTTCTCTCGGACCGTTACCAACGTATTCTTTTCGTATCTCACGAACCAGCATGCTGAATTGATGTTCGAGGTTTTTCGTCATTCAATGTTCTCCTTTAATTCCCCCAGCTTGTTCTTACGAGGAGCCAGCAACATGTAACAAATGACCAGAATAAGAATAACAAGCGATAGAATCAGATTATTCATAGCGTCATCCCGATTGACGATGATAAAACGTACGGTGCCGGTAATCCCGATATAGATGAGGTAACGCAGCGGAAAGTGATACTCTTCCTTGAAATACTTGACGATCATGGAAACAAAAACAAAGTATAGGAAAAAGGCTAAGACTTCCTCCAAAATATCATGAACGTTAGTATTACCAAAAAGTGCAGCGGTCACAATGAAATACAGTTCACGTACAAGATAAAAGCTCAAGACCAAGCCCAGAATTATGAGTGAACTATTTAATATCCGTTGATAGAAGTACACGATCGTTGTCGCTTTCATCATTCCTTTAAGCCTTCTCCTAATCCTTTCAGCAGGTTTATTCCAAAACCCATCGCCCGATTGATGTCTGGGTCACGTAGAGCTCTCATTACATCGAGAATACCCACCTTTTCTCCAGAGCGCAGAGCATCATCAGCCCTTAGTAGACCCTTTGTAACCCCGCCCATCAGCTTTTTTGTCATTTCAGGATCTAGCTCTGCTAACCCACCTGCTGCAGCCATTGCATTATTGATTATATTGGTGACAGGAGGGCGCACCATTTGGCCCACTACAATCTTGGCAATATCCTCCTTCGCCTCGACGGCGGCGTTAAGTGCTCCAAGAATTCCACTTTCGTGAAGTTCCTGGAGCAGCTTGATCGTTGCCTGGATACCTTCCGGATTTTTGGCGAGCGCTTGTAAGACACTTTCTACCGTTTGATCTTGTTTTTCTTTTTCGGTTAGAACGGGTTCAACCACCTTTGATATCGGTCTTGCCATTATTTTTTACCTCCCACAACGTTTACATCTGCAATTGGTTCATAATCGTCTCTTGCCCATTTGCGTTCTACTTGGACGCCCAGCTGAGGGTTTCGCTTGGCATAACGGGGATTGTACATGGGCAGTGGAGTCATTCCTTTTTCTTTGAGAAACTCCATGCGTACCTTTGTTTGCTTGTATGCAGGAGTTTGTGTACGAACGTCCCCGACGCTCCCGGTCAAAATGTTAATGGCATTTTCATGACTGACCGAGTGCATCGGTACATACAGCTCTTTACCGCTTACTCGATCTGTCACGAGGACACGAAGCTTGATCGCACCGTATGGAGAGACGAGACGTACCAATGAACCGTCCTTTAGCCCCCGCTCGCTGGCAAGCTCAGGGGAAACCTCCACAAATACTTCTGGCAGCTTATATTGGATGCCCTTTGATTTATTCGTCATGTTTCCTTCATGGAAATGTTCCAATAGTCGTCCGTTGTTCAAGGTAAGATCGAATTCCGCCGGATACTCCATAGGCGGAACATATTCGACGAGCGAAAGTCTCGCTTTTCCGTCTGGGAAATTGAATTGTTCTTTGTACAGAAGCGGCTCATCGGTACCATCTTGTTTCACCGGCCAAAGCAAGCTGCTCCATCCTTCTAAACGATCGTACGAGACTCCAGCATAAATTGGTGCCAGGCTCGCAATTTCGTCCATGATTTCACCAGGGTGTTGGTAATTCCAATTTGCACCCATGCGTTGTGCGATCAGTTGGATGATCGACCAGTCCGGTTTTGATTCTCCCAGTGGTTCCATGACTTGATACAACCGCTGAATACGTCTTTCGGTATTTACAAAGGTACCCTCTTTTTCCAGGGATGGAGACGCAGGCAAAACGACATCGGCAAACTGAGCCGTTTTGGTCAGGAATACGTCTTGTACGACAAAGAAATCTAGCTTGCTGAGCGTATCATGCACGTGGTTGGCATTGGAATCGACCCAAGCCATGTCTTCCCCCATCAGGTACATGGCTTTCAGTTCACCTTTCTCCACCGCTTCCAGCATTTCGATATTGGTCAGGCCTGGTTTGTTAGCGATCGTTACGCCATACGCCTTTTCAAATTTGGCTCTCGCGGCATCATCCGTAATAGGCTGATACCCTGGAAGCCAGGTAGGGAGTGTCCCCATGTCGCATGCGCCTTGTACGTTGTTGTGTCCACGCAATGGATAGGCTCCTGCTCCTGGTCGGCCGTAGTTTCCTGTAACAAGCAAGAGATTGGAGATAGCCGCAGACGTATGCGAACCCGCGATATTCTGAGTTACACCCATTCCCCACAGGATGCACGTGCCATCTGCTTCGTGAATCATTTTGGCTGTTTGAATCAATTGTTCTTTTGTCAGCCCTGCTACATCCACAGCGTAATCCAGCGTGTATGTTTCGAGCATTTTCCGATACTCGTCAAAATCGTTTACCCGTTGTTGGAGAAAGTCTTCGTCATGCCAGCCTTGATCAATGATGTACTTCGCGACTGCTGTCAGCCAGACAAAATCAGTCCCTTGCTTTGGATGGAGGAAAAGATCCGAGCGTTCGGCCATTTCATGCTTGCGTAGATCAGAGACAATCAGTTTTTGATCGTATAATTTCTTTGCCCGTTTGACGCGGGTTGCCAAAACAGGATGGCCTTCTGTTGGATTCGCCCCCACGATGATGACCAGTCCGGCACTTGCGATATCTTGAATCGTACCCGAGTCCCCGCCGTGTCCTACCGTTGCCAGCAAGCCATCAGTAGCTGGTGCCTGGCAATACCGTGAGCAGTTGTCAATATTGCTTGATTCAAATACTTGTCGCGCCAGTTTTTGCATGAGGTAGGCATCTTCATTGGTTGTTTTGGAGGAGCTTACAAATCCAAGCGCATTACCACCGAAATTTTGCTTAATGGAACCCATACGCTCGGCAATTAGTGAGAGTGCTTCATCCCATGTAGCCGGCACAAATACGTCTCCTTTTCGGATCAAAGGTGTAGTCAAACGCTGATCACTGTTAACAAAGTCCCAACCGAACTTGCCCTTCACACAAGTAGAGACGCTGTTGACTGGAGAGTCTTCCGTTGGTTCCACTTTTAGAATGTGGCGGCCTTTGGTCCATACCTCAAATGAACAGCCGACGCCGCAGAACGTACATACGGTTTTTGTTTTCTTGGTCCGTGTTTCCCGCATGGCCGCTTCGACTTCAGAGATAGCGAAAATGCTGCTGTAACCAGGCTCAACTTCTTTAATGAGATCAATCATCGGATTCAACAGGTCTTTTTTGATCCCAGACATAAAGCCAGCTTCACCGAGCATGGATTTTTCCATCAGCGCATTGCATGGACAGACTGTTACACACTGACCGCAAGACACACAAGATGAGTCATTAATCGATCGATTGTCATCCCAGATTACTCTTGGAATCTCTCGTTCCCAATCGATGGTGAGCGTTTCATTTACCTGTAAATCCTGACAAACCTCCGTGCAGCGTCCACAGAGAATACATTGATCGGGATCATAACGATAAAAAGGATGTGACATATCCACTTCTTCCTTTTTCTCGCGGAATGGGCGTGTTTGGTGGTCAATTTCGAGCAGCTCTGCCGTATTGTGAACCCGACAATTTCCGTTGTTGTTGTCGCAGACGGTACAATACAGCATGTGATTTTCCAATATTCGATCCATTGCTTCTGCCTGTGCACCTTTTGCTATTTCGGAGGAGGTTAGGATATTCATGCCTTCCTCGATAGGCGTCGAGCACGCGCGCATGATTTTCCCGTCAATCTCACACATGCACGTATCACAAGTTTGAATGGGCCCTAAAATGGGTGAGTAACAGATGTGAGGGTGCTCTATTTCGTGTTGTAGCAAATAATCCAGGATACGGGTTCCTTCCTCCGCTTCATGCTTCACGCCATTTAGTTCAAAGCTGATTTTTTTCATACTCTCTAAACCTCCAAGAAAATAATAAAAGCCCACCATCAAACAACCTGGGCATGAACACGTGAACATGCACAAATTGTTTGATGGTGGGCTAATTCCTAAGCATCCAATGATACTCGTTATCCGTCCCAACGTACCTATGAGTGAGATCAGGATGATTCAGCAATTCGTCATTACTAACCATCAATGATCAGTTACGGCTACATTATATCACTCGACTTATATGGAAATCCAACTTTTTTTATGGAAGGATACTCAAAACAGGCTACTAAATACGTCCCGTATAGAGCGCAACAATAGGCGGAACCACCCTCCCTCTTCCATCTTTTCTGCAGTGACCAGGTTAACGGTTTTTTCTTGGACCGTATCCTTCCCTTCCATTTGATAGGTGTAAGTAACAGTCCCCGTCTTTGTTCCGGCATCAAAAGGTGCGGTAAGCTCGTCTATCTTGAAATTCGTCTGAAATGTAAGCTGAGAAGCATCGATGCCTTTTGGTACAAGAAATTGAACAGCTTGGTCAGTCAGCACAGGAACCTCTGTCTCTTTCCCCTTTTTCACTGGAATGCTTTCCATGCCTTTTGCCGAACGACTGGCGGCTACGACTTCTTTTACTTCAAAGTGAGTAAAGCCATAGTCAACACTTTTTTCGTCTCTGTAAATCGTTTGGCCACAGATTCTGTTCCCATCACGACACTGATCAAGCGCATTCCATCGCGCTCGGCAGTACCCGCAAAGCAATAACCAGCGTTGTCAGTAAATCCTGTTTTCAATCCGTCCAGACCCTCATACGCGAATTGCTTGCGATTTGTTGAATGTTCATTCGATTCTAGCATCCAATTTGTACTTGTAAGAGGTTCACTGTCTGAAGCCCGAAACTTATAGGATGGAATAGCGGAAACTTCTAATAGATCAGGGTGATCCTGGATGATATAGGTAGCCAGTGTCGCAACGTCCATTGCGGACATCTTATTTTCCCCTTTTTTCTCAGGCCGGAAATCAATCGGCATATCCGCACGGTCAAGTCCAGTTACATTGATATAGGTTGTATGTTTCATTCCCATCCGTTTGGCTTCCAGGTTCATTCGTTGAACGAATTGCTGCTCAGAGCCGGATACGTATTCCGCAAGAGCAACGGCAGCGTCATTAGCAGAATGAACGAGCATCGCAGTATACAGTTCTTTTACAGTGTGGGTATCCCCTTTAGCAAGATAAACACGTGAGCCAATCGTTTTAGAAGCATTAACTTTGACGGTTACAACATCGCTCCATGAAATGTCTCCTTTTTTGACTTTGTCCTCGACAATGTATCCTGTCATCATTTTCGTCATACTTGCAGGAGCGTAAGGCTGATCTGCGTTTATTGACAATAAGACTTGTCCTGTTGATGGTTCTAATAGCACGGCCGCTTTTGCGTCGATCGCTTCTGGTGATAGTGCCTGAATAGTGGCTGGTTCACCAAAAGCAGAAGCGGGAACAACAAATAAACAAAGCAATATCATTACACCTAGGAAATGATTCCTCCAGGTTGATCTTTTGCGCTTGTAAGGAATGAATAATTCATTGTTTTTGTTCAACATGATCTCTCCCTTGATCTACAAAATCCCTTTTTGGTTATGGAATGACCCGAAATATAAATAATACCCCTTATCTCTCCTTGTTGGAAAGACAAAGGGCATCGTTTTGGGGAGAATGTGATTTTGCAGACGTTGTTGTCCACCCGGATCGTCAAGGCAAGAATGTCTTCGATTATCCTCGGTCTTCCAATGCCAGACCGTCTATTTGCCATTTCATGATTCCACCGCTCAAGTTCAAAACATCTTGAAAGCCGTTCGCCTTAAGGATGCTTGCCCCCATGGCGGACCTGGCCCCAGAACGGCATTGTACAAGAATCGGCTTATTATGAGGAATCTCATCAAGCCGCATAGCGAGTGTCCCCAGCATAATGTGCTGTGCATCTGGAATATGCCCTTCATTCCACTCAGCTAGATTACGTACATCTACTACGTGCACCTCTCCCTTTTCCACCCGTTCCGCAATCTCCAAGGGTGTTACCTCTTCAATTGTTCCGAGCGTAGACGCTTCGCTTATGGCCATGAGCTTACGGCTGTCGATAAAGCCTGTGACATTGTCGATGCCTACGGAATGCAAGGCTAACAAAATCTCGTCCAGCTCTTCCGGGTTGGACAGGATATGCAAGGGGCGATTGTAATCGACGATCCAGCCCGCCCAGTTGGCAAATGATTTTTGAAAAGGAATGTGGAGTGTTCCCTCGATATGCCCCTTCGCAAATTCCTGGAAAGGTCGTGTATCGACAATCTGTCCGTTTTCCAGGCATTCCTTGACCTGCTCCAGTGTGTCGAGCTCTTGGACATCGGGGAGCTCCTTGAGTAACGCAGGGCCTTCTTTATTGACGCGTTTCATCACTGCAAAATAATTGGGGGGTTCTGGTTGTCCGTCAAGCAATGTCTTGACGAATTCCTCTTCATTTGTGTGTGTCATCGCCCAATTAAAGAGCTTTTCATATCCGACAGTAGAAGACGGCACAGCTCCCAGTGCCTTACCGCAAGCACTCCCTGCCCCATGGGCTGGCCATACCTGCAAATATTCAGCAATTGCTTGAATTTTTGGAGAGACTGAAACATCGCTCTTGCCCCCGATTCGGACGTCCCCATAATCCCCGCCGCTTTTTCCAGCAAGTCTGGTCTGCCGATATCTCCGACAAAGACGAAATCTCCCGTGAAGATCCCCATGGGTCGATCTGCATTCCCGCCGTGGTCCGTCAAAAGGAAGGAGATGCTTTCGGGTGTATGGCCAGGGGTATGCATGACTTCAAAGAGCAGGTTTCCAATGGAAAAGCGATCCCCGTCGTGGAGAAGCTGGTGATGCACATCTTTCGCGTATCGATATTTCCAATCTTCATCGCCCTCATCGGATAAAAATAGCTTTGCCTGATAGGTTACACCCAGTTCGCGAGTGCCAGAAACAAAATCGGCGTGAATATGGGTTTCGGTGGCGGCTACAATTTTGACTCCTTCTGCTTTGGCAGCTTGAAAATACGGAGCCAGATTGCGGCTGGGATCGATCAAGATCGCCTCGCCAGTTTTTTGGCAACCAACCAAATAAGATGCATGTGCCAGCTTTTCATCGTAGAAGTAACGTAACAACATGGTGCATCCCCCCTTCAACTCGTTTTTGCCTTACATCAATCCTTTTAGCATACCATTCCAATATAGGATGGGAAGCAGATTTCTTTTCATCAGATACATGCTGAATCTCTCTTCAGACTGGTCAAAGGGAAATGTTTCACACGGCTCCAGGTTGTAATCAAATTCGGCGAGTACCAGTTTGTTGTACCCCGTTACGAGTGGGCAGGATGTATATCCGTCGTATTTTGCGTTCAAGGAAGTATCATTGATCAGCGCAAGAAGGTTTTGTTCGACGACTGGCGCTTGTTTGCGAATCGCAGCCCCAGTTTTAGAAGTAGGAAGATTCGTGCAATCTCCAATGCCGAATATGTTGGAAAATCTCTTGTGTTGTAGCGTATATGGATCGACATCGACCCATCCTGCTGTGTCTGCTAGCGGGCTGTCCTTAATGAAATCGGGGGCTTTCATGGGTGGGGTCACATGAAGCATGTCATACTTCCATACTTCCTGCTCTTTGGTCTCCAGATGCTCGAACACGGCTTCTTTGGTATTCGATCGTATTTCCAGTAGGTTTCTCTTGTATCGGGTATCAATGTTCTTGCGACGAATAACGTTATGGAGGGTATTTGCATACTTGGGAACGTCGAAAATACTTCCCTTCGCCGATGCAAAAATGATCGCTGACTGGTTCCGCACATTTGTCCTGCGGAAATAATCATCAGCCAAGTACATGATTTTCTGTGGGGCCCCACCGCACTTCACGGGTGTATTCGGGTGTGTAAAAATGGCAGTGCCGCCTTTAAAATTCCGGATGTTTTCCCATGTACTTTCTACGGTTTGGTATGCGTAATTGCTGCAAACGCCATTCTTCCCGACGGTATCCTTCAGCCCTTTTACCCCATCCCAGTCTATTTGCAGACCGGCAGCAACTACGAGATAGTCATAGGAAAAGATGGCTCCCTGCTTCGTACTGAGCGTGTGTTGTTCTGGTTGAAACGAGGTGACGGCATCGCATACCCAGTCAACTCCAGCGGGGATCAGGGAGGAGAGTTCACGCTCGGATTCTTCCTTTCTCGCAGCGCCACCCCCGACTAACGTCCACAAAGGCTGATAATAGTGCTTGGCTGCGGGATCGATGATGGCGACTTGTCCCTTAAGCCTTTTGCAAGCTCGGACGATACGGGCTGCCACACTGATTCCGGCAGATCCTGCTCCCACAATGACAACGGAATAATGATCTTGTTTTGCCATATTTTCCTCCTTTGATGGTCCGTTCAGCTCGGACAAGTCCATCAGCACATTTGAATGCGTACTGATCTTCATCTCGAAAATGGTAAAAGAATCTCGACGATTGTACCCTTGTTGATGTCACTTGTGATGGTGATACTGCCTTGATGATCTTTTATGATCTTATTACTAACAAGTAAACCTAATCCAGTACCCTTCTCTTTCGTGGTATAAAAAGGTTCTCCGAGCCTGGGTAACAAGTCCTGAGAGATGCCACAACCATTATCAGTAAAGCGAATCAGGACTTGGTTATCGCTGATACATGTTGTTTCTATGCGAATATCACCATTTGCTGAGATGGCATCCAGGGAATTTTTCAGGATATTGATAAATACTTGTTTGAGATGATTTTCTTCACCATTGATTACGATCGGTGTCACACAGAATCTTGTATGAATGGCAACGTTATTGAAAGTAGCTTCCGAATCAAGCAGCTTTACCACGTTTTCAAGGAGAGGGTGTAATAGTATCGGTTTTACATGGAGATTTTGCGGTTTGGCTAAAATAAGCAGCTCGCTCACGATAAAGTTGATTCGATCTAGCTCTGACAACATAATATCTGTGTAAGGAGAGCCCTCCGATCGTGTGGGCCGTAAGTACTGAATAAAGCCTTTTAGGGAAGTAAGTGGATTTCTTATTTCGTGGGCGATACTTGCAGCCAATTCTCCGATGACTGACAGCTTCTCTGTTCTCCGGAGAAGTTCTTCGTTTTGCTTTCTCTCCGTAATGTCGCGAGTAACGTTGATGAAGTACTGATTTTCTCCGTTAGAAATGAAAAAGGGCATTCCTTTCGATTCCAAGTATATCCATTTTTCGTTCTCCAATTTGTATCGATACTCGCAAGTAATAGATGTATTCAATTGAAGCATCGTTGAGAATCGCTCACAAACGATTGGAGCATCTTCGGGATGGATGCTGTCAAAATGAATTTGGCTCGTACCTAATTTCTTCATATGGGAAGGTGAACTATACGAAACGTGTCCGTACTTATCAATGACTGAGATGAAGTCAGCCGTGTGTTCAGCAATGAATCTGTACTGTTCCTCGCTCTTCCGCAAAGCTTCTTCAGAGTGTTTTCTCTCTGTAATATTGCGCGAAACGATTAAATAGCTCTCAATCTCAGCGTTGTCAGAAAAGATCGGTACACAACGTGACTCCAAATACACCCATGATCCATTTTTATGTTGGACTCTGACCTCAATTTGCACATTTTTTGGGTAAGTGGAAATTAAGTAACGCAGATCCTTTATTGTTTTTACATCATCGGGGTGAATGAAATCCAACGTACTCGATTGAAGATATTCGTCCTGTGTGTATCCCAAGTGGAGCTCGACAGAAGGAGATACAAACAGTTTATTCATGTGTACATCATATTGGCTGATCACGTCGTTTGTATTCTCTACGAGAATCCGGTATTTCGCCTCACTTTTCAGGAGAGCTTCTTCAGCGATTTTGCGGTCCGTTATATCTCTGGCGATTACCGACGTGCCTACGATCTTCCCGGTTGTATCTCTTATTGGCGAAGCTGTTAGACAAACCTGAACGATCTGGCCATCTTTTGTTTGACGTGTGGTCTCATATCCAGAAATTTTCTCACCTACGAATTTAATGCCGTGAAAAATTTCTTTCGTTTCGTCTATTAGATGTTCAGGTACGAGGCAGTATGGATCATCAAGGACGTCTTGATATGTCCAACCATAGATTTTTTCAAAGGCACTATTCACAAGTAGTACATTACCCTGCATGTCTCTAATTGAAATAGCGTCAGTTGTCGTTTCAACTAGAGATTGAAGCAGCTCTTTCATGTTGATCTGTTCTTGAGTAAGATTTGTTCGCAGAGTATCTTTATCCATGGGTTTATACCTTCCTTAAATAAAGATTGTGAATGATGGTAATATTCTGGTTTTATAATAAAAATCCTTGTGAAAATATCTATCACACTAAAAAGATACCGCCCCCAACTGGAGCGGCACATATCATCTACTACTTTTCATTGGCATGTGGATTACATCGGGATGTTGCCAGTCAACCTTTCCCGGGTATCGATGTCTATGCCAGAAAGTCGTTTGAGAAATGTCGCTCGCCAATTTTCGGACAGCTCCTCTACTTCCAGCAGCTTTTTCATGCCGTCGATATTCTCCTTCTCTTGAGATGCATGATTCGGTTTGCATAAGACACCGTGATAGCTTTCGGATGACAGGAGAGCCTTGTCAATTTGTCTGAGGGAGATACAAGCCCTTCTTTTAACACACGAAAATAAAAGCCAGTAAAGCCTGTCTCCTGTACCTTTAGCAGCATTTCAGGTACGCCATAACGCACCGATAATTTATAGCAGGGCTGTCTTGGCTGACTAACCTGTACGATCGCTTCTCCTAGCTGAAAGGTATCGCCGATGCAAACATCCGTCTCTACTAATCCCCTGATTGTGAGATTTTCACCAAATGCACCGTATGCCAGTTTCCTCTGTAATGCAGCTTCCCAGAATGGATAGTGTTCATAGGGATAGACGCATACGGCCTTCTCCTTCCCACCGTGGTGGACAAGATCTGCCTGCCCATCTCCGTCGAAGTTTAAAAAGGATAAATAAAGAGATTGATGGATAGGGTTCTTGAAGATGCCGGTAGAAATCTCCTTATTTTGATACGGTACCTGTTTTGGTTTACCAACATTCATCGAAAGGATATCTGTATGTTCCACTAGCGTTCACCTCATCATTGTATGGAATTCACTATTATAACCATGCAAATTCACTATGATTTGTCCTATAATCATAGGTATTACCTATTCATAGATGATGATTCGTCGGAGGGATGAGCGGTGGAGCTAAGGCAATTGGAGTATTTCATGACACTATGTGAGGAATTGAATTTCACTCGTGCTGCCGAGAAATTGGGCATTGCACAGCCTTCACTCAGTCAGCAAATCCGCCTGCTGGAGCATGAAATCGGTATACAGCTGTTTGATCGCGTCGGCAAACGAACCGTTATGACTGAAGCAGGCAAAACATTGCTTCATCATAGCTATAATGTGTTTCATGAGTTGTCACAGGCGCGTGCAGCGATTAGTGAGCTGCAGGGCTTGAGCAGAGGCGCATTAAAGATTGGTGTCCTGCTGACGGTCGTCAATTACTTGCTTCCGCCTACGGTTATCGAGTTTCACCAACGTTATCCGAAGGTTGAATTGTCTGTTTTCGGAATGAGGACCGGCGACATTTATGAAGGTCTTTTGAAAAACGAGCTCGATTTAGGCGTTGTATTTTTGCCGATGGCGCATGATGATTTGGAAACCATTCCGCTCTATACAGAAAATCTGGCCCTTGGGGTATCTGTGGATCATCCGATTGCGCAAGAGCCATTTGTTTCGCTTGATATTTTAAAAGAAACGCCGTCCATTTTATTGCCTGGTACGTATTATTTGCGTCAGTTGATTGACGAAAAATGTCGTGAGCTGGGTTTCTCGCCACAGCCAGTCCTGGAAATGACCACGATGGAATCCATTACGAATATGGTTAGACAAGGTGTAGGTGTCACGATCCTTTCAAAAGGCTACCTTGACTATATTGCCGATAAACGGATTCGTACGATCCCTATCAAGCACCCGAATCTCACGGCACAAATCGGAATCGTTTACCGGAAAAACAAGTATTTGTGCGCAGCAAGCCGCGTCTTTATGGAGCAGCTGATTGCCACCGTACAACGTGATGATGCTTCATGATCCAAGGTACATTAGTCATCCGTGGAGGTTGTATGCTCTGGGCATTCCTTCAGGGATGCTTCGTGTGTGAGATACTTTTGTGTGAGCGCGCAAAAGTGTGGTGCACTGGAAGTACCTGTATTCGGCCGAAAATGAATGCAGCCTAAGCAGGGCTCCGCTACAACGAGATGACCACTTCTTTGCATGGCTGTTATGACGGCTCCGAGTCCGATCTCGAAATCCTCCAGGACCTCATCCGGGATCGAATGAAGGACGTCCTCCAGCGTGTACCCCCATTTCTCAAGGCTCTTAGCAGCTTCTTTTCCCTTCGTGGTCAGTTGAAGCAGGGTCACTCGGCGGTCTTCTGTTTTTTGCATTTTGCTAATGAGCTCTTTATTGACGAGTCCATTGATAATCTTTACAGCTGTCACATGCGTCGTTCCTATTGCATTGGCAAAGTTACCGATGGTAGCCACATCGCTTCGCGTATACGCTGTGAACAGCAACGCATGAATTTGTACGGGTGACAAGCCCTGTTCATCACTCTCGGCCTGTGTCGCCTTTTTAATCGCCTGCGACATTCGGAATAGAGCCATCATGATACGGGCTGAGCGATTGTCCTTGCGGTGCTGGGGATCAAAAATCATGAGCTTCTCTTACCCTTCCATGTTTCATTCTTCGATCATTGTAAATGGAAACATGGTCGTAGCATAGCACATTGTAGAGTGAAGGAGGCGCCTTAACGGACACCTCCTTTTTCAATCTTAGCTGTTTTTTACATCTTCCAAACTTGCCCCAAAGTTAATGTGGTAGACGTTTCCTCCAATTACGAGTGCAGGAACGGATTGAATACCAGCCTTCTCTGCTTCGTCCAGGCGATGACGCTCTGTACCAAGATGTACGATTTCTGTATCGATTTTTGCTTTGTCCAGGTAGTCTAGTACAACTTGCTCCGCATCTACACAAACTGGGCAACCTGCATGATAAAAAATAGCTTTTAACATTTGTAATCAGCTCCATTTCTTTTTATGTAGCATTGCTACACATTTGATTATAGGAGCGACCAGCCATAGGAACAATTACAAATTCCCTATCGTTACCATAGGGAAAAACGATGATTTTTCTCCATAATCGGTGTAGTTAGGCCATCTTCGCTTTTTTCAACAAGACATGGACAATCAAGCCCCGTTTCGGGGAGGGAGTAATGGTGATACTGCCTTCATGATCTGCGACAATCGCTTGAGCGATCGACAATCCAATCCCGCTTCCTCCCCTTTTTCGTGTACGTGATTTGTCTACGCGATAAAATCGTTTGAATAGGTGGGGAATCTCCTTTTCTTGGATACCGATCCCGGTATCTTCTACAACAATATGTACAGTATTTTCATCGCTGTATGCTCGCACCGTTACATGCCCTTCATCAGTGTATTTCCGTGCATTATCCAGGAGGATATCCAATAACTGTCGAATGCGCTCGCGATCCATCAGAAGAAAAAGGGCTTCTTCCCATTCAAAAGACAGCTTAATTTGTTTAGGGTATATCGGGACCCAGGCTCGTTTGACTTCAAGAAGGAGCGGCGTTAGTGGCTGTATGACTTTCGATGATCCCGGTTGAGAGATATCCTGCAATTTGGCTAGCGACAACAGGTCATCAATGAGCTTGAAAAGTCGTTTACACTCCTGCTGTATGGCAACGAGCGCTTCCTCTCTAACTTCAGGCTTGTTCTGCCCCC
Organism: Brevibacillus jepli; assembly: GCF_047229145.1. NCBI lineage: Bacteria > Bacillati > Bacillota > Bacilli > Caryophanales > Paenibacillaceae > Brevibacillus > Brevibacillus jepli. The sequence goes on from NZ_JBFEFW010000002.1 coordinate 86,829, forward strand.
ATCTTTGCAGAAGACTCACATACCCTTCGATAATAGACAAAGGTGTACGTAACTCGTGAGATGCATCTGTCACGAATCGCTGCTGAGAGACCATCGATTCTTCCATGCGATCTAACAGCAGATTAAAGGCGTGGATCAGTTCGTAGATTTCGGTCTCCATATGATGATGATGAATTCTTTGGGATAGACGCTGAGGGAAAATGGAATGGATTTGCGCAATGAGGTGATCGAGAGGCTTAAGTCCCCAGTTACTCAGCCAATAACCGCCGATGCCCGAAAGAAGCAGAGTGAAAAAGGATGAGAAAAAAAGGATCGTGAGCAAAATGGAAAAATACCACTCCAGCGCTTCTGTCGATGTTGAAATTTGTACAAACAGAAGTTCTGATGTGAATGGTAACTGAACAGGTTCTTTTGCGAGCAAGGTTCTTTCATAAAAGTCTTTGGGCTCTCTATTCCAATTTGCTCCCTGTATCGAAGCGATTTGATTGCCCTTTTGGTCTGTTATGAATATGAATTGATTGATATCCGCGTAGTTGGTGAGTAAACGAGTCAAATAGGTAACCTTTAGTGCTGCTTCTTCCGTGATTTCCGTCTTTATATCGGCTGCGATTGCCGTTGCTTTTTGATTGAGCAATTTTTGCTCATGTTGATGGACGAGATTGGAGGTGCTAAAAAAGATAAATATGGACAAAAAGAGAAGTAAAACCAGCATACCAGAGCTAAAAAACAGCGTGAGTCTCCATTTAAGCGAGTATTTGCGATGTGTAAGCACTGCGATCACCTTTTAATCTCGTAGTGTATAGCCAATTCCTCGAACGGTATGAATGAGCTTGACCGATGGATCACTTTCGATTTTGTTCCGCAAATACCGAATATACACATCCACGATGTTGGTGTTCCCCATAAAGTCATATCCCCAAACGGCTGTGAGGATTTGTTCCCGTGAGACGGCTTGCTCCTTGTGCTGAACCAGATAAAGAAGTAAATCATATTCGCGTGGTGTTAACATGAGTTCCTCTTCATCGAGGAACACACGCCGAGCGTTTGGTTGTATACGCAATGGCCCCACTAGTATCTCCTGATTTGCTTTTGCTTCCCGATGACGCAATAAGACTCTAATACGGGCAAACAGCTCCTCGATCGCAAATGGCTTTGCAAGGTAATCATTGGCGCCACTGTCTAATCCCGTAACAATATCCGGGACGTCACCACGAGCGGTGATCATAATAATCGGGACCTCTTTGGTTTCCCGAATGCGTCGGCACAATTCAATCCCAGATAATTCGGGGAGCATGACATCCAGGAGGATGAGGTCGTATTCATTTGTCATGGCTTTCTCTAATCCTGAAAGCCCATCGTACTCGATGTCCGTTGCAAATCCTTCATTTTCTAGCTCCAATTGCAAGTATCTAGCCAAGTTATGCTCATCTTCAACGAGCAGCAAGTAGCCTTTGCTATCCGGCATTGACATGGGATCATCTCCGTTTGAATATCTTACCAACAGTTTTCTCAGGAAACTCTCATGAAATTCTACCGGGAATCTTAGTTTTGTTCTGTACGATGAATGCGTGGATGAGAAACACACAATGAGACCCCACATCAGAAGGAGGAACATCATGACTAAGCGAAACTGGAAAGGTAGAACCAACACGGTAGTAGCCATCCTAATGGGAACTTCTCTTCTAATGAGTGGACAAGCCTACGCGGCTTCAGAGAATACTTACACCTCCACAGACACATACAGTCTGGATCAGAACAACGAGCAGGCAGAAAATGATCAAGCTGATCAAGTGATCCGAGAAGAGGTACAAGTCGACCAGACAACCGATCAGGTAACAACTCCTGAGAGTATTCCGAATAAACAGAACGATAGCGATGACTCCTCTTCCGCTATCGCCGATCAGGTCATTTCAAAAGGAATGAAGTATGAAGGCGTTCCGTATAAGTATGGTTCTAGCAAAAAAACTACGCGTACATTTGATTGCTCTTCCTTTACACAACGGGTGTTTAAAGAAGTTGGAATTAAACTGCCGCGAGATTCTCGCCAACAGTCCAAGGTAGGTCAATCTGTTTCGAAGGATCAGCTGCAAAAAGGAGATCTTGTCTTCTTCCGTAGCTATGGCAGCTCGTCTGATCGAATTACGCATGTCGCCATCTATGCAGGAGACAACACACTGCTTCATACTTATGGAAAGCCAGGAGTCACGACAACGAAATTCGAGGGGACTTCATGGGAAAAACGCTTTGAAAAAGCAAAACGTGTGATTTAGGTATAGACTGATCCATAAAAAGAAAAAGCGGTGGTTTAAGACTGTGTTAATAAAGTCTTAGACTACCGCTTTTGTTGTTAAACTAAGGTACCCGTTCGTTTCACTTGGCCACTTGTTTAACGGCCTCTCATTCACGACTTCGACCCACAAGATATTGACGTTCTTGTGCCATTACACTTTTTGAACGAGAAGTGGAGCGACTTACAACAGACCGTTGAAATAATGGGTTACACGTTTGTGGACTTGCAAGAACATGAATTTCGTAAGGAAGGAATCAAACTGGCATTTGCTTTTATGGAAGATTTGGCTGATTTTGCAGGTGTAGATTACACAAGACTTGAACGAATTGAAATAGATGGAGCGAAGTATCAAACATTAAGTTTAGAAGATTACGTAAAGGTTTATTCTAGATGCTTAACTGACAGCTATAGAAAGACAAAAAACAATAATAAAGATGTAACAAAAATAGATGTGATTAAAGGATTGCTGCAGTCTCATTAAACTAGCGAGATCGATAGTTGAATAAAAGAAAAGCTGAAACGTTGTCAACGGTTTCTCGTCAAATGGAGTGAAACTTCAAATATTGACGAGGTGGCTACCATGAACGTTAGACAAAACATCATGTCTCTTTCCGTTATCGCTTTGTTAACCATATCTTTTGCCCAACCGAGCTTGGCTGCAACGACTCCATTTACGGATCTTACCCATACGGGAGCTAAAGATAAGATTCTTGCCTTACAACAACAAGGCGTGATAAAAGGCGTAGATGACAGCAAATTTGCACCTGATGAAAAGATGACAGCTGCGCAAGGTATTCAACTGATTGTTAACGCTTTTGATCTGAATTTGGCAGCTATCAAGTTTATCAAAGCGCCGCAAGCCACTGATTATTATTCCAAAGCGGATAACGATGCTTGGTATGCAGAGAGTCTGATCATAGCGGCAGTTCACGGTTTTGAGTTACCAGCCGATCTCGACCCGAATGCAGAATGGACGAAAGAGCAGTTCATTCACCAACTGATGAAAGTAATGGAGTCGAAAGGCAATCTGCCTATGATCAAGATTGCACCTGTTGAAATCCAGGATCAAAATGAACTCACTGCCTCCTACCAAGGCTCAGTCCAACGAGCACTGGCAAGAGGCATTCTCAGCCTAGATAAAGACAAAAAGCTCCATCCGCAAAAGGCTATTACGCGTGAAGAAGCTGCTGAAATGATTTATAATGCCCTTGCGTATTTGAAAAGTCATAAGCCACTGAACTAAACGTTCCATTCTTTCCACTAAAAAATGCAGCGATCCTCTTCATGAGGCGCTGCATTTTTTGTGCATGTTAACCAGTAATCATTCGATTCACTTGCCCGGTGATTAACAGCATCGCTTGCAACACAGGCATCATGCTGACGAGATCATGGGAATGGAAGCGAACGGTACGTCCTTCGATGAGCTCAATTCCAGGCATCCAGCTAGCTGCTGTAGCAAACTGTGATTTGGTAAACTCGACTTCGATTGTATTCTCAGCTCTTTGTTCAAGCGGTTTTACTTGACTACGCTGGAGCAATGCCTCTTTTGCCTGCTGGCGGATCAGCTCTCGTGCACGAACTGGATGCATAGCTTGCGACGAGAGTCCTGTTATCCCCGTTTTCACGGCGACCGTAAAGACACCAGGGATATCCTCCTCCACTTCCTTGGCGGTTTGCGAATCACCGGTAACCAATACGACAGGCACACCAAAGGCTCCCGCGATAGCGGCGTTTAAACCTGCCTCGCCTACCTCTTTTCCATTTAACATAAGTCGATGGATGGCAAGGCCAGACAATGTGTGATTGAGCACAGCATCCCCTGTTCCGGCTTTTCCATGATAGCCAATGAAAAAAGCGGCGTCGCAGCTACTGTCGATCCCCTGCATCATACAAAGAGGTTTGAAAAAACCACGAATGACATCTGCCTGGGGATGCAATTCCTCCAGAATGATATTATTCATCGGTCCATGTGACTCGTTGACGATAATTTGTGTTGCCCCAGCTTCCAAGGCACCTTCAATCGCCGCATTCACATCTTGTGTCAATAGCCGCCGTCCAGCTTCGTAGTGTCTGCGGCCAGGAATGACGTCTTCCCACTCGCTAAGTCCAGAGATCCCTTCCATATCCAACGAAATGAATACCTTCATGCGAACCTGCCTCCCGATCTATGATTAGATGACTTTCGGTAGCTGACGTGATCCCAGCGCCAGTCTTTTGATCTCACCGTCTCGATTGCGAACAAAACGGACGAGTGTATCGGCGTTGTGACGTGTGAACAGAAACGTATCCTCGCCAACTGGGCGTAGGGAGAACTCCTCACTCCCTAAAGCGAGTACGAGCTGGCTATTTGCCTCATCAATCCCGATCTTCACTGTGTCTCCTTCTCCGGATTGATAGGTGCCGGGACATTGCTGCAAGCGGGCAAGCGGTACATCGAAATCGTTGAAGGTGGCAAACTGCGTCTCAAGTGGACGTCCGAACAAACTGTTTAACAACCCTAACGTCAGGTTGGTAATCGGGGCATCATCCATGTTGGTCAAAAGTACGCCCGTCACTCCCGCTTCCGGGACGATGATCATTTGTGCGGTCATTCCTTTCAAGCCACCCGTATGCGTAATCAAGGTATAGTCCTCGGAAAATGGAAGTACACCTAGTCCATAACCATAGCTGCGGGTCAAATCAATCGGAGCGTGAGGGGCTGTCATTTGCTTCACACTTTCTCTTGATAACATTTGCGTGCCTTGGGAAAGCCCGCCTGTTCGATATATTTCCGCATAGCGGAGCATGTCGCGTGCGGAAGATTTGAGGAAGCCTGCTGCACGCATAGAGGGAGAATCCCACCATCCGGGAGCGCGTACTACTTCACGTACGCCGTCATTCATTCGAGGGGTGTACAGCATCGTACAATTGTCTTGCTCGACTAATTCCTCCACATGAAATACCGTTCGTTCCATGCCAAGCGGCTGTAAAATATGTTCGTGGACATATGCCTCGTACGTTTTGCCGCTGACACGTTCAATGATTGCGCCAAGCAAGCCAAAAGCTTCGTTTGAGTAACTGAATTCAGTACCCGCAGGTCCCAACAATTCAAAGGGCAGCTTCTCTATATACGCCATGAGGTCCTCGAAGGTATCGATTGGGTGTTTACAATGCGCTTCAAAATGGTGGAGTAACTCTTCTGCTGTGGGATCAGCTTTTAGGCTGGGTAGCATAGCGGGAATAAGAGATGGAAGTGGTGGAAACCCGAGGGTGTGTGTCATGAAATGATGAATGGTAATGCTCTTTGTCTGGGCTTCATCCGGTGTGCGGAACTCTGGCAAGTAAGTAACGACTGGATCATGTACAGATAGCTTGCCTTCTTCCTGAAGCTGCATGATTGCCAAGCATGTAAACGACTTCGTAATGGAACCAATGCCAAACACCGTATCCAGATCGATTGGCGCTTGTTCTTCCCGGTCCCGATAGCCAAATGCTTTTTCGTACGTGAGCTCCCCGTCTTTGGCCACGGCGATGATCGCACCAGGAACCTGAAATTCTTCCATCAGCCTCTGGGTGTATGCTTCAAACGACGCTTCCCACTCATGCATTTTCATGTCATGCCTCCCTGTTTTCTTCACTTACTTACGAAAACTGAAAAACAATTACGTCGTACCGAAGTGTAAACTTCAAATTACGAAAATGTCTGAAGTTATTGCGCTAGTAGAATTATAAGCGCCCAAATAAAAAACTACAATATAAAATTCAGAATATAATCAATATTCAATTCTGATAACTAAAACCACCCTGCATTGATGCTGTTGGATTCAGTAAAAAACGACCCTTTTCAGGATCGTTTGAACTGTTACATGATTCGCTCTTATTTTTCTAATTCTCCATCGGAATCCGTCACCGCAAAGTTGTAATTGATAGAGCGGGTAAATGGTTCGCCATCCTCATTGATACCAGTTACGTCAAACGAGAGATTATAAACGCCTGGCTTTGTTGGCACTGTAAAATGACCGGAAAGCTCATCTTCTTTGACGGCAAACTTCACCTCATCAAGGACGCTTGCTTTTTCGCCGTTATTGGAACGGGTCAGGTTTGCTTGTTCCAGTGAAGATACATCAATTTCGTTTTTCCCAAGGTCGACGGAGATCTTCGCTTTGTCGCCCTTTTCGAATACCTTTTTGCTCGCTTTTACCTTCGCCTGTTCTCCGCCTTCCAGCAAACCAACCATGAAGAATGCATCGTCTGAGCCCTCGACCTCTAGTGTCCATTCACCTGCTTCGGGCTCATCCACTTCAATGAAATGATGAACGGCTTCATTGAAAATTTGGGGATCATCCTCCGATTTGCTCTTCTTGCTTCGGTCCACTTCATACTCTTTGCCAGACGGACTGATCAATGTCACGTTGGTGTCTTTCGACGATGTCATGGTGTCCAGATTGAACTGTTTGATGCCACTCTCCAGGAAAAATGTTTCCGAAACGGTGTCTTCCACTTCTCCTCCACGAAGAATGACGGAGCTCTCTTCCACTGTGGAGCCTGATTTGGAGCGGTTGGATTTGTTCTGGCGATCCCGGGCTGAGCTGGATGCCTTTTGCAATTTCGGCTCGACCAATTTCCATGTTTGCGAGGCTTTGGCGATCTGACCGTGGGAAATGTCCTTTGTGAAGCTCTTAATTCCATAAGGTAAACCGAGTGCGGAGTCAACGGAAACAGCACCGTCATCTTCGCCGGGAAGAACAGCGTGGGCAAACCAGGTAGCACTGAACCAGCCATCGTCCCCTGTTCCCGCCGACATGTATGTCTTCGTTGAACGATTTTCGCTACGGTCGTCTGTCTGTGCACGGAAGTTGGCCATGTATGATGTTTGCAGAGAATACACTGCATCGTCTTTTTTGCCAAGAATGTCAGCGAGCCACCCTGCCCAGTTGCTGTATGCCATGTCAGCCAATTCTGAACCCTTATTTGGCGTAGACAGCTGATGAACGACGTTTACATACGGATGCGCGCCGTAGTGGACCAGTGCTGTCTGCGTATCGATGCCGCCTTTGGAATGAGCGATGATATTGATTTTGGAGACGCCGTAATGGTTTGCTACCTTTTCAATCACTTCAGCGAGCTTGGCGCCGTTTGTCCACATATTGCCGCCGTTCCCGTCAGCGTCGCGCAACTGCACAAAAGCGGTGCGATACCCTGCTTTATAGGCCGCATCATAATATCCTTCAGTCGTATACCAGGTTTTGTAGGTGGAGTGCAAGCCTTGCACAAACAGAATCACTGGTTTGTCGTCAGATGCGTTGGGAGGAATGGCACCCGTGTACCAGTCGCCGAAATGACCATTCGGATTGTCGTCATGCAATTCCGGTGCTGGAGCAGCTGCGCTTGCGGCATTCGGATAGACCAGCACCGTCGATAACGTGACGGCTGCCAATAAACGGGACAGAGCTTTCTGATTCATCATGAGAACACCAACCTTCACCATAGGATTTATTGTTGCCGCACACATTTTCTAGCGTTGTGTACGGATTGCAACCGTCCGTTCTACATTCAGTACTTGTTGAATGATATCGATGATCGGATTCATTTGGTGATGAATGAAGAAATGCCCACCAGGAAACGGGTAGAATCGGCATTCGCTCTCACAATAGTCGCGCCAACCCAAAATATCGTTTAATTCAATAGAATCTTCCCTTCCATACAGAACCGACATATTGACAGGTACTTGCCGAGGGAGGTTGGCATCCATTTCGTAGGTTTGCACGGCTTGGAAATCTGCACGAATCATCGGCAGAAATAGCTCTAGCATCTCTTGATTGTCCAAGACTTCATCGGGAGTGCCTTCGAGATTACGTAAAGCTTCGATGAACTCATTGTGTGGAAGGTGGTATGTTTTCTCCAGCTTGTGATAAGCATGGGGCACGCGGGAAGCTGACAAGAATAAGTGCTGCGGCAGCGGCTCTCCACTCTGCACCAGCTTTCTTGTCAATTCAAACGCCATTAAACCACCCATACTGTGACCAAAAAAGGCAAACGGCCCTCCAACCAGCTCTGGCTTGATTCGTTGATATACCTGCTCCAAGAGCTCATAAAAAGAGGTTGGAAGAATGGTGTTTTCACTCTGAAAATGAGTGAAAGACCGCACCTCGAATGGTTCAATTTCCAAAAATGCTGGCGGTAGTGCCCGCTTCCAACTGTAATAAATGCTGGGAAGTCCACCTGCATACGGAAAGCAGAACAATTTCATTTCTTTCCCCAACCTTTCCTGCTCTCGTAAATGAGAGCTACATGCTTTCGTGAAAAATAACCCGATGTAAATCTTGCAAATCCTTCATAACTACTTGATCGGCAAACTGATTCGTAGTCCCGCACGCGGACAATGTATACCCTGGATCAATTGCATACTGTTGAAAAAACCAAGCTACTCGCGAATCATTCTGCGATAACAGAATCGAATGATCGTGATTTTTTCTGATGGCGAATGATTGCAAAGGGATGGACAATCCCATGCCCCTTGCTTTTATATAGCTTTCCTTCAATGTCCACAGGTCGTAAAAATAAGCAAGCCTTTCAGCTGGATGCTTTGCCAGGAGATCTTCTACTTCGGTCGGTGCAAAATAATGGTTTGCGATATCCAAGTCGATCGGAACGATTTGTTCTACGTCGATCCCTACCTCAAAGTCATCGGTAATGCAGACCACCCATTCTCCAGAATGAGAGACATTAAAGCAAAAGCTGGGTAATGGCTTGAAAAAAGGTTTTCCGTATACGTTGTAGTCAAATACGATCTTGTCATGGGAAATCTCGCAAGCCTCACAAATGAGAGAGCGTACCAGCACATCAGCAAGCAAGGTTCGATAGGAATCCTCTGGGTTCCTGAAACGGATGATACGCTCCCGTTTTTCCTTGGGAAGAACTTGCAGAAATCGTTCATACAGCTCCTTATGGATCACAGCAGGACATTTCAAAGCGTAAATGTTCATCACGTGACGCTCACTCTTCTTTCCGACAATTCGAGACTTTGGACTTGTTCGGCTCTGTCCTTTCTCTGCTGCACTTCATACAAGTGGGCATAGACGCCGTCCTGTGCCATCAATTCGACATGACTTCCTTGCTCGATGACTTTCCCTTGATCCAAAACGTAAATGACATCCGCATGCTCTACTGTAGATAGACGATGAGCGATGACGAGTACCGTTTTATCCTTCATCAGTGCAGCTAACGCTTGCTGCACCCAGTATTCCGATTCTGTATCCAAAGCAGAGGTGGCTTCATCCAGTAAAAGAATCGGTGCATTTTTCAGGATGGCTCTGGCAATCGCAATACGCTGACGCTGACCTCCAGATAGCTTGGCACCGCGCTCACCCGATTTGGTCTGGTAGCCATCCGGCAGCTCCATGATGAAATCATGAGCGTAGGCAGCTTTGCTTGCTCTTATTACATCTGACTCCGTAGCATCCAAGCATCCGTAACGAATATTCTCTTCGATGGTTCCTTCGAACAAAAAAGCATCCTGAGGCACGTAGGAAATCATACTTCTCATTTCGGCGAGTGAATATTGTCCGATTGGTTTGCCTAGCAAGTAAAGCGAACCACTTGCAGGCGGGTAATACCCCAACAAGAGCTTCATGACTGTGCTTTTACCACCACCACTCGTACCGACCAGCGCAGCCATTTGGCCTTGCTCAATTCGCAGCGAAACACCATCCAGTACCTTCGTATCTTCGTTGTATCCGAAAACGACCTGCTCCATTTTCAGCATACTGTCACATTGCTGATCTTTACCTGCGCTGTGCTGATACTGTTCTGGTTCGAGCGGTTCATCCAGAAATTCGACAATCCGCGAAGCGCCTGCTAGCGAGCTCTGCAGGGTTGTAATGACCTGACCAAGCTGAAGGAACGCCAGTGTAACAAGCATCTGCTGCTGGACCAAGGCGACTAGCACACCCAATCCGATCATTTGCTTGGACACCAACATGATTCCAAAAACAAGCATTCCACCGAAGCTTAAGAAGTGTATGAAAAAATTGGTCCCTTCCAACAACGCGTGTTTATGCCCTTGCTTGATGGCAGACGAGGCAACTTCTTCGTTTGCTTCCGTGTAACGCGCGGTCACGACGTTATGTAAATGAAACATCTTGATTACAGGCAGGCCCGAAAGAAAATCACTTAACCTTTCTGTACTAATTCCCAGCTGCTGCTGCATCTGATCGCCAATGCGCCGTACTGACTTAGCAAACTGTGCATTCACATAAAGAGTCAGTGTGCTTACGATCAAAAGAACGACAGCAATTTTCCAATCCAAAACAAACATTCCCATAATCGAACCGATCAGTGACAGCAGGATGATGCTCAACGTTTTCAGCTGCTCGGCGTACGCGTTTTCCATGAGCTGAACGTCGTTGCCCAGTCTTGACATCGTATCGCCAGAATGGTGCTGCTCATAGTAAGCGAAAGGCAATCGGCTCAATCGTTGAAAAACAAGAAGCCGAATGTTGGCAATGAGCTCGCGAACGCAACGACGATAGATGTAGCTGAACAATGGAGACAGGATACTCAGCAAAAGGAACATTCCGGACATAGTTACAATGGCGCGGGTTAACAAAGCCGGGTCTTTTGTGTTCGCAAAATCGGTCAGATCCTTAAAGACAAATGGCAAAGCTACCAAAACAGAGGCTTGACCGATTCCATCACCCAAGAGCCCAAGAAAATACGCTCTCTTTTTGGCTTTCATCAGTGACAGCAATTGAAGTAGTTCCCGTATCAGCTTCTGGATGAACACTACGATACCCCCTCTGCCGCCAGTACTCTCTGCTCATCTGTGGCAAACTGTTTATGGTACAAGCGGGTGTAAACGCCACCTTGGGCTAGCAAGTCGTAGTGTGTGCCCCGTTCTACGATGTGTCCTTGCTCCAGCACGAGTACTTCATCCGCGTCTTTGATCGTGGAGAGACGGTGTGCAATGACCAGAACCGTCCGATCCTTCATCACATTTTCCAGCGCTTCCTGAACCAATGCCTCGGACTCTGTATCTAGCGCTGACGTTGGTTCATCCAGCAACAGAATCGGGGCATCCTTCAATATCGCGCGGGCAATCGCGATGCGCTGTTTCTGTCCACCAGATAAACGTGAGCCTCGTTCCCCCACTTTTGTTTCATACCCTTCTGGAAGCTGCATAATGAAGTCATGGGCATTGGCCGCTTTTGCTGCTGCAATGATTTCATATCTTTTCGCATGGATGCGTCCATATGATATATTTTCCGCGATGGACACAGGGAAGAGTGTCGTATCCTGAGAGACCAGAGAGAGATATTCCCGCATCTCCGCTACATTCCAGTCAGTCATGGAGTGCTCGAAAACCTTCAAGCTGCCGCTACCCGGTTCCATTCGATAGAAACCGCACAGCAATTTTAATAGGGTGCTTTTTCCACTGCCGCTCGCGCCTACTAAAGCAACGGTTTTGTTATGGTGTAGGGTAAAGCTTACGTTATCAAGGATGTTCACCTTGTCGTAGGCGAACGTTACGTTCTCAAACTGTACTGGAATAGCCGCTGGATCGACTGGAATGATTGGGTGATCATTCTGTTCGATTGGCTGTAAAAAAACTTCTTGCAGACGCTTCGCTGCACCGGAGGTCTCTTGTACTTGGGCAAACAATACGGGAGCGAGTGATAGCGGCTCGATAATAAAATGAAGCAAATAGCTGAAGATGACCAAGCTGCCAAGATTTAATTCCCCCGTTTGAATCAAGTACCCACCGTATGCGACAAAAAACAGGATGGGAGCAGAAAACAGTAAAATCCCGGGAGCAGTCATCCACGCGCGTTTCTTCTCAGCCAGAATCCCATTTTTCAGCACCTGGTCCATACCTGTGGAGTATTTGCGATACATAATGTCTTCCAATCGAAAAGCTTTCACCATGTGAATCCCGGATAAAGTATCTTGCGCAATCGAGTTGGTTCGCCCCAGGTGGTCCTGCATTTGCTCCGAATACTTTTGCAGAGGCCTACTCATACTCCCGGTAATCAAGATGGCAATAGGCAGGATTGCGACGCTTGCGATTATTAATTTCCAATTGATGGTCAATAGCAGTCCCAGAGCCCCTATAAACACAACCGGCAAATAAAAAAGCTGGAAAAAATGCTGCTGCAAAAAGCTTTGCACGATTTGAGAATCTGAAGTTAGACGAGAAACAAGATCGCCCGAATGGTACTTATCCATCGTGGACATGGGGACTTTTTCGAGATGAGAAGCCATGCTGTTTTTTAAATCTCTCATGGCTCTTGAACTAAATCTGGCTGCGGAATAGGTGATGAAGTATTTCGAGAGAAAACCGACGATGGTCAGGCAAAAGATAATAAGGGCCATACTGATCAATTTGTTGAAATCGTTCGTATGATCGACCATGTTTTTGATCAGAATCCCCATCCAAATGTCTGCAGCTGCCACCATCAGGGAGGCGATGATGCAGATCAATACCCAATTGCGGTAAGGCTTCACATATGTCAGGACCCAACGGAACACCGATTTGTTCCCTAGGTGTTGAGCTTGCTTGGTAACACTCATGTGTGCTCCTCTCCAAGGATGTGATGGATGAACTCCCCTTGGAAAGATCTTTCCCAAGGGGAATCATCACAAAGCCACGGTCTTACTTCAGAATGAACAGCTCTTGAAGGATGTCTCGGAGGATAGATGCATTCTTAGATACGTAATTGCCTCCTAGCATTCTGGCGTGGATACCGTACCCGTCGTACGTCAGCAGTCGTTTTGTTGATGCTGCCCAAGCTGATTCGTTCCATTGTGCTGCTACCAGATCTTCGTCGTCCCCTTCCAGCTCCGATTTGATGAGGTGGATGGATGCATTCGTTGTGCCTGTGCTAACCAGTTGATTGTGGAACATCACGTAGTTGACCGTTTTTCGAATGAAGCTCTGCTTGACGAATTCATTGGCAGCGTACAAGTTGAAATCTTCTTGTGTCATATTGAACATCTCGGTGTTTTCTCCAATGTCGGCAAATAACTGGGCTATGTCTTTTTCTGTTTCCGCTACGGTCTGCTCTATCCTCTTATCCTTCCAGTACGAGTCGAACAAGATGAGGTCATTCACGGCATATCCCCGGTTCTCCAGCTCTTTTGCAACTTCAAAAGCCAGATTGCCTCCGGATGAATAACCCATGAGCGTATAGGGACCCTTCGGATCAATTGCGAGGATGGCCTCCATATACTGTTCCATTCGATTGTCTTCTTGGATGAAATCAAAGCTATGCAGGGAGACGCCTTGGATTTCATCCGCAAGCTTTTGATAGTAGACACTCTCGGCACCAATTGGAGTGAAGCAGAATACATTTCGGGCCGTCTCCTTATTTAACAGAATGGCTCGGGTGTAATTGGTTTGAAAGGTTTTATGCGTAATGAAGTCTGCTACCTTCTCTATCGTAGGATGCTGGAAGATGAGGTTCAGCGGCAGTTCAATCTGCATGTACTCATACACTTTGGCTACGAGAAGCGTCGCTTTTAAAGAGTGTCCGCCGAGTTCAAAGAAATGGTCAGTGATGCCGATTGGCTCTACATCCAGAACCTCTTGCCAAATGGATGCTAATTGGTGCTCTGTCGCATTTCTTGGCGCGACGTATTCACGAGTGATCGCATCGGATTGCTGTGGCTGCGGCAATGCTTTGCGATCCACTTTTCCATTGGCAGAAAGGGGCAGTTGATCGAGCTGGACAAAATAGCTTGGCACCATGTAAGCAGGTAGTTCCTTGGCAAGATGCCTTCTCAATTCGGATACAGACACTTCTGCGGCTGTTACGAAATACGCGCATAAGTACTGTCCAGCAGCTGAGTCACCCTCTTGCGCAACCACGACCGCTTGATCGATGCTCTCGTAAGCAAGTATGGCGCTCTCGATCTCCCCGATCTCGATTCGATACCCTCTCACTTTTACTTGTTCATCTGCCCGACCGATGTATTCGATCTTGCCATCCGTCCTCCATTTCACCAAGTCACCTGTTTTGTACATGCGCTCACCTGATTCAAACGGATTCGCAACAAACTTTTCTTCTGTGAGCTCCGGTTTGTTCAGGTAGCCTCTCGCAAGTCCAGGACCACCGATGCATAGCTCACCAACTACCCCAACTGGCTGCAAGTGATGCTGCGCATCTACGATGTAGACCTGTACATTGGCTAGCGGACGGCCAATCGTGATGTCTTGACCTGCTTCGATAGAACGGGAAATGGTCGTGACTACGCTGTTTTCGGTCGGACCATATTCATTGTTGATCTCGATTCCAGGATGTTTTGCTTTCGTTTTGTGAACAAGCTGAGCGGGTAACTTCTCTCCTCCCAAAGTTACGCAGCGCAGATCACGGAAGTCTGTTGCAGTTGAGCAATCCAGAATCGCTTGGTACAGACTCGGCACGCCATAGTAGTGTGTGACACCAGTCGAGGCGATCAGCTTTTTCAACGCTACCGGGTCTTTGGCTTCTTCCTCTCTCGGCAACACGCAAGTAGCACCTCCGAGAAGTGGGGCGAACAAGCTTGCTACAAATCCATCGAAGGCAAACGAGAACACCTGCAACGCCTTGTCAGTCGGTCCGAAACGGTATTCATCTCTTCTCCACTGCATGCAATTCACGATTCCCCGATGCGGGATCATCACTCCCTTCGGCTTGCCGGTCGTACCAGATGTATAGATCACATAGGCAAGATCCGTTGGTTGATTGACTGCTGGGAGATTGGAGCAATCCAGCTCAGCGCCCTGCTTTTCGTTCAGATCAAGCCATTCCAGCTCACTAGACACGCTAGATGCGATAGGTGACAGATGGGACTGGCACAGAAGCATTACAGCATCGCTGTCTTCCAGCAGGTACTGGATGCGCTCTTGCGGATAAGCAGGATCGATCGGAACATAGGCGCCGCCTGCCTTCAGAATGCCGAGAATACCGATAATCATCTCCGGTGAACGCTCTGCCATGATCGCGACAAGACGGTCTGGGCCGATCCCTTTTGCTCGCAGAACTCTTGCCTGTCTGTTTGCTCTCTCATTAAGCTCTCTGTACGTCAGCGATTGCCCGTTAAAGAGAATCGCTACCTGATCCGGTGTCTTGTCGACCTGTTCTTCGAATAGCTGGTGCAATGTTTTATCTAGGTCATAGCTAACTGTCGTATCATTGAACTCCGCAAAAATCTGCTGCTTCTCTTCACGCGAGAGCACGTCGATCTCACCCAGTCGGATGTGCGGATTTTGTACGATGATCTCTGTGATCGCAAGGAAGTGTTTGCTGAATCGTTCAATCGTTTCTCTCGTAAATAAGCTCGTGCTGTACTCCACACCCAGCGTGATCTCTTCACTCTCTTCTGTGGCGATCAGCGTCAAATCGAATTTGGCGTGCTTGCCTGATTCTTCTGTCAGGAAAGGAGCGAGTGTCCACTCAGGCAGTTTGATGGATTCATCCGCGTTGTTTTGCAAGGTAAATACGGTGTCGAAAAGCGGATTTCTGCTCAAGTCTCGCGGGATAGCCAGCTTTTCCACCAGTTCCTCAAACGGATAATCCTGGTGGGCATACGCGTCCAGCGCATGTTGTTTGACTTCCAGCAAAAACTCGGTAAATGCTTTCTCTGCCCGCGGCTTGCTTCTCATCGCCAATGTGTTCACAAACATACCGACAATCGGTTCCAGATCAGCATGGGATCTACCTGTAATCGGTGTTCCGACGATAATGTCCTCCTGACCGGAATACTTGGCAAGCAGAACGTTGTACGCCGCGAGAAGAACCATGTACAATGTCGTTCCCGTTGACTGTGCTAACTGGTTCAAGCCTTCCATCAGCTGCTTTCCAGTTCCGATCGTATATTGATCGCCTGCAAAGCTTTGCGTGCTTGGTCGGGTGAAATCAATTGGCAGGTTTAACACGGGAATGTCGTCTGCAAACGTGTGAACCCAATACTCCTCTTGCTTTTTGAATGCATCGGATTGGAACAGCTCTTGCTGCCAGACAGAGAAGTCTTTGTATTGGATTCGCAGCGCAGGCAAAGCATCACCATGATACAGCTGCACCAAATCGTTCATGAGAATGCCCGATGAAACGCCGTCAGAAATGCTGTGATGCATATCGGTAAAGAGCACATGACGATCCTCCCCGATATTCAATAGCCAGACACGAAGCAACGGAGCTACCGACAGATCGAATGGCACAACGAGGGTTGAAACGATCCTCTCGGCCTGGTCTTCTGTGACGGTCGAATACGAAATCTCAAAAGGAACTTCCTGATGAATCTTCTGAACAGGCTCCCCATTTACCACGGCAAACGAGGTGCGCAGACTCTCATGTCGCTCAATCAGGTGCTTGAATGCTTGTTCCAAACGTTCTGGGTCGAGCTTCCCTTCAATCACCATGGCAGAAGGCATGTTGTAGGTGATGCCCACTCCCTCAAACTGATGGAGGATATACATTCGCTTTTGGGCAGATGAAACAGGGTAATGCTCTTGCTCGCCAGCTGGCTGGATCGAGATGACATTCTCTCCTGTTGACTCTTCGATGTAAGCTGCCAATTCCTGAATCGTCGGTTTTTCGAACAACATGCGAAGCGGAATATCGATTTGATATTCGTTATGCATGCTCGAAATCACATTCATGGCACGTAGTGAGTGACCGCCAATGGCAAAGAAATCATCCAGTACCCCCACTTGCTGGACATTCAGCACATCCTCCCAGACGCGAGCCAATTGTGCTTCCAATACGGAGCGAGGCGCAACATACTCGGTCGTTCTGAGCAAGGATACATCTGGCGCCGGCAAGGAACGTCTATCAATCTTTCCATTCGCAGTAAGCGGCAGTGCATCAAGGGAAACGAAATACGATGGAATCATCGCTTGCGGCAATTCCTTCAGTAAAGACGCGCGTAATTGTGCTGTGTCGATCTCGTGGTCCGTCACGAAGTATGCGCATAAATACTTTTCCTGTCTGTGATCTTCTCTTGCGACCACAACTGCTTCCATGATTCCGTCCAGCTTCCGCAGCTGTGTCTCAATTTCGCCCAGCTCGATACGGACACCCCTGATTTTCACCTGATGGTCGTTCCGTCCCAGGAACTCGACATTACCGTCCGCGCGCCATTTCGCGAGATCACCCGTGCGGTACAACAGTTCACCTGGGGCAAACGGATTCGGCACGAACTTCTCTTGCGACAGCTCTGGTCTGTGCAAATAGCCGCGCGCAACGCCTGCGCCACCGATGCACAATTCACCCACGACTCCGACAGGCTGAAGGTTCAATTGTTGATCCATCACATACATCGTCATATTCGGAAGCGGTCTGCCGATCGGCACAGTTCCTGACTTGATGGATGAAATGTCTGTTTCCTCATAATAGCTGGAATCGATGCACGCCTCTGTTACTCCATAACTATTGATAATCCGCATCCTATTGCCGAATCGCTCCAGCAAGGCTTTGAAGTCTTCCGCCGGGCAGCTGTCTGCACCGAGTATCAGGAGCTTCATTTGACTAATATCCAGCTGGTTTTCGTAAATGTAGTGCATCAACGGCATGATCAATGCTGGTGTCGCCTCGAAAATGGTGATCTCGTAGCGTTTGATAATGTCGTATAAAGAAGCAGGGTCCATTTTGACCTCGTTCGGGCATATCACCAGCTGCCCACCTGTAAGCAAAGCTCTGGCAAAATCGCCAGTCGATACGTCGAAGGCAAAGCTGGCCATTTGCAGCAAGCGAACAGGGAAACTGTCCAAGTGATACTCATCCTGCCATGCAAATGCGACATTGGCATAGCTCCGATGTTCGATAACGACCCCTTTTGGCTTGCCAGTAGTTCCGGAGGTGTAAATGATGTAAGCGGCGTGCTCCGGCAGTGCAACATGCTCCAGATTGCTCGCTTCTTCCTGATACAGCTCCTCTGCATCCAGATAGAGGGTTTCATACGGGAAGACAAGCTGATTATTCATTTTTTGCAAGGTAAGGAACAGCTTCGCATTGCTATCTTCCAATATGAATCCCTGACGCTCCAACGGATAGTCTGGATCGATTGGGACGTATGCTCCCCCTGCTTTCAAAATACCGAGCATGCCAACAACCATGTGCAACGAGCGGTCTACCATGATGCCGACTGTACTCTCCGGTCTGACTCCCTTTCTTCGCAAGACACGGGCGAGCTGGTTCGCTTTTGCATTTACTTGCTGATAGGTTAGCTGTTGATCCCCGAAAATTACCGCCACCTGATCCGGTGTTCTTTCGACTTGATCCTCGAATAGCTCCTGGAACGTTTTATTCGTTGGATAAGCAGCTTTTGTTGCATTGAAGTCATGCAGCATCTGATCCATTTCACCTTTTGACAACACGCTGATCTCTGCCAGCTTGCTATCCGGATTGGTGATGATCGTTTGTAAAAGATTGACGAAATGAGCCGCCAGTCGTTCGATCGTTTCTTTTGCAAACAACTTCGTGCAATAGCTGAACTGCACGAGAAGCTCATCTTGTTGTTCCATGGCATCCAGAGAGAGATCAAATTTCGCTATGTTACCGTCTACCGGATAAGGGGATACCTTCAGTCCTGCTACTTCTGCTTCTGATGATTCCGCAAGCCCCAGGCTGAACATCGTATCAAACAGCGGATTTCGGCTCAGATCGCGCCGAACTTGCAGCTTATCTACGAGATGTTCAAACGGATAATCCTGATGCTGGAACGCATTCAGAGAGCTTTGTTTCACATGATCCAAAAATTCACGGAAGGTCAGGTTGCCAGCAGCCACATTCTTCAAGGCGAGCGTGTTGACGAACATGCCGACGATTGGTTCCACATCTGCGTGGGATCGACCTGCAATCGGTGTGCCGACAACGATTTCTTCCTGTCCTGCGTATTTGGATAGCAGTACATTGTAAGCCGCAAGAAGTAGCATGAACAGCGTTGATCCCGTATTTGCAGCGAGTTGCCGCAACTCCGCAAGCAAGTGATTTCCTGTGCCGATTTCTACCGTGTCACCTTCGAAGCTTTGAACAGTAGGTCGTGGAAAATCAGTTGGCAGGTTAAGTAACGGGATTTCCCCTGCAAAGGCATTGGTCCAATAATCCTCCTGTTTTTGGAAGCGATCAGACTGTGTCAGCCTTGTTTGCCATACAGCGAAATCTTTATACTGGATGCGCAAATCAGGAAGCTGCTTTTCCTCGTACAAGCTGGCGAACTCCTTGGCGATAACCGCAAGCGATACACCATCCGAGATAATATGGTGCATATCCATGAAGAACAAGTGACGCTCTGCACTCAGCTTGATCAGGTGAACCCGGAACAGCGGAGCCACTTTGAGATCAAACGGTTGGACTAACTCCTGTATGCGTTGTTCGATTTGGTCTTCTGCCGCCTCGGAAATGACCATGTGCATCTCGACATTCTCATGGACGCGTTGGACTGGTTCCCCATTTATCGAATGGAAGGAAGTTCGCAGCGATTCATGACGTTTTACCAGTGTTCGGATGGCGTGTTCAAAGCGTTCGTAATCCAGATTGCCTTCCATCACCAGTACATTTGGCACGTTATAGCTGATTCCGTTTCCTTCAAACTGATGAAGGATGTACATTCTTTTTTGTGCGAACGAAACCGGATAAAAGTCAGCTTGCCCCACTGGTTGAATCGTCTCGAACTGTTCGAATTCACTCGCGTTGATAAAGGCTGCCAACTCATGGATCGTAGGTGATTCAAACAGTGCTTTTAACGGAAGATCAACCTGGAACGCTTTATGAACCTGTGTGATCACATTCATGGCCTTCAAGGAATGACCGCCCAGTTCAAAGAAGTTGTCGTGAATGCCTATCGCATGAATTCCCAGAACCTCTTGCCAAATTTCGGCCAGCTTTTGCTCCGTTGTATTTTGTGGCGCTACATAGGCAGAGCCTAGGACTCGATCTTCAGACGGTTCAGGCAGTGCTCTACGATCGACCTTTCCGTTTGCGGTCAACGGCAGTTTATCCATTTGGACATAGAAGGCTGGAACCATGTAGCTAGGCAATTCTTTGGCAATAGCTTCTCTCAGCTCGGATACGTCGAGTGCCGCTTCCGGAACAAAATAAGCGCAGAGAGCTTTTTGGCCGTTCGTATCATCTATCACGGTAACGACAGCTTCTTTTACCTTTTCCAGATGGGTCAGAACGGTCTCGATTTCCCCAAGCTCGATCCGATAGCCTCTGATTTTTACCTGCTGGTCGATTCGACCCAAATACTCAATCGTTCCATCCGCCAGCCATCTCGCCAAGTCCCCTGTGCGGTACATGTATTCGCCAGAAACAAACGGATTCGGAACAAACTTCTCAGCGGTTAATTCCGGTTTGTTCAAATATCCTCTGGCTACCCCGTCGCCACCTACGCACAGTTCACCAGGCACGCCAACTGGCAGCGGCTGATTGTAGCGATCTACGATGTAGGCAGTGGAGTTGGTGATCGGCTTCCCAATCGGAATATTGTCTGCGAATTCCTTCTCAATCAGATAGCATGTGGAGAAGGTCGTATTTTCGGTTGGGCCGTACCCGTTCCAAATTTCCAGATTGGGATTGGCGTTTCTTACTCTATTGATGTGCTTCGGAGACAAGGCTTCCCCACCGACAAGCAAAGCTCGCAATCCTTCGAACATCGCCGGATTGTCTTGTGAGAGCTGGTTAAAGAGCGGAGACGTTAACCACATCGTGGTAATCTGATTCTCTCGCAGGAAGCTGCCCAGCTTTTCAGAATCCAACAATACATCCTTGCTCACAAGGAACAGGCTGGCACCATGCAGCAGCGCCCCGAAAATCTCAAACGTCATGGCGTCGAAGCCAATGGCGCCCGTTTGAATCATACGATCTTCTTCGCGTACTTGAACGTAATTCGTATGCTTCACCAAACGCGTGACGTTGCGATGCTCGACCATGACTCCTTTTGGTTTGCCCGTAGAGCCTGATGTGTACATGACGTACGCCAGATCAGTGGCACGATTGATGATGGGCAGATTGCTAGAATCTTCTCGAACCAGGCTCTCATCTTCCAAAATAATCGGAATGAGACCTTCGTCCACGAGATGCAGCAAATGTCTTTGCACGAGGACAACCTTCACGCCGCCATCTTCAAGCATGTAAGAAATGCGCTCTGACGGATGCTCCGGATCAATTCCCAGATAGGCTCCTCCTGCTTTGAGAATCCCCATGATGCCTGTGATCATTTCGAGTGAACGATCTGTCATAAGTCCTACGACGCAATCGTTTCCTACTTCAAACCGGCGAAGTGCATGTGCGATCTGATTTGCTCGTGAGTTCAGCTCCTGATACGTCATCATCTGTCCGTCAAAAACGACTGCAGCATGCTCAGGCGTTCTTGCAACCTGCTCCTCGAACAGATCCTGAATCGTGCTCTCCCGGGGATACGCAGCAGACGTGTTGTTAAAACCAACAGTCACAAGCTGCTTCTCTTCTTCGGTCAACAAGCTGATCTCATGCAAGGAAACGGTCTGGTCTGCAACGATTCCCCGAAGTACCTCGAGGAAATGATGAGACATTCTTTCTATGGTCTCTTTCTGGAACAATTTCGTGGAGTATACGAGACCAAAATGAATTCCTGACTCATCTTCATGCGCTTCCAATGTGAGATCGAATTTGGCATTGCCTTCCTGAGCGGGATACGGTTCAAAATTCAGTCCATCCAGTTGATAAGCTTTTTTGTCCAGGTTTTGCAAAATGAACATCGTGTCAAACAGCGGATTTCTGCTGAGATCCCGCTGGATTTCCAGTTTTTCTACCAATGCTTCAAATGGATAATCCTGATGGACATATGCCTGCAGCGTATTTTGTTTGACATCCTCCAAAAATGCTTGGAAAGCTTTCGTGCCAGCTGGGTAATTTCGCAAAGCCAACGTATTGACGAACATCCCCAAGACTCTCTCTACATCAGCGTGCGATCTGCCGGCAATCGGTGTTCCCACCACGATGTCTTCTTGGCCGGAATACTTGGAAAGGAGCACATTGTAAGCTGCCAAGAGAACCATGAAAAGTGTGGTTTGGTTCTCGTGAGCAAGCGCGTATAAATCGTCCATCAACTGTTTGTCTGTCTGGAACGAAATGCAATCTCCTTCAAAGCTTTGTACCAGTGGTCGAGAATAATCGGCTGGCAGGTTGAGTACCGGAATGTCTCCCGCGAAGGAATCCACCCAATAAGCTTCGTGCTTCGAATAGATGTCTGATTGGAACAGGTCAGACTGCCAGAGGGCGAAATCTTTGTATTGTACAGTCAGCTCCGGCAATATTTCGTTGTGATACAACCTCGAAAACTCTTCCATTATGATTCCGACAGAGACGCCATCTGAGATGATGTGGTGCATATCCATCAGGAAAAGGTGACGTTTTGCGCTCAATCGGAAGAGTCCGACCCGTAGCAACGGTGCTTTCTCCAAATCAAATGCTTGCACAAACGATTCGATTGTTTGCTCTGCTTGCTGTTCCGTCAATTCTCCATACGCTACGTTCAACTCAACAGACTCATGCACGCGTTGCACTGGCTCGCCATTGACCGTGTGGAAGGATGTTCGCAGCGATTCGTGCCGCTTGACCAGTCCTTGAATTGCGTACTCAAAGCGCTCATAATCCAGCTCGCCTTCGATATACATCGCGCTCGGCATGTTATAGACAGTGCCTGTGCCTTCAAACTGACGAAGGACATACATCCTCTTTTGTGCCGAGGAAACGGGATAATACTCTTGCAGTGGTGCTGGTTGAATCGGTATATAGGTGTCTTTCCCACTCGTCGCGATATACTGTGCCAGGGCCTTAATGGTAGGTGTCGAGAAAAGTACTTTGAGTGGAACCTCGACTTGGTACTCACGATGCACCTGGGCAGCGACGCTCATCACTTTCAATGAATGGCCGCCTAACTGGAAGAAGTTATCGAGAATGCCGATGCCGCTAACACCGAGCGCACGTTCCCAAATATCTGCCAGCTTTCTTTCTATATCATTTCCTGGTGCAACATAGTCCGCTCCTGTTACAGGTTTGCCGTCTGGCTTCGGCAGTGCTTTCTTGTCCATTTTTCCATTGGGCGTAAGCGGAATTTGGTCGAGCTGGACAAAGTATGCAGGAAGCATGTAGGACGGCAGTCTTTTCGACAAATTCGACCACAGCAGAGAGGTGTCAAGTGTTGCTTCAGCAGTGAAATAGGCAACCAGTCGATCTTCATGGACAACGACCACGGCTGCATTCACCTTTTCAACAGTGAGCAGAGTCGACTCAATCTCGCCGATTTCAATCCGGTAGCCCCTTACTTTCACCTGTTCATCCACACGTCCGATGAATTCAATCGTTCCGTCAGGGAGCCACTTGCCAAGATCGCCTGTTTTGTACATGCGTTCGCCAGTCACAAAAGGATTCGGTACAAACTTCTCCAGAGTGAGTTCCGGCTTGTTCCAATATCCCCGAGCCAAACCACGACCGCCGATGCAAATCTCTCCAACTACGCCAAGTGGTTGTAGCTGTTGGGTATTGTCAATGATGTAAATGCGGGTGTTTGCAATCGGATGCCCGATGGTGATCGCTGAATCCGGATGTGTGATACGCAAAAAGGTAGAAACAACGCTGCTTTCTGTCGGACCGTACTCATTGACGATGACCAATTGCGGATTCATCTGCTTGGTCTTCTCAACAAGCTGAGTCGAAATTTTTTCTCCCCCGAGTGTGACCACTTGCAAGTGGCTGATATCCGCAGGAGTGCTGCATTCCAAAATGGCTTGGAATAAGCTTGGTACGCATGTGATGTGTGCGCATTTAGAAACAATAATTCGGTTTCGGAGAGCTACCGGATCCTTGGCTTCATCCTCTTGCGCCAGTACGACGGTTGAACCGGAAAGAATCGGCGCAAAGAAGGCAAGGACGAAGGCATCAAACGCAAAGGATAGTGGCAGCAAGCTCCTGTCATGGACAGACAAGCCATATTCCTCTTTCCTCCACGTCACGCTGTTCACAATGCCTCGATGCTCCACCATGACCCCTTTTGGCTTGCCTGTCGTACCAGATGTGTATATGACATAAGCCAAATCGGCAGACGTATTGATCGGCTCCGGATTCGAATGATCGGGAGAATAATTCGTTTCATCCTCCAAATACAGGCATTCCACGTGAGCAGCCATTTTCGGTTCAAGATGTTTTTGGGTCAGCAACAAACGAGCTTCGCAATCTTCTACCATATAAGCTACACGTTCAGCTGGATATTCCGGATCGATTGGGACATACGCTCCGCCTGCTTTCAAAATCGCCATGATCCCCACAATCATGTCCACAGAACGGTTTGCCATGATGCCCACGGTTTGGTCAGCCTTCACGCCCCGCTCTCTCAAGGTGACGGCAAGCTGGTTGGCTCTCACATTTAATGCCTGATAGGTCAAATACTCCTCGCCAACAACGATGGCCGTTTGATCCGGAGTTTTCGCCACTTGCTCTTCAAAGAGCTGATGAAGTGTCTTTTCCTCTGGATAGTCTTGATGGGTATCGTTGAAATCAATCAATAAGCGCTCTTTTTCCGCTTGGTTAAGCAGCTCGATCTCTGCCAGGACAATGTCAGGCTGCTCACTGATCGTCCGCAGGATTTGCAAGAAGTGTCCCGCCATTTTTTCAATCGTTGCGTGTGCAAACAATCGCGTGCAGTACTCCAGGTAAAAGACAATCTCTTCGTTTTCCTCACCGGCCTCCAAAGTCAAATCAAACTTGGCTTGCTTTGCCTCAGGAAAATACGGCGTAAAGGACAAATCCTGAATGACAAAAGAGGAGTCATCGGTATTTTGTAAGATGAACATGGTATCAAACAACGGGTTTCGGCTGAGATCCCGATGAATGTCCAACCGCTGGACAAGCTCTTCCAACGGATAGTCTTGATGTTCGAAGGCTTGCAGAGTATGATGCTTAACTTCTTCCAAAAAGCCTCTAAATGATTTCGAACCTTCTGGCTTATTGCGCAAGGCCAGCGTATTGACAAACATGCCGATCATGCTTTCTGTGTCCGCATGGGAACGCCCAGCTGTTGGAGTGCCTATGATGATATCTTCTTGCCCGGAGTATTTTGATAGAAATACATTGTACGCCGCCAACAGCACCATATAGAGGGTTGCTCCAGAAGCGTTAGCAAGTCGATACAAATCATTTCTCAATTGCGCGCCACTGCCAAATCCATATCGATCTCCCTCGAAGCTTTTCACAGAGGGTCGCGGATAATCCGTCGAAAGGTTGAGAATCGGAATTTCTTCGGCAAAACGCTCGGCCCAGAAAGCTTCCTGTGATCTAAACGCATCAGATTGGAAGTATTGGTTCTGCCACTGGGCAAAATCTTTGTACTGAATGCGCGGTTCTGGCAAAATCTCCCCCTGATAAAGACGAACAAATTCATCAATGAGAATGCCGATTGAGATACCATCCGAAACGATATGATGCATATCAATCATGAACAAGTGGCGTTCGCCAGACAATTTTGCAAGCCCTACGCGAATGAGTGGAGCTTTTTCCAAGTCAAAGGACTGGATAAATTGCCCTACGATTTGCTTGACATCATCCTCTGTTGCCTGCAAATACGTAATCTTCAGTTCGACATCCTCATGAATACGCTGAACCGTTTCGCCTTGAATTGAGTGGAAGGATGTCCGCAGGGATTCATGTCGTTTCACCAGCATGTTCATCGCATGTTCAAGTCGCTCGATATCCAGCTGTCCATCCACATACATAATCCCTGGCATGTTGTAGCTGATGTCTGCCCCTTCTAATTGGCGAAGGATAAACATTCTTTTTTGCGCGGAAGAAACAGGATAGCATTCTTGCTTTGGAACAGGCTGAATCGCTGTGTACGTTCCTTTTTGAGCTTGCGCAATATACGCAGACAAGGCAGAAACGGTTGGTGAGCCAAACAGTATTCTCAGTGGTATATCCACTTGGAATTCTCGGTGTGCCAACGAAATGACGTTCATGGCCCGCAAAGAATGCCCGCCGAGATCGAAGAAGTTATCCATGACGCCAATTTGCTTGACAGATAAAACATCTTCCCAGATCGCAACCAGCTTCGATTCGATGTCATTACGTGGTGCTACGTATTCGGTGTCTGTTCCTGCTACGAGATCAGGCTTTGGCAATGCTTTGCGATCTACCTTGCCATTGGCGGAAAGCGGTAGCTTCTCTAAATGAACAAAGTAGGACGGTATCATATAAGTCGGCAGAGTCGTTCCGAGATAATCTCGCAGTTGGGAAGCTTGGAATGCCTGCTCTGAGACATAGTAGGCGTACAAGCTGCTTTGACCGCTGCCATCTTGCATAGCGACCACAACGGTATCCTTGATCCCATCAAATTGGCGCAGCTGTGTCTCGATTTCATCCAGCTCGATCCGGAACCCTCTAATTTTTACCTGGTGGTCGTTACGGCCCAGGAATTCAATATTACCGTCTGCCCGCCATTTTGCCAGATCGCCGGTACGATACAAGAGTTCACCTGGAGCAAATGGATTCGGCACGAATTTCTCTTGGGTTAGCTCCGGTCTGTTCAGGTAGCCGCGCGCAACCCCTGCTCCGCCGATGCACAATTCTCCCACGACTCCAACAGGCTGAAGATTCAAGTGTGCGTCCACCACATACATCGTCATATTCGGAAGCGGTTTGCCAATCGGTACCGTTCCTGACTTCACGGATGAGACGTCTGCTACTTCGTAATAGCTGGAATCAATGCACGCCTCTGTTACACCGTAGCTGTTGATAATGCGCATCGAATTGCCATATCGGGAAAGCAACGTTTTGAAATCTTCCGCTGAACAACTGTCTGCTCCAAGGATGAGGAGCTTCATTTGACTGATATCCAGCTGATTATCGTAAATGTAGTGCATCAACGGTATGATCAACGCAGGTGTTGCTTCAAAAATGGTGATTTCGTATCGCTTGATGATGTCGTACAAGGAAGCAGGATCCATTTTGACCTCATTCGGGCATATCACCAGCTGCCCTCCTGTGAGCAATGCTCTGGCAAAGTCGCCAGTCGATACGTCAAAGGCAAAGCTCGCCATTTGCAGCAAGCGAACCGGGAAGGTGTCCAAGTGATACTCATCCTGCCATGCAAACGCGACATTCGCATAGCTCCGGTGTTCGATTACCACACCTTTTGGCTTTCCTGTGGTGCCGGATGTATAAATGATATAAGCGGCATGTTCTGGCAGAGCAATCTGCTCTAAATTACTTGCATCCCCTTGATACATGCCCTCGTCATCCAAAAAGAGAACTTCGTGTGAAAATGCAAGCTGACCTTTCATGCTTTGCTGTGTCAGGAGCAGCAAAGCATCACTATCTTCCAAGACAAACTCTTTACGCTCCTGCGGATTGTCCGGATCGATAGGAACGAATGCCCCGCCTGCTTTCAACACCGCGAGCATACCTACCACCATGTGCAAGGAGCGATCTACCATAATCCCGACGGTACTCTCGGGCTGTACTCCTTTTCTGCGCAGAACGCGAGCCAGTTGGTTGGCTTTTTCATTCAACTCCCGGTAGGTAAGCTGTTTGTTTGCGAAGATCACTGCTCCCTGATCCGGTGTTTTTTCCACTTGCTTCTGGAATAACTCGTGGAACACTTTATCTTTGGGATAATCGACTGCGGTTGCGTTGAACTCGCTCAGTACTTTTTGTTGCTCGTCTGCTGACAACACACTGATTTCTGCTAGTTTCTGGTCTGGATTTGCAATAATCGACTGCAAAATATTCACATAGTGGGCTGCCCAGCGTTCCATCGTTTCTTTTTCGTATAGCTTTGTGCAATAGCTGACATAGAACAAGAGTTCACCCTGGTTTTCAATTGCATCCAAAGAGATATCGAACTTCGCGATTTTACTTTCCGGCTGATAAGGGGTCATTTTCAGACCTGACATTTCACGCTCGGAGGTATCCTCATGATCCAGGCTGAACATTGTGTCAAACAGTGGATTTCTGCTCAAATCACGTCTTACTTCTAGTTTTTCCACCAAATTTTCAAACGGGTAATCCTGGTTATCGAAAGCGGTCATTGTCTTTTGTTTCACTTCGCCCAAAAACTCACGGAAGCTCAAGTTGCTCACTGGAGTATTTTTCAAGGCGAGAGTGTTGACGAACATACCGACAATGCCCGCTACATCTGGATGCGATCTACCGGCAATCGGTGTTCCAACGATAATCTCTTCCTGCCCGGCGTATTTGGATAGCAGTACATTATAGGCAGCCAGGAGCACCATGAAGAGCGTTGTTCCTACCTTCGAAGCAAGAAGCTGTAACTCTTCCAAGAGCTGATTGCCAGAGCGAATCGTGATGAAATCTCC
This sequence comes from Brevibacillus jepli, assembly GCF_047229145.1. NCBI lineage: Bacteria > Bacillati > Bacillota > Bacilli > Caryophanales > Paenibacillaceae > Brevibacillus > Brevibacillus jepli. The sequence goes on from NZ_JBFEFW010000002.1 coordinate 115,424, forward strand.
TTCAAAGCTTTGAACAGAAGGTCTATGAAAGTCTGTTGGAAGATTTAGCGTAGGAATTTCACCTGCAAAGGTTTTGACCCAATACTCCTCTTGCTTTTGGTATTGCGTCGATTGCAGCAATTCCGTTTGCCAGATCGTAAAGTCCTTGTATTGGAGTGAAAGCTCTGGCAAGGATTCACCATTGTACAGCTTGGAAAAATCGCTTAGTAATATTTGGGAGGATACGCCATCCGAAATAATATGGTGCATGTCGAGCATGAACAAATGACGATCTTCACCCAGGTTGACCAAGCCTGTTCGAAGCAACGGAGCCACTTCCAAATCAAAAGGACGGACGAATTCTTTCATAATCGGTTCGATCTCGGCCACTCTGGACTCCATGTGAACGATCGGTATTTCTACCACAGCGTGCACTTTCTGGACAGGTTCACCATTCATGCTGTGGAATGAAGTGCGAAGAGCTTCATGACGCTCTGCCAAACGTTTCATCGCATCTGCGAAGCGTTGGTAGTCCAGCTTTCCTTCGAGCAATACAGCTCCGAAAATGTTATAGCTAATTCCGCTTCCCTCAAACTGCTGAAGAATATACATTCTCTTCTGTGCAGATGAAACCGGATAGTAGTCTCTCTCTTCAACTGGTTGTATGGCAGTGATCTTGGTCCCTCCGGCCCGAGAGAGATAAGCAGCCAGGTCAGATACAGTTGGATTCTCGAAAAGAGCTTTGATTGGCAATTCCACGTCCAACGCCTTGGAGACTTGGAAAGTAACGGTCATGGCCTTCAAGGAGTGTCCACCCAAGTCGAAGAAATTGTCGTGAACACCTACGCGGCCAACCCCCAAGACTTGCTGCCAAATCTCGGCCAGCTTCGTTTCCATCTCATTTTGAGGAGCGACATACGCTGTTCCGGTCAAAACGGAATCGTCAGGCTTCGGTAATTTCTTTCGCTCCACTTTGCCGTTTGCTGTGAGCGGGATTTCCTCCAGGCGGATGAAGAACGACGGAACCATATAAGAAGGAAGCGTACCTCCCAGATGTTCTCTTAATTCAGATACCGTCAGCTCTTGATCGGAAACAACGTAGGCGTACAGGACATTTTGACCGCTGCTATCCTTTTCTGCGATGACGACTGCTTCCTTGATCCACTCATGCTGAGTCAGACGTGTTTCGATTTCGCCCATTTCAATCCGATGTCCGCGAATCTTTACTTGATGGTCTGTTCTTCCTAAATACTCCATGTTTCCATCGGGCAGCCATTTCGCCAGATCACCAGTGCGGTACATTTTGGTACCGGGACGGAACGGATTATCGATAAACTTTTCCTGAGTCAGCTCCGGTCTGTTGAAATACCCTTTGGCTACGCCATCACCGGCTATATACATTTCGCCGATCGATCCGACAGGCACAGGCTGCATGGAAGAATCAAGCAAATACAGCTGCACGTTATCGGCAGGGACACCGATTGGTACGGATTCTTGTATGGTTTGTTCAGGGTGATACTGATAAATCATGCAGCCAACAACAGTTTCGGTCGGTCCGTACTCGTTGAAGATCTTGGCATTGTGTCCAAAATTCTCATAGATTCTCTTCGCCAGCTTGGTTGGCAAGTTTTCTCCGCCGACAATAAACCGTCTGATACCGCAATTAGTGCCGTCTATTTCTTCTATCAGCTTCAGGTGCGTTGGCGTCAGTTTGATGATTCCTACTTTATTGTCCTGGATAATATCTAAAATGACCTGTACCTTGTCAGCTCCTCTATATACATAGATCGTGTTGCCTGATAGAAGCGGTGTGAAGATCGAGGTGACAGTCAAATCAAATGAAATGGAAGAGTAAAGCGGAAAGTCTACAGCTTCACCCTCGACGTACACCTTGTTGGCCCACCAGATGTAATTGACCAGACCTTGATGGGTGATCATCGCGCCTTTCGGATTGCCGGTGGACCCGGAGGTATAGATCATGTAGGCCAAATCATCTGGCGTGCACACTGTATCAAGATTCGTGCTGTCCCCTTCATACAAGGAAGGATTATCGAGATAGAGAATATTGCCTGTAAAGTCGATGTTTTCTTGAAGATGCTTCTGTGTTAAAAGAATCGTGGTCTGACTGTCATCGAGTAAATATTGAATTCTCTCTAGCGGATATTCTGGATCAATCGGCAAATAGGCGCCGCCTGATTTTAAGACAGCCATCATGGCCACGATCAGTTCCAGCGAATGCTCCGCCATAATCGAGACGATGCTTCCTCGGGTAATTCCTTTCTCGCGCAGAGCTCTGGCAAGCTGGTTAGAACGCACATGAAGCTCCTGGTAAGTCAGGCTGTTATCACCGCAAACAGCCGCTACTTTATTTGGCGTCTGGCTGGCTTGCTCAGCGATTAGCTCAAATATCATTTTGTCCTGTGGGTAATCGGCCGCTGTGTCGTTATAAGCTACCAATAATTGCTGTTTTTCCTCATCAGTGATGATGCTGATATCTTGAAGCAGTATTTCTGGATTGTGAATGACCTGCTCGATGATCTTTTTCAAATGGCCTTCCACTCTGTCCACGAATTCCCGTTCGTAAACTGCAGCATTATAGCTCAACTTCACAAACATTTCGTTCCAGGGTGCGACGGCAACGACCACGTTAAAATCATAGGACGTCTGCTCTTCCCCGTTTTCCACCGTAAACTGAAAGCCTAGTGAATCTTCCAGATGCTTCAAGGAGTTATCCGGGTAATTTTCATAGGTCACCAAATGATCGATCAATTCCTGTTTGAGCTCCGTTTTACTCTGAATTTCATAGAGCGGGGCGAAATCATAGGTAGTAGACGACAAGGCATGCTTTTGAACAGTCCCCAGCAGTTCACTGAACGATTGTTGTCTATTCGTTTGAACCCGGGTTGGAATCGTGTTAATAAACAAGCCAACCATGCTCTCAATACCTTGGATCTGAGGTGGACGCCCTGATACGACAGACCCGAATACAACATCTTCCGTGTTTTTGTACTTGCTGGCTAAAATGCCCCACAGGGCTTGAACCACGCTGCTCATCGTGGACTGATTTTGGTTGGCAATGTGCATCAATTGTTGGGTCTGTTCTGGCGCTATGGTGAAGAGAGACTCGACATGCACATAGGTGCCACCCTCAGCCACATACTTCTTCTTAGGGAAGTCTGCCTGATGGTCAAAGCCTTCCAAGTAATTTTGCCAGTAAGTGAGCGCCTCATCTTTGTTTTGCTTATCCAGCCATTTGATGTATTCGCTGTATGGTTTTACTGTTTCCCGTGAAATTGATTCGCCTTTACGGAGTGCTGCGTAATACGAAAGCAGTTTGCCCTGCAATACGCCCAATGTCCAACCGTCAACAATGATATGGTGGAAGGCCCAAACGAATTGATACTTGTTCTCTCCTGTTTGGAAAATAGCTGTTTTCATCAAGATGTCTTTCGTCAAGTCAAAGGAATGATGCTGACTGGTATACGCTTTTATGTAATCGTTCTGGTCCTGCTCTGGTAAATGGGAAATGTCTTCGAAATGCACGGGAGCTTTTCTCTCTTTAAAAACAACCTGTCTGGGCCGCTGCAGGTTTTGATACACAAACACCGTGCGCAATACCTCGTAGTTCTCTACGAGCTTGTTGATGCTTTCTTCGAAGAGCGGCAGGTGAAAATCACCTTGGATCGTTGCGAACATCTGGAGGCAGTAGGCGCTGCTGTTCGAATCTTTGACAGCATGAAACAACATACCCTCTTGCAATGGGGTTAACGGGTAAATTTTTGCGATATTTTCCTGCTTTTTCATTTCGCACCTCAACTAAAGTTTTTTCGATTCAAAGAGGGTTCCTCCAATAAAAACGCGTCATGCACAGCTTTTATTGGAGGAAAAGCATTTCTAATTTCGCCTGATTAAATCAATTCCAGTATGTTCTCCAATTCTTCCATAGAAAGGTCGTCATCCCCCAGGTCGCTCGGGGTCAACTCCCCTTCTTCTTTTGACAGGCAATGGGCTATGATGGCAAGCAAGTGATTCCGGTAGCTGTCTGCCAAGCGAGTAATGGTTTCTTCCTTGTACTGGAGACTATTGTATCCAAAGCTGATCTGGAGCTTTCCATCCTCGATCATGCCGGAGATGTCCAGGAGGAACACTCTTTCCGATTGCGGGCTGAACAACTGTCCTGTCCCGAGTGGTGAGAATGAATAGCCGCCCGATTTCACATCCGAATCAAATTGTCCGAGATAGTTAAAGCTGATTTCCGGCTGTAAGGTAAATGACAAGGTTGGTTCGGTCTTACCTTTCGTCATCGTGCGTAAAATCTCGTAGCCAATTCCTTTTTTCGGAATCCGGCGCAAGCTCTCTTTGATTTGCTTGATTTGGTATGCCAAGTCCTGCGACTTCTCCATATCAAGCACGACCGGGAACTGAGAAGTAAACCACCCAATTGTTCTCGTCACATTCATTTCATTCTGGATGTCTTCGCGTCCGTGACCTTCCAGATTGATGACAGCGCAGCTGGTATTCGCCCATTCTTTCACGGTTAATCCCAAGGCCGTCAACAATAGATCATTCATCTCTGTGTGATAGGCATGATGAACGTGACGTAGAAGATTTTCTGTTTCCGGAGCTGTCAACTCAACCTTTACAGTACGCGTATGCTTTTGCTTACGATCTGCTGTGACAAAATCGGTAGGCAACGCTGCTTGCGAGGTCGTTCTCTCCAGGTTGTGCCAATAAGCAACCTCTCGCAAAAGCTCGTCACTCTCTGCGTAGGTATGCATTTGGGACGACCAAGCCTTGAATGAATCCGTCTTCTTCGGCAAGACGATCTCTTGATTACGCTGAGCCTGTGTATAGGCTGTAGAAAAATCCTCAAACAAGATTCGCCACGAGACGCCATCCACTACTAAATGGTGAATTGCAATGAGTAAATGATCGCCTTCTTTGGTTGAGAAGAGGCCCAGATGGACGAGCGGTCCTTGTTCCAAATCGATATTGCTTTGGATGAGATCAGCCAATTCCAAAATGTGAGCTGCGCTATTTGGATGTTCCGTCAAATCAAATGAGTGGAAACGGAATCGTTCATCTGTAAGCCCTCGATTGATTTGGGTGATGGTCCCATTTTCGTGTTTGTATACCATGCGCAGCGCATCGTGATGCTCGATGATTTTATGGAAGGCTTGCTGAACAAGTCCTCCATCGAAGCCTTCTTCTCGGAACAGCATGACAGCCTGATTCCAGTGGTGACGATCAGTGAAATTCTGCTCATAGAACCACTTTTGGATAGGAGTCAAACCAATCTCGCCTTCTACGACTCCCTGGTCACTTTCTCTGATGTTTGGCGTTACATGGGCGGCGACAAGTTCGATAGACGGATATTGGAACAGTTCCTTCATCGCAAGCGTCCAGCCTGATGCGTGAAGGCGCGTGGATACTTGAATCGCTTTGATGGAATCTCCGCCTAGTTCAAAGAAATTGTCTTTCATTCCGACTTGCTTGATTCCCAAAACCTCTGCCCAGATCGTTGCCAGTAGTTGTTCGAGTTCGTTTTGTGGAGCTTCATATTCTCGTCCTGCATTCTTCTCCTGGCTCGGCTTCGGCAATGCTTTGCGGTCTATCTTGTCATTCGGTGTCAACGGCATCTTATCCAACTGGACAAAGAAGGTTGGAACCATATAGTTTGGCAGTTCTTTGCCCATAAATTCTCGCAGCTGTGCTGGAGTTGCTTCCCCATCTGCCACATAGTAAGCGCACAGGAAAGCTTGCCCGTGGTCATCCGTATGTGTGATAGCTGCGGCCTCTATTATCGTCTCGTACCGCAACAGAACACTCTCGACTTCGCCCAGCTCTACCCGGTGTCCGCGAATCTTCACCTGATGATCGATTCTTCCGAGGTACTCGATATTTCCATCCGGAAGCCATCTAGCCAAGTCACCAGTTCGGTACATCTTTTCTCCTGGCACAAACGGGTTGTCGACGAATTTCTCTGCGGTCAGTTCTGGACGATTCCAGTATCCCCTGGCCAGTGCCACCCCGCTGATGCACAATTCTCCTATCTGCCCCACAGTTTTCAATTGCGATTGTTCATCCACAATGTACAGCTTCGTGTTCTGTACGGGTTTACCAATGGTAATCGTCTGTCCGACTGGTTCATCCGGCACGGCTTTCCAGAGTGTCGCGCAAACGGTATTCTCTGTTGGGCCATATCCATTGATATAGGTCACGTTCTCTTTCCACTGCTCTATCAACGCGGTGGAAGATGACGATCCGGCTGTAATCAGGATACGTAAAGACGGCATACGATCAGGCTCAAGATAAATGGCATACGTCGGCGGCAAAGTGAGAATGGTAATCTCGTTCTGGCGGACGTATTCCTCAAATTTGCGAAAATCGTTGATCGTGTCACGGGAGATGATGTACAAAGGCGCACCTGTAAGCAATCCGATAAACATATCCCAGACCGATGCGTCAAAAGAAATGCTGGCAAAGTGCCCGGCTCTGTCGTGTGGTGTTACACCAAGGTGATTGGTGAATACGGCTTGCAGATTGGCTGCTCCACTGTGTTCCAGCATGACTCCCTTTGGATTGCCTGTCGTACCGGACGTGTAAATGATATAAGCCAGATCAGACGGCTTGTTCATGCAAAGCAAGTTTTCTGTTTGTGGCGAATAGCTTCGAGCGTCGCCAAGATCGATGATATCTGCCTGACTGGACACCTTATGGATCAAGTGTGAATGAGTAACCACCAGCTTCGCTTGACTGTCTTCCATCATGTAACGGATTCTTTCCTCGGGATACTCAGGATCGACGGGTAAAAAGGCGCCGCCCGCTTTTAATATCGCCAGGGTTGCAATGACCATCTCCAGTGAACGCTCCACCAGCATGACGACAATTTGCTCGGGTTTTACCCCTTTTTCGCGCAAAACAACGGCCAACTGGTTCGCTCTTTCATTCAGTTCCTTGTAGGTCATATGTTTTTCTTCGAATATAATCGCCGTTTGATCAGGCGTGTTTGCTGCCAGTTCTTCAAAGAGCTGTTGGATGGTTTTGCCTGTCGGGTAATCTCTGTCCGTATCATTAAAGTCCACCAGCAACAACTGCTTTTCTTCTGCCGTCAGCATCTCAATCTCTTGAAGCTTCCTATCTGGATGAGCTATTACGTTTCGCAGAATTTGCAAGAAGTGACGCGCCATTCTGTCTACCGTGTCTCTTCTGAACAGCTTGGTGCTGTACTCCAGTCGCAGTAACAGGTCTGTCTCACGCTCAGTCAGGTGAAAAGACAAGTCGAACTTCGATATGCCAAGCGCGCTGCTGGATTCATAATGGCGATAGACTAATTGATCCAGCGTTTTTTGGTACAGCTCGTCGGTTTGCAAAATGAACATCGTGTCAAACAGTGGATTACGTCCCGGATCACGTTGAATGCCCAGGTTTTCAACCAGACTCTCCAGCGGGTAATCTTGATGATCATAAGCATCCAAGGCATTCTGCTTGACTTCCATCAGAAAATCCTTAAAGGTCTTTTGACCTGTCGGTTTGTTTCGGATTGCCAGCGTATTGACGAACATTCCTACAATCGGTTCCAGCTCAGAGCGCGTCTTGCCGGAGATCGGTGTTCCGACAATGATGTCATCCTGCCCCGAATACTTCGATAGCAGCACATTGTAAGCGGCGAGCAAGACCATAAACAGCGTCGTTTTGGTTTCTGTAGCCAGCGTGTGCAAGGCTTCTAGCAGTGATTGATCAGTAGAAAGCGCGATATGGTCACCTTCAAAGCTTTTCACAGATGGTCGTGGAAAATCTGTTGGCAGTTCCACCGTGGAAATCTTCCCCGCAAACGCTTGAAGCCAATAATCTTCGTGTGACTTGAAGTCATCTGACTCGAACAAGCTCTTCTGCCAAACAGAGAAATCCTTGTATTGGATACGCAGCGCTGGCAAGTGTCTGCCCTGGTACAAATCGGCCAGCTCATTGAAGATGATCGTGACGGATGAGGCATCTGCTGCAATATGATGCATGTCATAAAGGAGAAGATGACGTTCATCCGAGATTTTCACCAAGCCCATGCGTATCAACGGAGGAACAGAAAGATCAAATGGACGGACGAACGAATGGAAAATCTCATCGATCTGATGTTCCTCTGCTGTCCGATACTCCATCTCCACTTCCCCGCGGTCGTGTATTTTTTGGACGAGCTGATCTCCCACCATTTCAAATGACGTTCTCCAGATCTCGTGGCGGTCTACCAATGCTTGCAGCGCATTCGCCAACTGCTCACGAACCAGCTTGCCTTCCAGCATGATCATGCCAGGCGTATTGTAGCTGATGCCTGCCCCTTCCAGCTGATGAAGCACGTACATTCGCTGCTGGGCAGACGATACTGGATAGTAATCTTGTAGCTCTGCTGGTTGAATCGATGTATCTGATGCATTCTCGCTATGCTCAATCCATGGCGACAAGGATCGAATCGTCGGAGCATCAAAGAGGCGCTTCAAAGGCAGATCTATTTGAAACTCCCGATGCACATGCGCTACGACCGTCATAGCTTTCAAGGAATGGCCGCCTAGCTCAAAAAAGTTATCCATCACCCCGATACCTGAGTGGCCGAGGACGTTCTCCCAAATCTTCACCAGCGTGACTTCCACCTCATTAGCTGGTGCAACATACTCCGCCCCTGTTGCAGGCTTTCCTTCAGGCATTGGCAGAGCTTTGCGATCGAGCTTGCCATTTGGTGTGAGCGGGAAAGCATCCAGTTGAACCAGATAGGTAGGTACCATATACGCTGGCAGCTCTTGGGATAGATGTGTTCGAAGCGCCACTTCTGAGATGGTTTCTTTCCCAGTGAAATAGGCAGTCAGATACGCGTCTCCGCTTCCATCCTGATGGGCAACGACAATCGCTTCATTTGTGTTTTCATAGCTGAGCAGAACCGATTCTATCTCCCCGATCTCAATCCGATATCCTCTCACTTTTACCTGTTCATCCAAGCGTCCAGCGAATTCAATCGTTCCGTCAGGGAGCCACCTGCCAAGATCTCCCGTCTTGTACATGCGTTTACCTGGCTCAAATGGATTGGAAACAAACTTCTCCTGAGTGAGTTCTGGTTTTTTCCAATATCCCCGTGCCACACCGCGGCCGCCAATGCATATCTCTCCAACTACACCGATTGGTAGCAGCTGGTGCGAATGATCCACGATGTATATGCTTGTGTTTGCTATTGGACGCCCAATCGTGATGGGAGCATCCGGCTGCGTATCGCACAGATAAGTGGCGATGACGCTGCTTTCTGTCGGACCGTACGCATTGACAGCAAGCATCTGCGGATTCATCTCTTTGCACATTTCTACAAGCTTCGGAGATAGCTTTTCTCCCCCGAGCACTGCCATTTTCATCGGACTGATGTCTTCCGGGGTGCTGCATTCCAAAATCGCCTGGAACAAACTTGGCACGCATAACGTGTAGCTGCAACTCCACGCTGTGATCAGGTTTTTGAGCGCGATCGGATCTTTGGCTTCTTCATCCTTCGTCAAGATAACAGTTGAACCGGATACTATCAGCGCAAAGAAGGTAAGGACAAAGCCATCAAAGGCAAAGGAAAGAGGCAGCAAGCCTCTGTCATGGACAGACAAGGCAAACTCTTCCTTGTTCCACGTCACACTGTTGACAATACCTCGGTGCTCTACCATGACCCCTTTTGGCCTACCCGTTGTACCAGATGTGTAGATGATATAAGCCAGATTGGTTGCCGTATGAATCGGGTCCAGGTTTGTGGTTATACGAGAATAGTTACTCTTATCCTCCAGATACAGGCATTCCACTCCAGCAGCAATCTTTGTTCCAAGCTGTTCTTGGGTAAGCACCAGACGGGCTTCGCAATCTTCCAGCATATAAGCAATGCGATCATTCGGATATTCAGGATCGATGGGCACATATGCTCCGCCAGCCTTGAGAATGGCAAGGATTCCTATCACCATCTCCAAGGAACGAGTTGCCATAATGCCAACGCTTTGGTCAGCCTGCACTCCTTTTTTCCGTAATGTGCGAGCAAGCTGATTGGCTCTCTTATTGAGCTCCTGATAGGTCAACCGTTTTTCCCCGCAAACGAGCGCAATTTGATCAGGCGTTTTCAGCACTTGCTCTTCAAATAGCTGTGGAAGCGTGGATTCCTCTTGAACATGCTTGTATGTGTCGTTGAAATGGACCAACAATTCCTGCTTTTCTTGCTCGGTTAGCATCTCCATCTGATAGAGAGCCAACTCTGCGTTCCGGATGACTTCCTGCAAGATTTGGATGTAATGTTGCGACATTCTTTCGATCGTCTCTCGCTTGAACAGCTTGGTGCAAAATTCGAAGCAGAAGATAAGACCCGACTGATTTTCGGTAGCTTCGAGAGACAGATCGAATTTCGCCATTTTCCCTTCTGGCACGTAAGGCGTTACTGTGATTCCTTCGATTTCGATTGGATCGGTATCCATGTTTTGCAAAATGAACAAGGTGTCAAACAAAGGATTGCGGCTTCGATTTCTATTGACCGCCAGCTTTTCGACGAGCTCCTCAAACGGGTACTCTGCATTCTCAAAGGCAGCGAGTGTATTGTCCTTCACCTCAAGTAAAAATTCCTTGAACGTTTTGGTTAATACCGGCTGATTTCTGATTGCGAGCGTATTGACGAACATGCCCATGATGGTTTCCGTATCGGGATGTGCTCTTCCGGCAGTCACCGTTCCGACAACCATGTCTTCTTGCCCAGAATATTTTGCGAGTAAAACATGATAGGCTGCCATCAGAACCATGTAGAGGGTCGTACCTGTCTCTGCCGCTACTCGCTGCAAACCATCCAGTAGCTGTTTTTCTGTTCGGAATGGATAACGTTCGCCCTCAAAGCTTTGAACAGACGGTCGAGCGTAGTCCAAAGGCAGGTTCAAGACGGGGATTTCACCAGCGAATCGATTGGTCCAATACGCTTCCTGCTTTCGGTAGTCGTTCGACTCTGCCTGACCTTTTTCCCAAACTGCGAAGTCTTTATACTGAATGAGCTGCTCTGGCAAGGAATTGTTTTGATAGAAATGAGCAAAGTCATTCAAAATGATCTGGGACGATACACCATCCGAGATGATATGGTGCAAATCAAACATCATGACATGGTGCTGCTCGCTTAGTTTGACTAGCCCAACCCGGCATAACGGAGCCCTTTCCAGATCAAACGGTTGCATGAAATCCATCATGACCTGATTCAATTGCTCTTCTGTCGATTCCATGTAAGTAATCGGCAGCTTGCATTCCTGGTGGATACGTTGTACCGGTTCGCCGTTGATGGTATGAAAAGACGAGCGAAGCGATTCATGACGATTCACCAGGCAAGAGATGGCATGCTCCAGCTGTTTCACATCCAGTTCCCCATCGAGTCTCATCGCAACAGGCAGATTGTAAACCGTGCTAGCCGGGCCTAGCTGATTTAAGATGAGCATGCGTTTTTGCGCAGAGGATACAGGATAATACTCTTGCGGCAGGACTCGCGGAATAGCGGAATATGTTCCTTCCTCTTCGCCTTCTACATATTTTGCGATGGCTTGGATGGTCGGTCTCTCAAACAATACACGCAGCGGAACATCTGTCTTGCATTCTTTTTGCATATGGGAAATAAGTTGGATCGCTTTTAGTGAATGGCCCCCCAGCGTGAAAAAATTATCTTGAATGCCGACCCGTGACACGCCGAGTACGTTTTCCCAAATCGCTGCCATTTTCTGTTCCAGTTCAGTTGTCGGGGCGAGATAAGCCGTTCCCGTAAAAGCATTTCCATCAGGTATGGGCAAAGCTCTTCTGTCTGTTTTTCCGTTTGGCGTGACCGGAATCCGCTCCAGGTTCACGAAAAAGGACGGGATCATATATTCAGGCAGAGTCCGCGACAGGTAGGCTCGCAGCTCTTCGTTACTGATCTCTGCTTGCAGAACGACATAGGCGCACAAATACTTTCCGCCTGTCTCATCCGTTCTGTCGATGACGACGGCTTCCTTGATGCTGGAATGGTTGAGCAATTGTGACTCGATCTCTCCCAGCTCGATGCGATGACCCCTTATTTTTACCTGATGGTCGATCCGCCCCAAAAACTCGATATTGCCATCCGGCAACCAACGGGCCAGGTCACCCGTCCGATACATTCTTTCACCTGGCTGATACGGATTCTCGAGAAACTTCTCCGCGGTCAGCTCTGGATTGTGTAAATATCCTCTTCCTACATTCGCACCGGAAATATACAGTTCCCCGACAATCCCGGCCGGTTTCAGCTGCAGCTCTTCATCCAGAATGTAAATGCCTGTATTGCTAATCGGTTTACCAATGGGAGGCAGCTCCGGTATATCTGATCTCGGGTCCATCGTGTAGGTGGTCACTACATGTGTCTCCGACGGTCCATAATGATTGTGTAAAAATACGTGATGCTTCCGTAGATACTTCTGCAGCTCATGAGTGACGACGAGCTGTTCCCCTGCAGTGATGATGTGCTTGACGCAACGCGGGAAGCTTTGCGCATAATCTTTTTCGTTAAAGATAAATTTCAAAAAGGATACAGGGAGGGACAAAGTGCTGATCTGTTTTTCCTGGATAAACGCGAACAGTTTTTCTACATGACGTCTCATCTCATTCGTGATGAGATAGAGCTGTCCCCCGGAAAGCAGTGTGGAGAAAATTTCCTGATAGCAAACATCAAAGCTGCATGTGGTATACTGCAGCACTTTTTCATGAAAATCGATATTGGTGTGGGAAAACGTAAAGTGCATCAGATTTGTCATGTTCTTATGCTCAAGCATGACGCCTTTTGGTTTACCCGTTGTTCCTGAAGTATAGATGATATAGAACAGGTCATCAGGATGATTGATCGTGTCTACAGACGCATTGCTCTCTTCCCATATGGCTGAGGCGTTGATGTCTATCGTTTCCGTAGAAGTCGTGACTTTCTCTAGCAGATGATGCTGAGTCACTACTAATCGTATTCCGCTGTGGTCGAGCATGTAGACAATCCTATCCTCAGGCAGCTCCGGATCAATCGGCACGAACGCGCCACCGGCTTTCAATATCCCAAGGATTCCTACAATCATCTCTATCGAACGATCCATCATTGTACCGACAAGACTATCTGCTGCAATTCCTTTTGCGCGCAAAAATCTGGCGAGCTGATTGGACTTTTCTTCGAGCTCCCGATACGTCAGGTGCTGATCTCCGAATACGATAGCAACCTGATCGGGCGTTTTTTCAACCTGCTCCGAAAAGAGCTCGTGAATCGTTTTCGCAGGATAGGCAGCTGATGTTTCTTGATTTTTAGCCAATAGCTGTTGTTTCTCAGATTCTGTCAGCAAAGTAATTTGCTGAAGGTCGACATTTGGATTGTTTGCTACGCAAGCCGCTACCTGATTGATATGGCCGACCATTTTTTGCACGACCTCTTCATCGAAGCGTGCGGCATTATAATCAAACCGCATAGCAATCTCTTCTTTGGGCATCACCATGACCGTCATGTCATAATTGGTAGGCTCGAACATCTCCACATCGATAATTGTAAAACCAACCTGCTGGTCCCTTGCCTTTTTCTGCAATGCTTCCACCAGCGGGTAGTTTTCAATAACCATCAGGTGATCGATCAAATCTTGCTTCAGGATCGAATCGTTTTGAATATCGTACAAAGGCACATGCTCATATGGCTGAGTTTGCAGCGTTCTTTGATGCACATCCAGTAATAGGTCAGAAAACGTTTGACCCTTTTTCGATTGAATACGGAATGGGATCGTATTGATAAACAACCCAACCATTTTATCGATTCCTACTATTTCTGTTGGCCGCCCTGAGACAACGGAACCGAATAGCACATCATCGGATGAATTGTATTTTTGGAGGAGAATCCCCCATATCGTTTGAATCGCTGTCGGCAACGTCACTTGATTCTGAGTGGCAATCGCTAGCAGCTGCTTCGTAAGCGTACGGTTCAGCACAAAGCGATATTGAGCTGGTTGAAAAGCTTTGCTAGATGGCTTCCCTGTCTTCGGTAAAGAAGTCTGCTGTTCATAGTGTTCGAGGTATTCTCTCCAATAGGCGAGAGATGCCTGTTTATCTTGTTTTTCCAGCCATTTTATAAAGTGACTGTATGGCTGTACCGGCTCAAGCGAGATCGTAGTCTTGTTTTGCAAGGATAAATAGACGGATAGAAGGTCATCAAAAATAATGCTGAAGCACCAACCGTCCATGAGAATGTGATGAAAGCTCCAGATGATCTGGTAGTCATGCTTCGTCATTTGGAAAATAGCGACTCTCATTAATGGGTCTTTCGCCAAATGAAAGGTTTTCTCTTGATCTTCGCTCTTGTATTGTGCGTACTGCTGCTGCTTTTGTTGCTCATTGTATGCAGACAAATCATGAAATTGGATGGGAATCGGTCGTTCCTTCAAAACAACCTGCAAAGGCTGCTTTAATTTTTCATGGAGAAATAACGTACGGAACACATCATATCTCTCTACCAGCACTTCCAAGCTGTTGGTAAACAAACCAACGTCAAGATCACCCTGAATCGTAATGGACATCTGTACAAGATGAGAGTTGTGTTCTTCATCTAGCAAGGCATGAAATAGCATTCCTTCTTGCATGGGAGTCAGCAAATACATATCTTGTACCTGTTCTTTGCTAAATAAACTCATTACGGCACCTCGATATCAACATTATTTGTCATTAATGCATAAAAATGTAAGTTAAGAGAATGCATTGCCCCACGAAATATTCGTATATGCTTATCTAATTAAGTGTATTTGTAAGTAATTCGAAGATATCGTCCATTTCCTCCATTTGGAGTCCTTTCAGACTAAAATCACTTGGAGTTCGTTCTACTTCTTTTTTCTGGGAGCAATGCGTGATGATCGACAGGAGGTGCTTTTTATAGCTATCACTCAAGCAACGGATGGTCTCTTCTCTATACTGCTCCTCGCTATAGGAAAAGGTGATGAGAAGCTCTCCACCTTCAATCAATCCGGTAATATTCAGGTTGGTATAAATTTCGGACTCAGGACTCAAGTTGTTCTTTCCGTCCGCACCGAGAGTGTTGCCACAACTATAAGGCGATCGAGTAAACAGTTCATTTTTGATGTCCGAGTCAAATTGGCCCAAGTAGTTAAACGTAATTTCGGATTGCAGGGAAAAAGATAGGGAACGACGTCTTTCCGGTACTGTCGCATACTTTAAGATTTCATAACCAATGCCTTTATTCGGTATCTTCCGCAAATTTTCTTTCGTGAGCTTAATATGGTCAGATAACTGATTGATTTGTCTCAAATCTAGCAAAACCGGATATTGGGACGTAAACCAACCTACTGTTCTCGCAACGTTCGCCTGCTGGATAATTTCCTCGCGCCCATGCCCCTCTAAATTAATCACGATTTGGTCCAGCTTGCTCCACTCTGCGATTGCAAGCCCCAACGCTGCCAATAACAAATCGTTGATTTCGGTTTGATATGCATGATTTGCTTGCTTCAACAATTGTTCGGTCTCTACTACCGGCAATGCGACTCGTATGTTTCGTATACTCTTTTGTTTGCTACCAATCGATTCATAGTCTTTGGGAAGAGAGACAGTTCTAGCTTCCAATTCGAGATTCTCCCAATAGGGCAGTTCTCTTCGTAACTCATCTTGATTTGCATACTCGTTTAGCCATTCTGACCAATTTTTAAAAGAATCCGTTTTTTCGGGCAGAACTATCTCTTGCCCTGCTAGCACCTGGGCGTATGCTGTTGCTAGATCCTCAAATAATATGCGCCAAGAGATGCCATCAACTACTAAATGATGGATGGCCATAAACAAATGGTCGCCATCGAAAGTATGAAACAGGGCTACCTGAACCAACGGGCCTTCGTGTAGATTCATACTGCTGTGCAAGCGTCTCGTCTCTTCTTCTATCACGGGTTGAACATCCGTATGCGAGGTCAGATCATAGCGAGTGAAATGGTATAAATCTTCAGCCAAACCGCGATTAAGCTGCACAATCTCTTCATTTTCGCGCTGATATACCATACGCAGCGCGTCGTGATGCTGGAGAATTTTATCCAGTGCCTTCTGAATGGCGTGAGGATCAAATCTCTGTTCGCGATATAGCATATACGATTGATTCCAATGGAACATATTCGTAAAGTTCCGCTCAAAGAACCACTGTTGAATCGGCGTAAGAGGTACTGGCCCCGCGATGATGCCTTGATCGCTTTTTCTGGTCGTATTCTTGACAAAGAGAGCAACCTGCGCAATCGTCGGGTATTTCAGCAAATCTTTCGTCTCTAGCCTCAGCTGGTAGGAATGCAATCGTGCACTGACCTGGATAGCTTGGATCGAATCACCACCGAGCGAGTAAAAATTATCGCGAATACCAATCTTCTCGATTCCCAAAACCTCTTGCCAAATCGCAGCGAGGATGGATTCTGTCTCATTTCTGGGAGCTTCGTATGCTGTACTTGGGCTTACAGCAAGATCAGGTTCAGGCAATGCTTTGCGATCGATTTTGTCATTTGGTGTGAGTGGCATTTTATCCAGCTTCACGAAAAAGGAAGGAACCATGTACGCAGGAAGCTTTTGTGCGGTATATTCTCTGATCTGCGAAGGTGTTACTTCCTGTCCCGAAATAAAGTAGGCGCACAGATATGGCCCCGCATGTTGATCTTCTCTGGCGATAACTACTGCCTCTTTGATTAGTTCATGCTTCAGCAAAACGGACTCGATTTCTCCTAGCTCAATCCGATGACCCCTAATTTTCACTTGATGGTCGATTCTGCCGAGAAACTCGATTTCCCCATTCGGCAGCCATTTGGCTAGGTCTCCTGTTCTGTACATCTTCTCGCCTGGTATGAACGGATTATCTATGAATTTTTCTGCCGTCAGATCTGGTCGATTCCAATATCCTCTGGCCAAGCCTACTCCGCCAATGCACAATTCGCCTTCGCTGCCAATCGGCTGCAGCTTTAACTCTTCATTGACAATATAAACGGATGTATTTTGAATCGGTTTTCCGATCGGAACAGATTGGATATGGCGCTCATTGGAAGGAGCTTCCCATGTCGTCGCGCAAATGCTCGTTTCCGTTGGACCGTATGCATTGATGTACCTGACTTTGTTTTTCCATTTATTCACTAGAGGAATGTTGGCAGCTGAGCCTGCCGTAATCATGATGCGTAGTGGAGTGATATGATCTGGGTTGAGGTGAGTTAAATAAGTAGGCGGTAACGTGATGATGGTCAATTCATTTTCATTCAAATAATTTTCAAATGTGATGAAATCATGAATCGTATGTTTGGAAAGAATGTATAGGCTGGCACCGGATAGCAAAGCCATGAACATTTCCCATACCGATGCGTCGAAGGACATGCTGGCAAATTGACCAATTTTGTCCTCAGGTGAAACGCCAAACGTATTTTTGAAGAATGATTGCAAATTCGCGATCCCTTTATGCTCCAACATGGTCCCTTTCGGCTTGCCAGTTGTGCCTGAGGTATAAATCACATACGCAAGATCAGTGGGCTTACTTGGAAGGTGAAGGTTGGAATCTGAGTGAGAATCGACATTTTCTTCTTCCAGTACTACTACTTGCCCGCCGTACCCGACGTCATGAACAAGATTGCGGACGTTCTTCTGTGTGAGTACGATTTTGGTTTGACTGTCTTGCAAAATATATTGAATCCGATCCCGGGGATATTCGATGTCGATGGGAACATACGCTCCGCCAGCCTTGAGGATGGCCATTATAGCTGTAACCGTTTCGATGGACTTTTCCATCATCACACCGACAATGCTGTCTGTCTGAATCCCTTTTTTGATCAGTGCTCTTGCTAATTGATTGGCTTTCTTATTGAGTTCCTGGTAGGTTAAGCGCTCGTTTTCATAAACGATGGCAATCCGGTGTGGTACAGCTTCTGCTTGCTCCTCGAATAACTGATGAATCGACTTATCCTGTGAATATGCAGCCTTTGTCTGATTAAAAATGGCTACCTGTTCTTTTTCCCATTCCAAGTCGATGAGATTGGCCTGATTTCTTAACATATGTCCCCTCCGATAATTGAAAAACTTTTGTCTATCATGAAGTGTGACAATACAATACGATGGCCAAGCAAGTGACAGTTAAGGTAAAAGCGGTTATGAAATTGAAATAAAATGGGTGAAAACGTACAAAAATGGAAGTATCTTCATCAACAACATTAAGTATAATGGGCGAATGTAACAAAATATGTGGGATTTTGTATCTTTTTTGTAATTATCACCCAGTATTATATATCTATGGTCTTGAATCCATTTTCACCTTCAAATTCTCTTTGATTTTACAAATTTTCACAATGGGGATAATTCCCTGTTTGTGTACAAATGATTTCAGGACAAAAGTCTCTTTCTATAGCCTAATGGATCCAGGACATGGTTACTGCAATGAATACTAACAGATCACACTATTTGCTTGGTTCGTTTACACATCTCCCCTTCATGAAAAATTGCTCAACCAAGTCAGCGATATGCTATGCATAGATATTCTCATGTTGATCAAACTGTTATTCATTATAGCAGAGAGAATTATTCTGTACAGAAAAAAATAGGAATTTTTTGTTAAAAGTGTTAGATCGCTACCAAAACAACTTCTTCACATCGAAAGGGACCTTTGGCATATTTATATTTATGGCAAGTACCATTTCGTGACTGCACGTTTTCAAAGACGTAAAAAGGCCCACACTTTATGTTTTCATACAAAAAGTGTGAGCCCTCTCAATGACAAATACCTTGTCAGAACAACTGAGGAGGTATATGCCCTTGCCCTTATTCTTTGATAACAATGTTTTTATCCTGCAAGCGCTTGTTCGTAGCACTTCTGACCAATGTATACACAACGGCAAAAGCTGGAATACCAAGCAACATGCCCATGATACCAAATAAACTTCCACCCACCAACAAGGCCAGCATGACCCATAAGCCCGCTAATCCGATGGAATTCCCTACGACCTTCGGGTAGATAAAGTTGCCCTCAATTTGTTGGAGAACAAGTATAAATACGACGAACCAAATTGCTTTAATCGGATCAACCATCAAGATGATAAACGCACTGGGAATCGTCCCGATGTACGCACCAAAGATCGGAATAATGCTCGTTACCCCAATGATGACACTTACCAAAAGTGCATATGGCATTTGGAACATCCACATACCGACGAAACAGAGCGAACCAAGTATCAGTGCCTCCGTAAGCTGACCGGCTATGAAACCACTGAATGCTTTGTTCGTAATTCCACCGATTTCTACAGCCTTGTCCGCTCTCTCTTTGGAGGTGTACGCATACACCAATTTTTTCGCGATCATCGTTAACTTTTCTTTACTGAGTAGCAAGTAGACGGACAGCATCAGACCCATGATGATATCGATAAAGCTGATCGTGAACATTTTCGTGAATTCCAAAATCACCGGGATCGACGTCAGGAAAAACTGACCAAATTTGGTCAGAATCTCATTCCACTTCTGGACGAGTGTATTCCACAGATCGCCAGACAAATGAAACTTCGTTGCGATACTATCCACGAAAGCCTTTAACGATTCCATATTATTCGGCAGACTAAAGGCAAGCACGGAAATACTTGAGATTAACTGAGGAACAATAAACCACATCAAAAATGTCAAAAATACCAGAACAGTCGCTAATGTCAACAAAATCGAAAATGGACGTCGCACTCTCAACCAGATTCGATTGTTTCGCCGATTGATGGGAGCAAATACTCTTTCTTCATAAAATCTCAGTAAAATATTGAGAATGTAGGCAATGGCGATTCCATAAATAACAGGATCTAACAAATCAAACATTTCATAGACGTACAACTTGACAGCCGCAAAATTCCAGAACAGAACGAACAAGAGTACGGTGTAAGTCGCGACCATGATGTATTTCTTCATATCTGGCCAGTTTATTCTATCCATCATCCGCTTACAGACTCCTAACAATTGTGATTTCTAAGGTGAAGGGCTAATCCATAACTTTTCCAACTAGTATGTCCACAGGCTCACTGCAGATTCTCACCAAGCTTCTATTATATCTTGAATACCATCCAATGACCAACAAAAAACACCCGTGTAGCGGGTGTTTGGTTATGTCAAGCTTTGCTTATATGCATCCCGTACCCGTTCGATCTGAGCAAGGTGGTCGCGAACATGCTCTACCCGGAATTCGAGCAGCTCTTTAAAGGTGAACCGGCCCGCATCTGCATAAACCCCTACACGCTCGTATTGATCGCTGGTCAGAGTACCCAGAATCGTCTGCATACTACAGCGGAGCATTTGAAATAATTGTAGGTATTGCTCAAGGTCCAACTGATCGTATGCAAGGTTATTCGCCCAAGCATCTTGATCAAACGAAATCAAGAGTGGCTCTTCCTCTGCCAAAACTTTTTTCAATCGATGGGTAGACAAAATATCGGAATCTGTTACATGAATAAAAGGTGGATTGACAGTTCTTCCTCCTTGCTTGAATTCAAGCTGCTTGTAACAATTCCCGATCTCGTTTTCCATGCAGCCAGTAATAGAGAGGGATACTGATCAGAATGAAGGCAACCATCCCGACGAAAATGGAGCGATATCCTGTATACGGGACGATAAATCCGAGTACATAAGGTCCGATCCCTAAACCTAAATCATACAAAATGTAGTAAGTCGAGGTTGCTAATCCAAAACGATGCGGCTCCGTTACCTTCACGGCTACCGTTTGGGCAACAGAGTTAAAGTTTCCGAAGCCTAATCCAATCAATGCAGCCGATAACAGCAGCGTCCAGGCAGTTGCTGCTTGGCTGAATAACAGCATCCCAAGAGCAAATAGTACCAAGCTCGGGTATGTCACGATGTTCGCTCCACGTGCATCCATCAGCTTTCCTGTATATGGTCGCGAGAAAATAATGACAAGCGCATACACTAAGAAAAAATAACTGGATGCGGAAACAAGATTGATTTCTTCTGCATAGAAGGATAAAAAGGATAGGACACCAGAGTAGCTGAAGCCGATCAATAAGGCAATGAATGAAATCGGCAGGGCTTTCGGTTCGATAAATTTGGAAATCAGTGAACCGTTTGTCTCCTTTTTAACGCCAGAACTGCTTACTGGTATGTTTATTTTGGCAATGGCATAAAACACCAGGCAAATCAAGGATAGGACCACATTCATCGTAAAGATCAAAGTGAAGCCATTTTCCATCCGCAAGAGGATAATACCGAGAAACGGACCTACAGCTGTAGCTAGAATCGCACTTAAACTATAGTAGCCAATACCTTCACCCTTTCGTGACATTGGCAAGATTTGTGCAATAATGGTGCCTGTTGCCGTACTGGCAATACCAACAGCAATTCCTTGCAGCAAACGATTGACCAGCAATAAGCTGATATGGGATACCACGAAGTACAATAATGAAGTTACAGCGAAAAATACCAGACCGATCCACAGTGTTTTTTTCGTGCCAATTTCACTGATTGCCCTGCCTGTGACTAAACGCCCAATTAACGCCCCAATAATGAAGATACTGGATACCAGC
Organism: Brevibacillus jepli; assembly: GCF_047229145.1. Classification (NCBI taxonomy): domain Bacteria; kingdom Bacillati; phylum Bacillota; class Bacilli; order Caryophanales; family Paenibacillaceae; genus Brevibacillus; species Brevibacillus jepli. Next base: position 136,957 of record NZ_JBFEFW010000002.1, read on the forward strand.
CCGGCTAAGCTTGTTGAAGCGTTAAATTCTGTTTTGGCGTACGATGCAATGGTGACCATGAGTAAGAAAAACATAAGCGTAAGGAGAAAGTTAATGACAGATACAATCATAAATTCTTTTGTCCAAAGCTTTTCCTTTTTCACTGTCTAGCCTCTTTTCATTAAGTTAACCAGTATTTTTTCCAGCGCTTTTTCTGTTACGTCTCTCTCTTCTTCGGTAACCCCTTCCATTATTTCTTCTAAAAACTGATCAGTCGTTTCCATGATTTTTTTGTGCAACGCTTCACCTGATTCGGACAAATACATAATTTTTTGGCGCTTATCTGTTCCGGATGAGATCAAGATCAATTCCCTTGCAGCTAATTTTTGCGCGATTGGTGTAATCGCTGGCTTCTCTACCTGCCAATAATCCGCCACATCACTAAAAGTAGCAGTCCCATTTTTCTTGAGATAGCGCATTAAGCCCCACTGCGTTACTGAAATTCCATAAGGGAGCAGCTCCTCTTGCAATTGATTGTCATAACGTCGACGTACGAAAATGATTTTCGAAAAGAATGTGTACATAGTAACTCCTCTGCTCATTTAGTTAATTAATTTAATTAATTATATCCCTTTTCGTTTTGTTTGAGAATCCTTAGATTTACAAATTGTGGCTTTTTCTACTCACATCCGTCTTATTAATACAGCAATGTGAAAGGAGAAGATCATGCTGGTTAAAAGGTTTTCCGCAATGCACATCTTCATGTTACTCTGCTTTATTCTTTTTTTTCCGGTACCGACGCTTGCTAAGGAATCTTCGTTTGCAAACCCGTATTATGTGTTTAGCGTAAACGATGCTGGTGATGTCTGTATTACTGATTTGGCCAAAAACGAAATTCTGTCCTCCATCCAGTACCAAGCTGAATACGGCGCCATCTATAATGCGATGACTCCCTCCCTGCCGAAAGGAACCAACAAGATAACGTTGGATCAAAGCCCGCCGTTTCAACCGGGCTCCGCTATCGAAATCCGCTCGGAATCGTTTGGTGGCAGAATGAATGCTCCGCTTGTCCATCAGGCAAAAGTGACTGCCGTTCGTGGAAACGAAGTTTTTTTCTCTCCTCCCACGACAAAACTGATCGATCGGAACGTTTTTATCAAACGGGGAAGCCATTGGGTGCGCAAATGGGACGATGTGAAGGTAGAACAGCTGGAAACGGAAACGGGTTCTACAATCACAGTGACAGGCCATACACCCAGTGCGGTCGTAACAACACGATACGAGCTACAAAAAAACAGTCCTGCCATCGACATTACCGTTAACACCACCTACAAGCGGGCAGCAAAGGTTTTTCGTGAAGCGTTCGTCCTGCAATTCAAGCCGAAAGTGACAGAAGTATACCGGAAGAACAGGAAAGTGGACACACAGAAATTCCAACCTTCTTACTGGCTGGATCGACAAGGTGCGAAATTTGGTCAAGGGAAACAGACTGCTTTTCTGTACCATGCCCCCAACGTTTCGTCACTCGAATTACATACAGCACAAAAACAGCTGTTATTGAACCTGGATCATATGAATGATCACCAGTACGTCCAGCAAGGTGCTACGAATCAAGTAGGGAAAGTACGTAACGCTTCCGAATATCGTGCAAATGATGAACGGACGAATTCATTCTCGCTGGTCGTCGGATATCAGCCAAAGCTCATGCCGCGATTTATGAGTCAGCCTTCAGGATTCTTGGCGACACATGTATGGACAGAACATGCAGATGAGCAAACGCTGCAAACGAACCGTGCCGTTTATTTCGGCTCAGAGAAGATCACGACAGCTACGCAAGCAACCGGCGGGTTTGTGAAACACCGAATCCCTGTGACGAAGAGCGTATTTTACTCGAATCCGTATTACAATCCACAAGCACCTATGAATGTGGCCATCGAGCAAAGTCCTGAGTTTCTTCAATTCTTGGAAGACCTTAATCAGTACGGTCATGATATTGGGTTACATACGATCTTCCCCTACGAAATGAGGCATTATCAGAAAACAACAGAAGATACGCTCCAATTTATGCAGAACCGTTTTCAAAGCAGCACATGGATTGATCATGGATATTTGAAATCCAGCTTTGGCTTTAACGCTCTGGACAATCAAACTGCAAATTATTTGGCGCATCTGTGGGAAAAATACGGCACCTCGTATTTTTGGCATTACAGCTCAGAAGATATCGCCAATCCAAATAACGGCCTTGATCTCTACCAAACGGGAAAAGGCGACGCTCTGCGTACCCCTCTCTATTGGTCGCATCCAACTGTTACTGGCCCGTTTTATTCATGGTCAGCTGCCACCATTCCGGAGGATACACTTTATCTGTATCGGGAGCAAAACCTCCAGCGTTTGATTCAAAATCGTGGTGTTTTTATCAATCATACTTACTTGGCAAGAATTCCATCAAAAAAGCAAGGCGGGAGCTTTATCCTTCGAGATTCAAAAGGAAGCTGGATCATTCATCCCGATTTTGACCGATTGTTGAAGCGAATGAACACGCTGCGCGATCAAGGAAAATTGCATTTGACGACCGTACGTGAAATCATGGATTATTGGCTCGCCCTCTCGCATGTCAGAATGGAATATGCACCAAATGGCTCTATTCTCCTGCATAATGATGGCAAGCGCAAAATTTCCGGCCTTTCCATGGTAACCAAAGCTTCGGAAGTCTTTGTCAACGGGAAAAAGCCATCGCAAAAGAAGGCAGATGGCGAGCAAATCTTTTGGTTCGATTTGGAGCCGAATGCAGTTGCGGTTATCGCAGCGAAACAAGCGGATAGTATTCCGCTCCCCAATTAAAAGGTAAATTGTGCGACAGTCGGTGGTATAGAAATCCACCGGCTTTTTCATTGCACTTCACTTCTCCTTGCCGCTTGACTCTCCCCTCAACTGGAACGTTATACTCGGTACAGAAATAAGGAAGTAGCGTTACATTCAAGCAAGGAGGTTACATCATGTTTAAAATCAGTGAATTTTCGAAGATCAGCCAAGTGTCCGTCAAGACATTACGCTACTACGACCAGGTTAACTTGCTGAAGCCGGCCCACACCGACAAATTTACAGGCTATCGCTATTATTCGGCTGACCAAATGTTCCAACTCAATCGGATATTGGCTTATAAAGAATTGGGCTTCTCGTTGGATCAAATTCGCCAGATGATGAGCGAGGATATCCCGCTCGAACAAATCAGGGGGATGTTTCGGATCAAGCAAAGCGAGATTCAGTCTATTCTGGATCAGGAGCAAGCAAGACTGAATCTCATCAAGGATCGTCTGTATACCATCGAAAATGAAGGAAATAGCCTACCTTCTCACGATGTGATCCTTAAAAAAGTGGAGCCGCAGCTCGTCCTGTCCTATCGTCAAAGAACTCCGTTTTGGAAAATACCTGATCTATTCCAACAGTTGGACGATCAATTAGGGCGTTCTGGTCAATCTTCTCTTTCCAGAATGGTTCTTTGGCATGGCTGTGAGGAGTGCGATGACAACATGGATGTTGAAGTGGCGCGTCTGCTTTCTCACGATTTGCAGACCGAACCACCTTTTACCGTTAAGCGATTGCCGGAGATTCCGTTGATGGCTACGCTCATCCATCATTGTCGGACGACGTGCCGTTGCACGGCGAGTAGCGAGTTGGCAGTGTGGATTGAACGGAACGGATATCGGATCAAAGAGAATGAACCGCGTCGCGAAATTTGTGTTCGTCGTGAAAATCCGGATGACCCGGACTCTTACGTCGCCGAGCTCCAGATTGCCGTTGAAAAAGCTTGACTATCGCACATGTGGGAGGAGACTCAGCTTTTGAACAAACAGCAAAAGTTCCTAACATTCAACCTATTCTTATTGACATTCGTTCTTGGTACGAGTGAATTTGTCATTATCTCGCTGCTTAGTGAGATGGCATCCGAGTTGGGCATCTCAATTTCAACAGTAGGATCGCTCGTATCTGCCTTTGCCATCTCGTTTGCAATTGGTACTCCGATCTTAACGGCGGTATTCAGCCGATTTGCCAAGTATCCCCTCATGCTTACGTTGATCGGCGTCTTTATTACCGGGAATATTCTTACTGCCCTATCCGAGACGTATGTATTGCTTCTTGTTTCCAGAATCTTGACTGCCGTTGTGACCGGGGTTTTGATTGCACTTGCCATGGCGGTTGCCAGTGAAACAATGCCTCCTCAGAAAAGGGGGCGTGCTATTTCTATCATTTTTGCAGGCTTCACGATCGCCAGCGTGATTGGGGTGCCACTAGGTACTTTTATTGGGCAATGGGGCGGTTGGCAAATGGCCTTTTGGTTTGCGGCTCTACTAGGTGTCATATCTCTCCTAGCAAGTGCAGCGACCATCCCAAAAGGACTTACGGGATCGAACAGTTCCTTGCAAAAACAAATCGGGCTACTAACCAATACACGTATCATCATCGCGTTCTTTATCCCGGCATTAAGTATTGCTGCGACCTACACGGTATATACGTATTTAACTCCTTTGCTGCAAGAAGTGCTCTTCGTACCGAACCAATATATTGGTCTCGTATTTTTACTGTACGGGGTCATTTCGATCTTTAGCACGTTGATTGGTGGAATACTGGCAGCTCACAACGGGATTGGAAAGCTCCGGTATGTGTATCTGATGCAAGCCGTTATTCTCGCATCTCTTTATGTTTCGTCCCATTCTCTAATCGGTGGATTCATCAGCTTATCATTTATGGCCCTCCTCGTATATATCATGAATTCTACGATGCAATTGTATTTTCTTGATTTGGCTGATAAACATTTTCCGGCTGCCAGAGATTTGGCTTCCTCATTAACTCCTGTGTCGGTCAATGTCGGGATCGCCCTCGGATCAGCTTTGGGTGGATTTGTAACAACAAACAGGGAACTCATCGATGTTTCCTGGGTCGGTGCGATTGTTGCGATCGCGGCATCCTTGCTGACTTTTATCAGCTACCGCTTAGATCGAAAAGCGATGTCCTTCCACAAGCATACGTTGGAGGGCTGCGAAACACGAAATTAATGCGAATACAAGAAGAAGCTTCCCTTTATGTGTCCAGGGAAGCTTCTTATTCCTTCATCTATTGAGACAATTTCACCAAGCTGTAGTTTTTCTTGCCTTTGCGGATAATAATGAAGCGGCCGCCGATAGCGAGACTTGGCGTTACTTCCAGTTCCAGATCAGTAACGCGTTCGCCGTTCATCGAGATCGCGCCTTTTGTAATATCCTCACGCGCTTGACGCTTGGATGGCTCAATGCCGATCTCAACGAGCCAATCGACAATGTTCTTCGTTTCGAGAGTAGATTCGTACGTCGGCATTTCTTTGAAACCTTGCTCGATCTCATCTGCCGATAGCGATTTAATATCACCAGTAAACAGAGCGGCTGTAATGCGCTGCGCCTGCTCCAGCATTTCCTCGCCGTGCACAAATCTTGTCATTTCCTCAGCCAGCGCTTTTTGCGCCTCGCGTTTATGAGGCTCGGTCTGTACTTTTTCAGCGAGCTCTTCAATTTGTTCTTTCGAGAGGAACGTAAAGTATTTCAAGTATTTCACAACATCGCGGTCATCGGTATTCGCCCAGAATTGGTAGAATTCGAATGGCGTTGTTTTGTTTGGATCAAGCCAGATGGCGCCGCCTGCTGTCTTCCCGAATTTCGTCCCATCTGCCTTCAGCATTAGAGGAATGGTGAGACCGAATGCTTTTGCTTCAGACCCTTCTTTTTTGCGAATCAGATCGAGACCGCTCGTGATGTTGCCCCACTGATCGGAACCGCCGATTTGCAGCTGAACATCTTCATGTTGGTACAGATGCAGGTAATCGAGCGATTGCAGAATTTGATAGGAAAACTCCGTAAACGAAATGCCGCTTTCCAGTCTGCTGGAGACGACATCCTTGGCAAGCATCGTATTGATGCTGAAGTTTTTACCGTAATCTCGCAAAAATTCAATGACATTGATTTTGTGCGTCCAGTCGTAGTTGTTCACCAAACGGATTTGGTTGTCACCTTCTGTAATGAACAGCTTTTTCATCTGTGCGGTGAGTTTGTCGACGTTCTCCTGAATTTGTTCCAGTGTTTGCAAAGAACGCTCGGATTGACGTCCGCTTGGATCGCCAATCGTACCTGTTGCACCACCGATCAAAATGACCGGACGATGACCAGCGAGCTGGAAGCGTTTCAGTACCATGAAAGGAATCAAGTGACCGATATGCATGCTGTCACCTGTTGGGTCTACCCCACAATATAGCGAGACTGCTTTTTCGTTCGTTAATTCTCGCAGTCCTTCTGCATCTGTTTGCTGATTGATGGCCTCGCGCCATTCGAGTTCGTCGATAATATTCACTGCCATACACTCCTTCGATTTCCTATGGTAAAAAATAAAAAATCGCCCCTTGTCTATTGTAGACATAGGGACGATTGAATAACCGTGTTACCACCCATCTTGCACGAATGAACCCTAGCGCTTGCTTCAGGACATTCATGCCACTCATAGCGAGTTATCGTTCGCGATTCCGCTCGGCATTACCCGAGATACTCCAGAGTGTAATTCGCTCGCTTATTGTGTACCGGGTTCCATCAACCCCCGGCTTTCTAGAACAGGGAATAAGCTGCTACTGGGCTCTTTCAACGTATGTTCATATGAAATTACAGACAGTATATTGAAATAAGTTAGCAATGTCAACCATCTAGTCAAGAATCAGCTAACATCTCTTATTTTATTTTCGTAAGACCGACGGATGTCAGTTCATAGACAGCTGTTGCGACTTCTTTTACCGTCAAAAGCGGCTAACGCGCAGCACAGAACAGGAATCGTCAAAGTTAACCGATGACCTTTACAACATTGCCCTCGCTATCGGTTATATTGGTTTTCACAATGTTTATGGCAATTCCTTTCATGGAAGGGATCTCAAAGCTGCTTTCCTTGGGAATCAATTGCCTGCTAAGTGCAACAGCGGTTGAATCATCTACGATAAAACGAATGACGTCCTCTCCTGGCATACATTCAGGCTTCTCGCCTGCCTCAAATACAACTCGGATATCAGGACCCACCAGGCTCAAGCTCTCCCCTTTTTGAATACGACCACGGAGAACTTTTCCGATCACTTCCGCTTGCTTCGCTCCCAGCCTAACTGTCGAAGGCGTCTTTTTCAATAAGCTTCTTTTTCCTGGCTCCCAACCTAGCTGGCTGACAAACAAATAGGCGGTATTTGATCCTTCTTGTTCCATCCCTGTCTGAACAGCAGCAGAAACCGTAGGGTTGCGAAGGAGCGAATCACGCTCGAGATCGGTTATGTAGGAAGGCATAAATGGCAAGCCAGTATCAAGAACGCCACGTGTATTCCAAGCCATCATCGCATCAAGTTCATCAGCTGTGATTCCTACCATTTGCAAGAACTGCACCCGACCATTCGGTGTATCGATTTCGGCAAGCTGCGGGTCTGTGACAAAAGCGAGTGCAGTCAGTTGGGTATCGGCACCCAAGCAAATCGGACCGTTTGCATCCAAATGATCACCTGCTTGAAAAACATTACCCGTGTTGAATACGTAACGCGCCATATTTTGAAGCAGATTCAGCGCCCAGGCAGGCGGTTCTTCCTCGTCGTCCCCTCGCGCCAATCGAAACGTCAATTCAAAGCCAAAACCGCTTTCCTCTTCATTCTCGGACTCTTTTTCATATAGCTCCGTAAATCCATAGGTAACAAAATGCCAATGCGGATAAGGCTCGTCCGCTTTGTAGGCGCTAATTCCATCCAATGGATCGTTGCCACCCAGTGCATACGAGATGAGCGTCCCATAATGCTTAGGCTCCTGCTCTCCATAAATCTTTCTCATTTCCTGATCAATGGCATCCCAGCCCGCTGCAGTCATTTCTTCATTCATTTCTTCGTGCATCTCTCTTGCCTCCCATGTAATGACTGTCTTAACAATAGCCAAAATGAAATATTTGGATACTCTATCAGACGGTCAATACCACTTAGCAAATTACATCGTTCTCATTCCCTTCCGTAAATGTAAAGTCGTTAGTTCGCTTGTGTTATTCCATTCGGAACGACTGGCTTCGATAACCAGTGCTGGTCGGTTTGTACATGATTTTTGCGCACAAACTTGGCTGCAGACAGTTTAAAATCTTCGTACGGAAACCTCTCCGTTGTTCGTACCACGTACCCCTCTTGTTCTCCGCCGAAGACAGAACGTTTGGTGTAGCAGCTTTTTACGGTCTCTTCCTTCCAAATCCCTCTGTATAAGACTGGCGCTGTTTCTAAACCAAGTAATTCCGCCCATTCTACCGTTTCATCCCACGACAAGCATTCATTGTTTTCATTCCAGATCGAGAAAACGTAGAAATAGCTCGTTAGGTGTTCGTAGTAGATGGAGTGCATTGCATATACATTTTCCCCGCAAATTCTCCAGCCTTCCGGGATATGAAACGAAATCGTCCCATGCAGCATTTTTACCCAGTGTCTGGATGCGTGATCTTTGCTATCCAGTGACCTTGCGTGGATATGGTTTCGGTAAAGGGTGGTATTTTCTCCATCCAGCTTTTCTGTCACGACTACTTCTTTTCCTTCGAAGTGACGAACCGATCGCAGAATCTTATCATCGTCGGTCCTACTTCTTGACCAGGGTAAATGAAAGGTTCTCGGGTATTTTTTCAACATCGTTTTTCACCTCCTTATTTGGCATAGGCATCTCCCTCCTTGAAGAAGTACAGTTTCCACAGGTACTCTTCGCCCAATAAATGATAAATCTCGGAAATATCCTGCTGTGTTCCGTAGTTAATCTTCATGTGCATTTGAATCAGATTGACAACTTCAAAGATAAAATCATCTTCGAATCCTAATTCTTTTAAGAAATGGCAAGCAATTTGCGCAGAAACATGTTCATGTCCGTAGTAGGAGTAATGGCCTTTCGTCGGTTTGTACGTTTTGCAAAATGGTTTTCCGGTATCATGAAACAAGGCGACCACTTGCATGAGAAATTTGTCTTCTTCCGTGTAAAAGGCGTTTACATAATCGAAAACATGATACGTATGCTTGCACAACGGATACTGATGATAAGGGTTTTCCTGATTAAATTGATACATCTCGCGGAAGATCGGAATGGCATTCAGTCTGTCAAATAGCTGTTCATAAGAGGGTTCACTTTGAAGCAATTGAACAAACTCTTCTTTTTCAATGGCATAGGGAGCTGGCTCGTGCAAGAGGTGAATGTGATCCCAGCCTTCATTCTTAATGGGAAAATGAAAATTCTTCCGCATCTTCGCCAAGATGTATTCGTCTACGGTTCTCTTTCGGGATCGATTGCGTTCCAGGCAAACGGTATAGGGAACATCGACGTAATAGCATTCCTTTTGAACATCGGGAAATTTGGCAAGGACCTTCATTCTTTTCTCTCTGTCAATATTGGTTGCGTCCAAGATGACATTCTTTCCATTCGCCAGCTCCGTTGCGATTTTTGAGTAAACCTCAAAAAATACTTGCGCTGACTTCTTTTGTTTTCGCTCATCACCGAATAAGTTTTGGCGAATTTCATCCGTAGACACGATGGTTGCCCGTTCCTTTTTGGCAATTTCTTGTGCCCACTTGCTTTTACCACTGCCAGCAATGGCTGACAGGACGATTAATTTCTTTTTCACTTATATCTCACCTCCTTTCAATAAAAACTAACTTTTCGACTTACTTTTCCAATATTATACACACTTCGCAAATATAAGGCACCCTTCTTTGTTCCTAGATTTGCTATTCTTTACAGCCACGGACCAAAGAAATTATGGTCAGCTTGCTCGGGCTACCACAATCAGATACTATTTCATTATGTCTTTTAAATATTCAAGAAGAAGCGGGTAATAATCATCTGTAAAATGGACACCCTCTCTTTCATCCAGATATGGGACTTTATGTTTTTCAAATATTGGAGATAAATCTATGAAATCTACTTTTTCAGCATTTGCTAGCTCTTTAAGTGCCGCATTTAAATGACCTATATCTTTGTATTCGGGACCGATCTTTAAAGCCTCCTCTGAGACTGGAGTAACAGATAAAACATGTATTTTTGCATTTGGAAGTTTTTCTTTTATTTTTTTTAATAATTGAGAATAGCTTGATGTTACAAATTTGATTGGACCTTCAGCAGGTTTGTCCTTTCTTTCTGCGAAACGAACTAAATCATTATTTCCCAGAGAGATAAAAATATGTTCAGGCTTTCTTTTTGCTATCTCATCAACTAGATGTAAAGCTTTTATTGTGGTTCCCCCCATTTCAGCCACAACATTCTTATCATCCAAAAAATCACCAGACTTGAGTCTTTCTGTCATCGAATCGCCCACAAACAAACTATTATTGAAAATAGTTTTATACAAAGCATCTTGACTTTCTGTAGTTGACTTTTTTTCATACGAAATAGCTAGAGATTCCTTAGGTGATTTTTGTTCAATTCCATTATCTCCACAGGCTGCAGAAGATAAAGCGACACTCCCCATAAGCAAACAAACACACACTTTTTTTAACATTTCACTCTTCCCTTTCCAGTATTTAATTGATATCGGTACTTGCCTCAGCAACGCTGATGATGTTTTCTCCTCTCTTTTGCTTAATGAGAGAATACTAGATAGAGATAAAGAAAAAGTGCAGAACAAATCGAAATGAATGAAAGAATCCAAAGAATCCGGCGGACACAAAAAAGAAAACAAAAAAGCACAGAAGCGAGTTCTGTGCCTAAAACTTCATGAAGGTAATCGTAAATTTTGTATAGCGATATTTCTCACTCTCTACTTTCATCAAGGCATGATGTGCTTCGATAATGGCTTTGACTAGCGCCAATCCAATCCCCGTCGAATCATGCTTTTTAGAATCTCTCGCTTTGTAGAATCGATCAAAAATATGCGGCAATTCCTCAGCTGAAATCCCTTCACCAAAATCTTGAATTACCAATTCCGTATAGATAGGAGTATCTTTTACTTGAATGATGATTTTACTGCTGGGTTTGGAATGCTCGATTGCATTCTTGAGCAGGTTCAACAACGCTTCCTGCATCCAGAGCTTATCGTGAACAACGACGATTTCCTCCGGCGCATCCCAGTCTATTGATATATGTTTATCACTAATCATGCTTGCCAAGCGATCCAAAACTTCCTCGATCGTCTCCACCAAATTGGCTGGTCCTTTATCAAAGGAAATAGCTCTGGCGTCGATTTTCGCTACCTTTAGCAAATTTTGAATCAAGACATTCATTCTGGAGATTTGAGCTTCATTATTTTGCAGGAGTTGAACCTGCTGCTGGCGAGGCAGCTCTGCATTCAACATCATTTCATTGTAGATGGATATAGTGGAAAGCGGTGTTTTTAATTGATGCGATATATCTTGCAGCATTTGTGCTAAAAACTCTTTCTCTTCCAGAAGATCGTGCATGCTTTTTCGAATAATATCCTTCATAGAACGAAAGGAAGCCGCCAGTTTGGCGAGATCCCCTTCTTTATTTTCATTGATGACAACCGAGTAGTCCCCATCGATTATTTTTTTGGCTGCGGAAGTAAGTTGTCTAATTTTAAGGAAGACAGCCTTGTATTGCATGTAGCTTGCCCCTAGCAGAATCAATCCGAAACAAATTAATCCCCCATAAATCAATTGATTATGGCTGGAAATATGTTTATTTAAGAGGGGAAAAAGCTCGGACTCCAAATCCTCATATAATCCATATTGCCTAAAGATCTCTCTTCCTTTTTCCTGATACGCACTTGAATCAGAGGAGTGGCTTGTTAAGACCTTCATAATTTCCGCTTCATTCTCAGGGTTTAGTTCAACCAATCTCGCCGTAATTTCACCCCAGGTTGTAATAGAATCGCTTTTTAAATCATCATAAAGCAGTTGATGTGTAATAAACTGATAAACGATAAAAAGAGATAACAGAGCAGCCAGTATGGTCATAGATCGATTCAACTCGGTATTCTTCATCATCTTACTCTCTAGTCACATCCTTATTCCACCGATAGCCCAATCCTCTTTGGGTGACGATAAACTGCGGATATTTGGGGTCATCCTCCACTTTATCTCTTAAACGCTTAATGTAGACAGATAGCGTGTTTTCATCAAAAAAAGCATCTTCTCCTTCCGATATTTTCATCAGGAGATCATCTCTTTTTAGTGCTTTATGGGCGTTCATCATGAAAGTTAACAGCAGCTTGTATTCAAGATTGGTTAATGGAATGCTTTCATGATTTTTATAAGCCTTAACTAGATTTGTATCTATTTTGATATTCTCAGATGCTAAGATCGTTGAAAGAGATTCCAGCCTCCCTTGCTTGCGCAGCTGCACTTTCACTCTAGACATGAATTCCTTGACTCGAAAAGGTTTTGTAATATAATCGTCCCCACCAATATCCAGACCCATTACTACATTTGCTTCTTCATCTAGAGCCGTTAAGAAAATAATAACCGAAGAATCATTTTGCTCTTTGAAATGCCGACATAAATCATAGCCGTTACCATCTGGAAGGCCAATATCCAGGATAGCCAAATCAAACGTATGCTGATCAAACTGGTGTTTCGCTTCTTTTACACTAGAGGCTCTGACCACCTCATAGCCTTCATTTCTCAACGAGAATTCGATAGCTAGACCAAGGGCCTCATCATCTTCCACAAGCAATATTTTATTCAAGCATGACCTCTCCTTACCATCATTCCAATTCAGTCATTGACCAATCCGAATAGCCCGACTATTAAATAGCCAGGCCTTTTTTTATTGTTCTCTGATAACATCGATAAGATTATCTTGTTGGATTTTTCTCAGTGGTATCAGAACCGATAAAAAACTGATGAACAAAGCGGAAACAAACGTAATGAGACAAGCTTCGTAGGGAATCGTCCATTCGACCATCAAGACACCGGAAACCGCCAAATAGATAATATAAGAAAGTATACAACCGAAAAAGATCCCTTGCAAACTTCCAGAAAAACCGTAAATCAGCGCTTCATAGATGATCATTTTTTTCAAATCCCTTTGTGACATACCGATAGATTTTAACGCAGCCAATTCTTTTCGTCTGGTGATGATGCTGATCGTAATCGTATTGACGATATTGAGACTGCCAATCAATGAAACGACCGTGATAAAACTATATACCAGCACTTTTATTACGAGCTCTGAATCTTCCCTCACTTTATTCTCATCCATGTGATTCACAATAGTAATGGAGTGGTTTTTTCCAACAGTCTGCTCGATTTCAGCAACAGTTCCAAGAGATTGAGTCGTATCCTTCAAATTAATTTCGAAGCTGAGGTCCTGCTCCTTCACTCCCGATACATTTTCAAGCGACTTCAATTGCGCCGAAATTTGCTGTCTTTCTGCTGAATCATCAGCAGCATCATGTTTCAGATAGACAGTTAGATCCGATTTGGTGGATAAATCTTTTACATATTTGGAGGCAAATGCGATCTCCATCAAAGACGAGAATGTAATAAACAAGACACTTGATATAATGATGGACAGGATCGTAATGGTGTAACGATTTTTATTTCTTTTGACATTTTTCAAGGCTAGGCTCAAGGGAAAAGAGAAAGGCTTTTTCAACTGGTGAGTCTTGTGTTTTTTGATCGCCTCTTTTTTTATGGATAACCTGCTGCTGATTGCCAGCAATGGCGATATTCTGCCCGCAAAAAAAGCCGGGTAATAACTGGACCCCAATACGGCCGCAAGCGTAATGATCGAGCTGATGAATAAAATCTGCCAATCGATAAGAAAGAACGAAACACCCTCTTCTAATAGGATCGAGAAAATGAATTGGAGAGCAGCAACCGCCAATATGCTGCAAACAAGCCCAGCCGGTATGGCGATGACAGCCATTACAGCAGCCTCTCTCATCACGATTTGTCTAATTTGCTTACGCGTAGCACCGATGCTTCGGAGCAAGCCGAACTGCTTCATCCGCTCTACGACGCTGATTTGAAAAGCGTTGTAAATCACAACAACCGTTGCGATCACAACAATGCTCACGACGATGACGAGTACCGCTAAAACCGATTGATTGGATTCTGGTTTCAAAACTCTGATCAATTCTTGATTGATAACGAGATTCTCGTCTTCCGTCAGTGATTTTATTTCATCTAATACCTCTTGAAAGTTCGCTTTCTCGTTTATTTCAGCTAATATCCTGCCTTCTCCAATTGCAAAATCACGTTTATACGTTAATAAACGACCCACTTTATTTTTCTGCGTAAACGCGCGATTGTCCAGTAAACCAACCAGCTGATAGGTTTTTCCATCCAATTCAAATGAGTCGCCGATCTGAAGACCCTTTTTGATAAAAGGAAGTATCCATGAATCGACAGCTGCTTCACGGTCATTGGCTGGCAATTTCCCATCAATGAGGCTATAGGGTAAAAACGTCATGGCGCCATGATCAGCGAAATTCATTTGAAGGGAAACCTCTCCAACGGGAACGATGTCGCCCTGAGACATCAATCCAAACGAAGCAATTTGGGGATTATATTTGATTTTGTTTAATAATGCTTCATCATAATTGGAAATACCGACATGAAATGAATGCCCGCTTATCTTCTTGATGCTCTCCACCTGGGAGATTTGAGATCCTTTCATAAAAAGGCCGATCGTAGAAATTAACGCTACAGAGAGTATGATTCCGACCAAAGTCAAAATCGTTCGTTTCATATTCCCCTTTAAATACTTGCTGCTTAATTGTTTGTAACTGCTGATCAAAATCATTCCCCTCCTGTCTATGGTTAATTCGCAGCAAGTCGTTGATCTGAAATGATCGTACCGTCTTCTATCGTGATAATCCGGTCGGAAGCCGAAGCAATGGTTAGATCGTGCGTAATCAATACAATCGTTTGATTGTATTTTCTGGCAGTCAATCGTAATAAATCCATGACTTCCTTCGTATTTCGCGTATCCAGATTCCCTGTGGGCTCATCCGCCAAAATCAAATGCGGCCGATTCATTAAGGCCCTGCCGATAGAGACGCGTTGCTGCTGTCCGCCTGATAATTCGGAGGGCAAGTGGTCTCTCCGTTCATGAAGCCCCAGGATTTCAATTAGTTCTTCTAAATACGTCAAATCGATCGGTTCATCATCCAATAACATCGGCAACGCAATATTTTCCTGTACATTCAATACGGGGATCAAATTAAAGAACTGAAAAATAAACCCGACTTTTCTTCTTCTGAATATCGAAAGCTCATCATCTGTATAATCGTAAATATTATGGTCTCCGATGAATACATGTCCTGAACTTGGACGATCCAACCCTCCCAAAATATGCAGCAGTGTACTTTTACCGGAACCGGAAACCCCAACGATGGAGACAAACTCTCCTTGCTGAATAGAAAGGTTAATCCCTTTTAACGCATCTACCCGGTTATTTCCTTCCCCATAGCTTTTTACTACGTTTTCCATCCGTACAACTTCCATACAGCTCACCCTCTCGTCACTCAAACTCAATCTTGTACCTCTACGAAATTTACTTTGTCTGCGCTATCTGCATATACGTTCCCAATTTCCTGCAAAACCTGGTTCACCTTATCTTTCTTCTTATAATCGAAGCTGCCATTCTGAAACTCGATCAAGGAGAGCGTTGACTCTGCTTCGGTTAATTTGTTGTATGTTTGGTCGTCAACTATAACAAGATCCGTTTGCGGTATATACCCGATCCATACCTGATGGTTCACATACTCTACGGGTACCATCTGACCGTTCAAATCGATTTGGTTATTTTTCATTTCTGCATCACTTAAAGAGTAATATAGATTTTGACCACTCGATAATTCTTGTATGCTGGTAACAGGGTCTGAAATAATGGACGCGCTATCAGGATCTTGTCTTGCTCTTAGAATCCCGCTCTGTACGAATTGCTCAGCTGTGGATCGTGTAACAACCGAATATTTGATATCTCTGGTTTCAAATTCTTGACCCGTTTCCTTCTGATCTTGCTCTGCCAATTTCGTGATTTTTTTTGTTGTCACCAATTTCATTTTGTAGTCGATCGTTTGTTTGGTGTTATCTTTATACAACTCTTTTACTCGATTCGTATCTTTTTCTGTGCCAATAACGAGAACGCCATTGACCGGTTGCGTTGGACCTTCTACAAATCGTTTGACTCCAAATCCAATCCCTGCAAAAATGACAATAACCAACAAGAAACCCAGTATTTTTTTCATCTTGATTGCTCCCTTATAAACGGTATATGTCTGGATTATAGACGAGACCTTTATGTAAATGAATGACTCTAGTCTAACGATTTTAACCTTCTCTCTTACATTTTAGTAAGATTGGGACACACATAAAAACAAGCGCCTCATCGTGGGCGCTTGTTTCAGTTATTCGTTATTGAAATGCCTCTTCAAATGCACGGTCAATTTGATCGGCTTCTTTGGAGACTGCGAACAATATCAATTTCTCTTTCACCCTCCAAACATGCTTTTCCACGAGATGATATTCTTCCGGACGATAGTCTTTGAACTTGAGGGTTTGTGCCTCTATTCGTTTTTGCACATTTTCTTTGATGACATCCACCTGATTCAAATCCTTCACTTTCAGTACCAAAAGCTCGTCTGCTTCCACATTGGATGAAGCGGTAAACAACATGAAATCCTCGACTTCCTCAGGATCAATCTGGTAGAGCTTTTGCAGCTTTGTGATATCGCCTTGCTTCATTTCACCCAAATTCACAGCTTGCTTAATGTGTTCCCCTACCTCTGTTGCGGAAAGATTCGAGGCATCTTTTTCTGTATCCGAACATGCAGTTAATCCGCCTACTAAGAGTAGGGATACAAGAAAGGTAACCAACCATCTCCGACAACCATAACCTTGTCTAGAAAGTAATCCTGCCATGCTACTAAATCCCCTTTCATTTCGCGTGTTCTGCTAAGGTCTGGATAGACGGATCTTCAAAAAACGTCTGGACATTGTATAACAAAAGCATGTCGTAAATGTGCTGTTCCTGTATGAGCTTCTTGAGGTCCCCATCATAATATCTGAGGTCAACGACATAGATTTCTTCAAAGTCTTGCGTCAAAAAAGGAAGGAAGCTGTTCGCGTAGGAGTCCTTGATTACCAGTAGTTTTTTGCCCTCCGTATTTCCGGTCCCTATTTTGATCAAACCATAATTTCCACCCAGAAAGACCTTGTATTTGTCTTTCTCCTTCAGATTCTCCATCGCATACAGAGAGTCTGATTGCCGCTGTTCGTCAACATACTCTACATGGTATGTCTCGCTCTTCTTTGGCAAATAGAGATCAATGCTGTCAGGCTCCACATGTCTGTATCCGCTCTTGGAATACAAGGAGCCGTAGAAGCTACCCGTCACTGTTTTGATATGGAAATCTTCTTTTGTTGTTGGTTCAAATCCCATCTTCTTGCCCAGTTCTTGATAGGCATAATAAGCGCCATGGGTAGTCCAATGATGATCGGTTTTATAAAAAAAGGACTCCTGCTGGTTGTCGGTGAGTGCTGGATAGACATCAACCACATGAATATTTTCACGAAGAGCTTCATGCACCTTGTCTCTGTAAGCAAGCTCGGCATTATCCGTGGCATAGGTAGGAAGCTTGTCGGTCAACACACTCTGCGCAGTGGGAACGAGCATCACGTATTTTCGCAGGTCGGGAGTCGCGTCATCGAAAGCATGGATGGCTGCTACTTTTTCCTTTTGCTCCTCGGCTGTTGGTGGAGTAAATTTTTGCAGCAAGAATCCATTCTTGCCCAAGTAAACCCCATGGCTCTCCTTTTTCCCGACCATCCGTTCCGCCCCTGATTTCAACCCGATCCAAATATCCCTTGCCGCAAACTGATCCGCAATGTATTGTTCCACATCAGAAGTAAACTTTCCCGAAAACAGATTGCGTGTGGAAAAGCTCGGCAGCTGCTCCAGGCTCCGATTTTCCGATTCCGAGAAAAGCTTATCTGGAGTCAAAAGATTCCATCCCGCCATGCTCCCTAAAAAAACGATCAGCAGAATGGCAGTCATGTGTGTATACCGAAATGTAGATCTGTTCAGAAAAGCCACCTTCTTCAAAAGCGAAAGTATAAGAATGGATTGTATGTTGCATTGACCAAGAAAGCCGTGGACAGAAGCAAGAAAAGGGAATGCATCGTGATAGCAGCGACGTCCCCTGCCAAATTGAATTTTTCTCTCACGTACGAAACCACTCTTGTCGGAAAGGGTGTTGCGCACGTGACCGCCACGAGCAAGAGAATCCAATAGGTGGACAGGAAGTAAAGGGATTGTGTGTCAAAAGCGTTATGCGAGCCAAATCCAAACATGGTTTGGATTAATGCCCATGCGTCAGAGACATTTTCCATTTCAAAGAATACCCATCCGACGATCACAATCAAAATCGTATAAACATGTCCGACAAAAGCATGTGACCTTTGCAGCCAACGTAATAGAATCCATTTTTCCAGCATGATAAACAGCCCGAAATACAATCCCCAAATGACAAAATTCCAGCTTGCTCCGTGCCATAGCCCGGTTAAGAACCAGACGACAAGCAAATTGATGAACTGCCGCCATAAGCCTACCCGGTTCCCGCCTAGGGGTATATACACATACTCCCGAAACCAGGTGCCTAATGAAATATGCCATCTGCGCCAGAACTCCGTAATACTTTTCGAGATGTACGGGTACTTGAAGTTTTCCATAAAATCGAAGCCGAACATTTTGCCAAGGCCTCGCGCCATATCCGAATATCCGCTGAAGTCAAAATAAATCTGTAAGCTGAAGGCAATGATGCCAAGCCATACCGACAAAATGGTAGCTTCATCAGCAGGCATCGCTTTGACATCCGTCCACAAAGTACCGATGTTGTTCGCCAGAAGCACTTTCTTGGCCAGTCCTTTTATAAACAGTTCCGCCCCTTCGCCGAATTGTTCCCATGTCACTTTTCGAGAGGTCAGCTGCTTGGCAATATCGCTGTATTTGACGATCGGCCCTGCCACCAGCTGCGGAAACATCGTCACGTAGAGACCAAAGGACAGGATATTTTTTTGTACGGGAACTCGATCCCGATATACATCCACGATATAAGACATCGTTTGAAACGTATAAAAGGATATACCCACGGGAAGCGGAAGATCGGCGATTTGCATATTCAGACCCAGCCAGTGATTGAGATTGTCCAGGACAAAACCGCCATATTTGAAGAATCCGAGAATACCCAAGCTCCCGGCAAGAGAAGTGAGAAAAATTGTTCTGGCAATTCCTTTGCGATGTCTGAACTTGTCAATCAATCGTCCGTTTGCATAATCAAAGACCGTTGTAGCGAGCATGAGGAAAACATACACAGGTTCTCCCCATGCATAGAACACGAGGCTCGCAGCAAAGAGAACCACATTTTTCAGGACCGTAGGCAGTACAAAATAGAGTAATATCGTGATCGGCAGAAAGTAGTAAAGAAAGATGAGACTGCTAAATACCAAATTAATCCACCTCCTCCCTTGCCGTTATGCATCGATTTTGGCATGTTAGCATGTTAGTTCACGTGGTCTTTTAAAAAGTCCAGCAACAGCTTGTAATAGTTCTCGTTAAAGTGGATGCCGTCCTTATCGTACAGATTGAGACTGTTGACAAAGATCGGAGACAAATCGACGAATGCCACTTTTTTCTCAGCAGCAAGCTCTTGTAGTCCCTCGTTGTAATCGTTAATTACTTG
This sequence comes from Brevibacillus jepli, assembly GCF_047229145.1. Lineage (NCBI taxonomy): Bacteria > Bacillati > Bacillota > Bacilli > Caryophanales > Paenibacillaceae > Brevibacillus > Brevibacillus jepli. Next base: position 156,628 of record NZ_JBFEFW010000002.1, read on the forward strand.
ATAACGGGGCTCTTTTTTCTCTGCCTCAGCCGTAACCGGTGTCACCGATAATATCGTGATTTTTGTTTCAGGCAGTTTTTCTTTGAAGTTGTCAATCAATTTCGCATAATGCTTGTACGAGTGTGCCAAGGGATCGTCCGTTGGCCACAGAATGTCAGTTGATCCCAATTGAATAATGATGTGCTTCGGGTTTCTTTGTACTACATCATCGACATTTTCCAAAGCGAATTCGGCTGTGGCGCCTGCACCAGCACTCACATTGGCTTTATCCAAAACATCGTGGAAGGACAGCCCTTCCGTAATCGAATCCCCTACAAAAACGGTTGATTGAAACCTTGTTTTATAGGAAGCCTCAGCAGCAGGCGAGGTGGAACTACTGCCTTGTTTTGCTGATGGCGTTACTTGATTTCCACACGCAGCCATTGATAATGCAATAAATCCCGCCAGTATCGTTACAAAAGCTTTTTTTCTCATGTTCGTCTCCCTTTTATGTGTTCTCAGTTGCTCGCAGATAGTCTTGTATTCCCTCTATAATCGAAGAGGCAATGCGATATTGAAAATCTTCTTCCAACAGTTTTTGCTCTTCCGCTGGATTTGTTAAATAGCCAACTTCCAGAAGCACCGCCGGCATTTGCGTATCCTTTACCACGAAAAACTCTTCCTTTTTCACTCCCCGATCCAGAAAGCCCGTCGCTTCCGTCACATGTTTCTGAATACGCTGTGCAAGCGGAAGTGATTCGGAGCGATAATAATACGTCTCCGTGCCCGAAACATTGGGGTCCGTATAGGTATTTCCATGGATAGAGATAAACAAATCTGCACCCAATTGATTCGCAAATTGTGGTCTTTCTCGTTCCTTCGAGGATAAAAAGGTATCATCACTTCTCGTCAAATACACCTGCATGCGAGAATCTTGCTCGGATAGCTCCTTCACCTTGCGTGCTAGCTGCAAAGTAAAATCCTTCTCGACCTGCCCACTAGCTCCCTCCGCACCATGATCTTTGCCGCCGTGTCCCGGATCAATGACAATCTTGTAGACTGGCGAATGGACATTGCGAGCATTGCTGTTGTCAGGGTTATTGTAGAAAAAACCAAAAATGACAACGCAAGTTACCAGCAATACCAAGAAGGCAAATCTCTTGTCCACGCTGATGATGTTCCCTCCTTTCTTCTTGCTTTAAGGAGAGAATACTAGAGAGAGATAAAGATAAAGTGCAGAGCAAATCGAATTGAATTAAAGAATACGTAGAACCGGAGAAAAAATAAAAAAAGCACAGAAGCGAGTTCTGTGCTTGGGCAATCTCTTATGTTTCCTTGTTCAAATAGAAGTAAAACATAACGCCATCTTGCGTATTGTAAACGCCATAAGGTACGCCATGCATCTCTAATATCTTTTTCGAGATGGCCAGACCTAGCCCGGTTCCTCCTGTAGAGCGATGGCGGGAAGACTCTCCTCGATAAAATCGGTCCCATATTTTCTTGAGTTGTTCTTCCTGTATATGGGCTCCTTTATTTTCGATACAAACTTTTATGGAATCCTTCTCTTCCCTGCTCGAAATGATGATGCTTTCTCGCTCAGGCGTGTAGCGAATAGCGTTTGTCAGGAAATTGACGAGTACTTGCTCGATTCGCAGCTGGTTGGCTACTACATTGACCGGAATAAGCTCGGTATGCAGATGCAACTCCTTGCTCTCCAATTCTGGCCGTAATTTCTCACAAATCAGCTGAATCACATCATCTATTGGAAACGACTCCATCTTCATTTTGTACGTCCCGGACTCGTATTTCGCCAGATCCAGCATATCTACAATGAGCATGTCCATCTTTTTCACTTCATTTTCCATCGCTTCGAAATAGTAATCCTTCTTATGGCTCGCTACGCCGTCTTTTAGAATCGACAGACAGCTTTGGATGACACTGAGTGGAGTCTTCAACTCATGCGATACGCCAGAGATGAACTCCTTTCTTGTATTCTCCAATTGCTTCTCTTTCTCAATATCTTGCTGCAGCTGTTCAATGTAGGAGTGCAGCCGTGCAGAGAGCATATTAATATTGTGCGATAAGTCCCCGATCTCATCTTTAGATGCAACGGGAATTTTCTCTGAGAAATCCAGGCTGGCAATCTTTTTCGTTGTATGATTAATGCGCAACAAAGGTCTCGCAATCTGCTTCGAATAGTAGAACGAACTCAACAAAATGAGGAGCACCACAAATAAAAGGAGGTACACATAGTATTCTTTGATCATGCTGATGGCTTCATCGACCGGTTGTAGCGATGTCATGGCAAAAATATAGGCTGGCTCCCCTTTCTTATTCTGGATGGGGTGGACGAACAGTTGGTACTTGATATCATTTTCTTCTATAAGGTACGTCCAGGGGTTGTTCACCTTCAACTTGTCAGGACTGAGTAAAAGGTTTGCTTGAAACTCTTTGATCCGATCCATAAAGACAAGGTTGGTATAGAGCAGCCGGGGTGTTTCGCCCTTCACAGGAAGATGGGTCTTGGTAATGGTTCCATGGAGGTAGATGGATGGGAAAGCATTCCATGATTTTTCCTGATCTTGAAATTTTGGAATGATCTCGTGTTCTTTTTTGGCGATTTGATTATTTTCAAAACTTACCTTGCCCCACTCAATTCCCAGTCGATACGGAACAACTCCGCTATCTTTCCTGATTCCTTGAATGGTAACCATTGCTCCAGGACGAAGAAAGCTTCCCTCACGGATCTCCCCTATATTCATCAAGCCGTATAGCGGAATGATCAATGTCTGCTTGGAAAAGGGGCTGTTCTTTTCAGGCAATAGCTTGACTTCTATAGAAACATCGTCGGCGTAGTTGATATTCCCCAGATGATCCAGCGTGGTAACCCATGTATTGTGCTGGCGATAATAGTCTTGCTCCAGCTTCTGGACCGCTTGCGGATCTCCACTGCTTCTTGCATACTCTTCTTCAAATGTTTTCAGGCTCTCTTGGACATCCGCCACTTTTTTGTTGATGTAAAATTGTTTGAAGAAAACGGTCTGCCCTACATAAATGGTTGCAAGAATAGCCAAGCATAAAATCGAAGTCCAGATAAACAGCTTGAAAACAATGCTACTCTTCATACTTGTTCCTCGAATTTATAACCTGAGCGTACGACTGTTGTAATATGCTTTGATTTTTCCCCTAGTTTCGAGCGTAGATTACGGATGTGACTGTTCACCGTACGATCATCACCAGCGAAATCATATCCCCATATTTTGGTGATTAATTGCTCCCTTGTAATGATCATCCCTTTATTCCTCATGAAGTAAGCTAATATTTCAAATTCGGTGTGTGTCAAATCTGTCTTAACCCCATCTACTGTAACCGTTCGGGACGAAAAATGGATCGTAATGCCGCTGCTCGATAATCCCTCATCAGCCAGTCCGGAAATATGGCGACTTTCCAAAAGCCGTTTTGCGCGTGCCAATAAAATGGGAGGGCTATAAGGCTTGGTTACATAGTCATCTGCCCCTAGCTCAAATCCGAAGATCGTATCATCCTCATCGACACGAGCTGTAAGCATGATGATGGGAACGTTGGATGACTTGCGAATGCGTTGGCAAACAGACCATCCGTCCAATTCTGGCAGCATAATGTCCAATATGATTAAGTGTACTTCACTTGATTGAAATGTCGATAGCGCTTCATTCCCATTTGAGGCTTCTAACACTTCATACCCTTCGTTTACGAAATAATCCTTCATGATCTCTCGCAATATAGGTTCATCTTCTACGATCAAGATGGTCTTTGGCATGTTTGATATCCCCTTGCGATTTTACCTGCTATACTATCATTTTTGATGAAGGATTGCTATCAATGCCAGTACCGGACGTATGAAAAAAGAGTCCAACGTGTGAAAGATCGTTGGACTCATATTGCGTGCTATTACGTACCGCAAAACGTTTGGTACGGACGTGCTGATTTCTCGGGTATTGTCGTGTATTCTGCCTGCTCGGGAGTGTAAGCATATGGATCAGAAAGGGCAGCGAGTAACCGTTCGAGCACAGAGTAGTCGCCCTCTTTCCATGCAGCTTCCAATGCTTCCTCTACACGATGGTTGCGAGGAATGACTGCCGGATTACTCTCTTTCATTAACTGTTGTACCGCAGAGATGTCTTCTGGCTGTCTCGCTAGTCGTGCTTTCCACTGCTCATGCCATTCCGTGAATTCGCTCGTGCCAAACAGGACGGTATCTTCTGGTTGATTGATCGAGAGCGCACGGAATGTATTCGTGTAGTCTGCACGGTGCTCCTTCATCATGCCCAGTAGACCTTCTATCAACGCTTCGTCTTGCTCCTCTTCGTTAAACATACCGAGCTTTGCCCGCATTCCTGTGAGCCAATTGCTGTGATACAGCTTGCTAAATTCGGCAAGGGCATCTTCGGCTATTTTCACAGCCTGCGCTTCGTTGTCATGAAGCAACGGCAATAAGGTTTCCGCAAAACGAGATAAATTCCACACGGCAATGTACGGCTGATTTCCGTAAGCATAGCGTCCCTGAACGTCAATAGAGCTAAATACAGTTGCAGGATCGTACGTGTCCATGAAAGCGCACGGACCGTAATCAATGGTTTCGCCGCTGATTGCCATGTTGTCGGTGTTCATGACCCCGTGGATGAAGCCAACGAGCTGCCACTTGGCAATCAGCGCAGCTTGCCGCTTGATAGCTCCCTTCAGTAGCTGGAGGTAGCGATTATCATCTGGTTCGATCTCCGGAAAATGTCTTTGCAACGTGTAATCAGCTAACCCGCGGAGATCCTCTATGGAGCAAAATCTTGCCGCAAATTGGAACGTGCCTACTCGGATATGACTGGCTGCAACACGTGTCAAAATGGCACCAGGCAACGCGGATTCGCGATAGATAGATTCGCCGGTTGTTACTACTGCAAGGCTGCGCGTAGTAGGAATACCGAGCCCATGCATGGCTTCACTAATGATGTATTCGCGCAGCATCGGGCCAAGCGCTGCTCTACCATCGCCGCCGCGTGAATAAGGTGTTCTTCCAGAGCCCTTCAATTGAATATCAAAACGCTCGCCAGTGGGTGTAATTTGCTCACCAAGCAGGAGAGCCCGACCGTCCCCCAGCATGGTAAAGTGACCGAATTGATGACCGGCATATGCTTGGGCGAGGGGCATTGCGCCTTCTGGTGTCACGTTTCCCGCGAGCATGGCTACGGCATCGTCGCTTTGAAGGGCTTCGGCATTCAGCCCCAGTGACTTTGCCAATGACTCGTTAAGAATAGCGAGCTTCGGTGAACGCACTGGAGGTGGGCTCAGTCTGGAATAAAATGATTTCGGCAGCGTTGTATAGCTGTTGTCGAAGTTCCATCCCGGTTCGATCGTTGTTTTTTTGTCTGTCATTTTATCTCCTTTTATTGATTGGTGTATTTGAAAGAAAGTAACGTACCCCTGATACATTTTGCCAGTTTATTATACCCTTTTCATGCAGATTGGCGCACATTGGTCAGGTGAAAAAACAAAAAAACGCCGGAATACCCATCGACGTTTTAATTCGGTGTTAACAATATGATGCTTACTAAAACCATGAGAACCATGGTAATAAAAATCAAACTGGTAGAGACTAGATAGATACCCGAGACGGGAGAACGAAATGTTTCATTATTGATCCCTTTTCGCTTCCTGACATAATCCAGAGTGGCAAATGCAATAATGGAGCCTCCAAATAAAACAGACCCGATTCCAATGATATCCGTTACAACCTGAACGAATTTGGAAGTCGATTGGAATAATACGCCGTATGCCAAAAATCCCAATCCGACAATTGCGAGGCTTGTTCGAATCCAGGCAAGATAAGTACGCTCATTTGCGAGATGTTGTTGAACGTATTTGGAGTCGATGGTTTTCTCTGTGTGATGTAATTCTTGTTCGTATTCTACCAGTACTCTGCCCATTACTGGCACGCTCCTTTCATTGGTACAAACAGGCGGACAAATATTGTAGTCGGAAATTTCAAAAAATACGTTTCATGAAACCTTTGCGTTTATATGCAATTTTCATGTTTAAAGTAAATAAAGACTTAGATTATGAAAATATTGTTTTAGACTGACGATGGGGCAATACGTTAACAGGCAAAATAACTAAATATCAAAGCGGCAGCCTATGATATAATTACAGGTCTTTTGTCTGTGGCCTTTTTATAAACCTTTTACTTTATTTGTCTACTTAATACACTGGATACTTACACATTCAAAGTATAAATTCCTTTTTTCATCCTCTTGAATGGATGGTTCTAGTTCCTTGAACCAATCTTCTTGCATGTCAGATTCCTTAAGTATGTTTGGTCTCCAAAACGAAAGTCCCAACCCGGGATAATAATACGTCCAACCAAGCTCACGGTGATTGCGGTCATAGGTCGATACCTTATCAATTTTTTCTACCAATTCCTCCGCTTTTGTGTTAAATACATCCCAATCCTGAAATACGCAGTTAAGTTCATTCTTAAGAGAAGATGCTATTTGAATGAAGTATACCTTACCATCAGAGTCATATTCAAATTGAAAACAGGATTGAATAGCACCCTTCGCATGAAAACATAGTGGATTTTTCTCATAGGTTATTTCGTATTTATCCGTGTAATATTGCAGGCACTCATCTACTTCGGTTTTAGTCATACCAAGCAGTATTTTGCCAATACCTTTCATAGGTGTAATTATAAGAGTATCCATTTTTCACCCCTCCCAATTTAGATTGTATATTCTCGATTGGATATATGAAAGGGGATGCTCCTGGATGTTGGAATATTTTTCTGTGTGCTACAGCGTTTATTACCATGACGATCGTTAGCATAATAAAAATAGCAGCGAGCCTAAAACTTTATTTTCAGGTCCTGGTTCGCCGCTGTTTCAATTACTCCCGTTCAGTTTAGAACATTATTTTCTACGAATATTTCATACTCGCATGTCGTTATCCTCTGTTTATATCGCCTTCTCCACAATTTCAGCAATGTCCAAAGTTTTGACGAGGTCTTCTGCTTCTTTGGCTTTTACGCCATCGCTCATCATGGTTAAGCAATACGGACAATTGCTGCCAATCGTAGTAGGCTTAAGGACGAGAGCTTGCTCTGTTCGCGCGATATTCACGCGTTTACCTTGCGTTTCCTCCATCCACATCATGCCCCCGCCTGCCCCACAGCACATCGCGTCTTCCTTGTTTCGTCCCATCTCCAAAACCTGCACACCCGGGATCTTTTTGAGTATCTGACGCGGCAGATCATAAATGTTGTTATAACGCCCTATGTAGCAGGAATCATGATAGGCGATGCTTTCAGTCACTTCCTTCGATGGCTGGATTCGACCTTGCTGGATGAGCTCCCAAATGACCTCGGTGTGATGGTAGACTTCCGCTTCCAATCCAAATTCCGGATACTCATGCTTGAACGTATTGTACGTATGCGGACAGATCGTCACGATTTTTTTCACCTGATACTCCTGGAACTGAGCGATATTTTCCTGACAAAGCTGCTGGAACAAAAATTCATTTCCCATGCGCCGAGCGGTATCACCAGAATTGCGTTCCTCATTGCCCAAAATGGCAAAGCTCACACCTGCCGTGTTCATGATTTTTGCAAATGCCTGGGCGATTTTTTGACTGCGGAGATCGAATGAACCCATTGAACCGACGAAAAATAAGTATTCAAATTCCTCTACTTCCTTTACTGTCGGAACAACGATATCCTCTCTTCCCTCACGCCACTTGATACGTTCCTTGCGATTGATTCCCCATGGATTGCTCTGTCGCTCTACGTTTTGGAAGTAACGTGTAGCTTCATGCGGCATAGAGCCTTCTGTCAGGACAAGATAACGGCGCATATCCACGATTTTCTCCACATGCTCATTCGCGACCGGGCATTGATCCTCACAGTTGCGGCAGGTCGTACAAGCCCATAGTTCTTCTTCAGTGATGACATCTCCTACCAGATTGACTACTGCACTGGTGGCTGCCACCTCCGAATTCGCAGAAGAGGCATTCAAAAGCGAGGGAACCCATGGTGACTTTGAAGTAAGCGACGTGCCTTTTTCTGTTAAATGATCGCGCATTTTGACGATCAAGTCCATTGGCGACAATGTTTTGCCCGTACCCGAAGCCGGACACATATTCGTACATCTGCCGCATTCCACACAGGCGTACAAGTCAATCAATTGATTCTGGCGAAAATCCTCAATTTTGCCGACCCCGTATGTTTCCTGTGTTTCATCCTCGAAATTGATGGTCGTCAATTTGCCTACTGGCTTTGTATCCCGAAGAAATACATTGATAGGGGCGAACAGCAAATGCGCGTGCTTGGATTGTGGAACGTACACCATAAACATCAGCAAAACAATCAGATGAATCCACCAGAAGAAATAGAACAAAACCCCTGCTGTTTCTGGACTCATTCCCGAAAACCATCCCGCAACGAGAGCAGATATAGGTGAATACATATCTCCTGTTCGCCCCATATACAGATGCTCAAAAGCAAGGCTGAACAAAATCGATGTCATCAACGTGGAGAGAAAAATAAGGACGAGACCTGATTTTAGGCCACGCTTCAAGCGCTTTAACTTTTCAATGTAACGACGGTAAAAGGCGTAGAGCGTTGCGAGTAATACGAGAAAGGTCGTAATCTCCTGTGAGAGACTGAAATACTTGTGGAGAGCACCGATTGGATACGCAAAGTCATGGAAAAACCCTTTTAAGATGAGCTCAATTGCCCCAAATTGAAGGATGATGAATCCGTAGAACATAACGAAGTGCATGATCCCGCTTTTTATGTCCTTAAACAGCTTCTTTTGTCCGAATACCTGGACAATAAACTCGTTGATTCGTTGGCGGGTATCTGGTTGAAGCTGCGATTTCTTGCCCAGCTTGATGAAAATAACTCTGCTCCTTACCAAGTATACTGCCAAATAAACCGCATAGGCCGTTATCGCCAAAAATGCGAGGAAATTCAAAATACTAAGCATGGATAACACTCCCTCCGATAAGAAAAAAGAGTCTGTCGTACCATCCGACAGGCTCTCCCTCCTGCTTTGCAATTGTCTCTGTTAGGATTGGCTTCTCTTATTCGAATTTTGTCACAACATACGTTCCCGTTAACGTGTTATTGCTCATTCCTTCGAAGAGGTCATTTACTTCTGACAGGGATACTTCACGGTTCACCATCTTTCCGGGAGCCAGCTTACCCTGTAAAACGAAGGACAGCAAGGATGAATAACCATGAATCGGCATGCCAAACGTAGAGATAAAGCGAATCTCTTTCTTGAGCATCTCAGTGACTGGGAGGGTAACTTTCCCGCCATCATGTGTAACAAGACCGCCTTGCAGATGACGCCCGTCCTTTTTCAGGCTCAGGATCGAGTTCACGCAAGTTTCGGAATGTCCAAGTGCATCCACGGACACATCTGCCCCGCCATTTGTGATTTCCATGATGGCTTCAACGGGGTTCGTATTCCGGCTGTTAATGGTATAGGCTGCTCCCATCTGCTTGGCTAATTCCAGATTCGTATCAAGAATGTCTACCCCGATTACATTTGCCCCCATTGCCGAAGCAATGTTGATCAAAGAAAGACCAAGACCACCACATCCATAAATCGCTACCCATTCTCCCGGCAGCACTTGCGCTCGATCGACCAACCCATGGAAAGCTGTCATGAAGCGACATCCCAAGGCTGATGCATCGAGAAAAGGAATTTCTTCCGGCAGGTGTATGACATTTCGATCGCCTTTTGGAATGGCAACATATTCTGCGTAGCCACCATCATAGGTCGCTCCAGGGTGGGTACGGGAGTCACACAGATTTGATTTGCCACTAAGGCAGTAAGGGCATGTACCGTCACTTCCGATGAAGGGGACAACCACCCGATCGCCCTTTTTAAAATGAGCCACGTCCTTGCCCACTTCCTCTACGACACCGCAGAATTCATGCCCGAGGATACGGTTAGCGGGTTGTCCATGCAGCCATAAATGCCAGTCACTGCGACATACTCCATTTGCCATGATTTTGATCACAATACCGTCTTTATCAGGAGTGGGATCTTGAACATTCTGAACCTCACATTTCTGCTTATCTACCAATACCAGTGCTTTCATAATTCCTGCCCCCTGTTCTGTGTCATGATTCGATTAATTCAGGTTAATCAAGACGCTTTTCGTTTTCGTGTAGGCTTCAATTCCTTGATAACCCATTTCAGCGCCAATCCCGCTTTGCTTAAAGCCTCCGAAAGGAAGACCATTGTCTGACTTGAGGTACGTATTTACCCAGACAGTCCCTGCTTCTAAAGCATTGATGACTTTATGTGCTGTCGTCAGGCTTTGCGTCCATACACCAGCAGCTAAACCATATTCCGTTAAATTGGCTCTTTCAATGACCTCTTCTATATGTTCAAACGGCATGACGCACAATACCGGGCCAAATATCTCCTCTTTAACAGCCGTGCAATATTCCTCGAGATCCGTAAGTATCGTAGGCTCCAGGTAATTACCGCCTGCCAGGTTGTCATCCTGTAGAATGTTGCCGCCTGTTAATACGGTGGCGCCTTCTTGCCTCGCTATTTCGATATATTTTTTCACTGTTTGCAGGTGCTCTTTGGAAATGAGCGGCCCCATTTGTGTTGTAGGATCTAAAGGGTTGCCGACTTTCATCTTTTGTGCCATTTCTACCAATCGATCCGTGACTTGCTTGAACACTTGCTTTTCTACATAGAGTCGTGTGCCTGCCACGCATATTTGGCCTTGGTTCGTAAACATCCCCATGAATGCACCTTGTATCGCTTTGTCCAAATCGGCATCGGCAAAAATAATGTTTGGTGATTTTCCGCCTAGTTCCAAGGTGATCTTTTTCAAGGTGTCGGCGGATTTTTTCATGATGCCTTTGCCCACTTCGGTAGAGCCTGTGAATCCGATCTTGTCGATGCCCGGATGACTCGTGATCGCTTCTCCAATGCTCCTACCTGATCCTGTCACGATATTCACCACGCCGTTAGGGAAACCGGCTTCTTGTATAAGCTCACCTAATAGCAATGTAGTAAGGGAGGTTTGCTGCGAAGGCTTCAAGATCACAGTATTCCCTGCCGCTAGTGGTGCCGCCAATTTCCAGACAGTCCCTAGCAAAGGATAATTCCAAGGTGTGATTTGCCCGCATACGCCCAAGGGCTCCCTTTGGGTATAGGCATGGAAGTTCCCGCCTGATGTAAGTGGTATCGTCTGGCCTGTTAATTTTGTCGCCCAGCCGGCATAATAGCGTAAATGAGCGACGGCTCCTGGTACAAAGCCATGGCGAGTAAGATTAATGCTGTTACCGCCATCGAGGGTTTCTAAATAGGCGAAATCTTCCGAATGTGATTCTAATAAATCTGCCAGCTTATGGAGGAGCTTTGATCGATCAGCAGGCGAAGTGGCTGACCAGGTGCCTATATATGCGGCTCTTGCTGCACGAACTGCCAGATCGACATCTTCTTTGTCACCTTCATAGATTTTAGCGATGACTTCACCTGTTGCTGGATTCAAAGATTCATAGATTTTACCGGATACAGAGGGAACCCATTCCCCATTGATGAACATTTTCTTTGTGTCAAATAGGAACGTTATCACGTTTTGGTTAGGTGCACCGAGAGTTTTGGACATGCTTTGCTCATCCCCTATTCCTTTATGAAATGGTAAAGTCGATCAGGAAATCGTTTCTCGAGAGGACAACGATAGGAGAGTAAATCCCTCGTAGCCTTTCGCGGCTACCTCGTCACATATTTTCCGGTAATGGCCCACACCACCGACATAAATAAGGAAGCCCCGAGGTTTTCCTTCGATATTCGCGCCATTGTACCAGGAATCTGTTTTCGTAAAGAGTGTAGATTCAGCTACCTCTCTGCAATGCTTGCTCCAAGCCTCTTCTGCCTCTGCTTTCGCCTCGATGGTTTCAATCCCATGCTCCCGAAGATACTCGAGACAATCTCCGATCCATTCCACATGCTGCTCAATCGACACAGGCAGATTGGACAGTGCAGAAGGGCTCTCGGGTCCGGTGATCATAAACATGTTGGGAAAACCTGCGTTGGTGAGTCCGAGGTATGTCCTTGTTTCTGGTCCCCCTGCCCATTTTTCCTTCAATGAAATTCCATCTCTACCACGAATATCAATCTTAAACAGCGGGCCAGTCATCCCATCGTAACCGGTTGCAAAAACGATGATATCCAGCTCGTATTCGGCTTCCGTGGTTTTGAGTCCCCTCGGCGTAATCTCGGCTATTGGCGCACTTTTTACGTCAACTAAGGTGACATTTTCCCGGTTATACGTCTCGTAGTAATTCGTGTCCAATACGGGCCTTTTCGCAGCGTAATAGTACGTTGGTTTCAGGAGCTCAGCCACCTTGGGGTCTCTCACGGTTTCGCTTATTTTAGAGCGGATGAACTCAGCTGCCGTTTCGTTGGAAGATGGGTTAAGCAGTAAGTCATTGTATGTACGACCGAATCCAAAACCACCCCGATCCCAGGTCTTTTGGTATTCGCGTTGGCGTACATCCGGATCATCTTCCAGCGCAGACCGATCGTTCATCAGCTTGTGGAGATAGCCGGCAGTAGATTCACGAGTTTGCCGCTTAATTTCGCTGTAGTTTGCTTTTGTTTGCCGAATGAACTCCGGGTCATAGGGATGGTTTTTCGCCGGTGTACTGTACCCGGGAGTCCGCTGGAAGACGAATAAGTGATCTGCTTCCTCGGCAATGACTGGAATCGACTGGATACCACTTGAGCCTGTCCCGATCACACCGACTCGCTTCCCCTTGAACTCTACCTTTTCATGCGGCCAGTGTCCGGTATGGTACCACGCACCTTCAAAGCTGTCCAAGCCTGTAAACTTGGGGATGTTGGAGCTGGAGAGGTTTCCGACTCCGGTAATGAAGTACTTCGCCGTTATACGGGTGCCATCTTCTGTTTGAAGCTTCCACCTGTTCGTTTGCTCGTCATAATGGGCAGCCATAATACGCGTGTTGAACTGGATGTCACGTCGTAATTCAAACTTATCTGCTACATATTGAAGATAACTCAAGATTTCCTTCTGTTCCGGGTATCTGGAGGACCAAGTCCATTCCTGATACAGCTCCTCAGAAAACATGTAATTATAAATGATGCTTTCGGAGTCACAACGAGCCCCTGGATAGCGATTGGCAAACCATATGCCCCCCACATCCGGAGCCGCCTCATACACTCGTGTGGAAAAGCCGGCCTCCCGCAAACGGTGCAGCATGTATAAGCCTGAGAACCCTGCACCGATGACAACTGCGTCGAAATCGTTAGGCTGTATCGTCTGGGATTTCTGTTGAGTAGACGCCATTGTTTTCTTACCCTCCCAATGAAATCAGACTGTAGAAAGAACTAGTTACAGCTTACATTTTTCTTATTTATCTGAATATTCCTGATTCGGTATGTACGCATTCCCTCAAAAGGAGATAGTAGATGATCATTAAGCTATCCCCTTGAAGGAAGCTGCCGATTCTTTTTTTTGATGAATGGTGCTCAGCTGGTTACCGTCTGGTCAATCTTCATGAGAAAATTCCCGATTCTACTAATCGTTTCTTTGATATGTTCAGGAAATACTGCCATATTCGTGAAATAGCCGTGTACCAAGCCTTGCTCGCAATACGTCTCGACCATAACGCCTGCTTTCTTCAAGCGTTCGGCATAGGCGATCCCTTCATCACGCAAAACATCAAATTCAGCAGTGATCACCATAGCTGGAGGGAGATTACTCAAATCATTCGCTACTAATGGAGATACGTATGGATTGCCTTTGTCGTACGCATGATTGATATAATGGTTGGAAAACCAAATCATGAGGTCTCGATTAAGTCCAAAGCCCTCTTGAAAATCCATATACGACGCAGAGTCAAAGCGCATGTCCGTACACGGGTATACAAGAACCTGAGCCGCAATCGCCGGTCCTCCCTGTTCTTTGGCGAGCTGTGAGACGACCGCTGAAAGATTTCCTCCGGCACTGTCACCGCCTACGACCAATTTGGAAGCGTTTCCATTTATAGCAGTAGCATTTTCACTGACCCACTTTAATGCTGAATAGGAGTCTGCTAACGGAACTGGGAATTTGTGCTCGGGAGCTAGCCGATAATCGACAGATACAACGATTCTTCCCGTTTGATTCGCGAGCATTCGGCAGCTCGCATCTACTGTTTCAAGGTCACCAATTACCCAGCCGCCACCGTGATAGTAAACAAAGAGAGGAAATGGACCTTGGCCTTCAGGCGTATAGATTCTGATCTTTATACGCGCATCCTGTCCAACTGGAATCAGCCTTTCCTCTATGGTTGCGAGCGGTGCAAGCTCCATCTCTACTGGAGGCATTTGTGCATATAAATCTCTCACGGCCTGCGGTTCCATTTTGTGAAGGGCAGGCAATTGATGAATCCTTTCCACATACATTTTCGCTGTTGGGTCTAACTTCGCCACAAAACATCCATCCTTCCCTTAATAGACCTATCGAAAGCTTACTTTTTTCTGTATAATAAGAATATTCCCATTTTGTCGTGTGTAGATTCCCCCAAAAGGAGATGACAAAGTGACTGCAATCTATACGATAGAAGAACATGTTCGAAAACTCGATGCCATATCCAGTCATGAAGAAAAGCTATTTAAGATAATTGAACTCTATATGGAGCTTTTTCCCGTCAATGATGCTTATTTATATAGATACTCTCCCATTGGCTATTTTGCAGAAGGGATCATTTCACTCTCCTCCAAAGGGTTAGGTCATATACGAGAACGCCGAGATGATATTCGAGCGTTTGATATCGTCCAAAAAACCATTCGTGAAAAAAAGGCGAAATACTGTTCTGGGGTGGAATTTTTTAAGCAAACCAGCAGCAAATACGCACATTCATCAAATGAGAATGGAGTTTTAGTCGTCCCCATTTGCTACGGTGCTGTTGTCATAGGATTTATCTGCTCAAAACAATTTCATAGCAGTGTAACGTTTGATGATGAATTCCTTGCGGCTACTACTCTGTATGGCAAGCTCGTGGGAAAGTTCATTGAAGACTTTCCAGCTACAGAAAATTCTTCTCAGCTAAGCAAAAGAGAATTAGAAGTGATGAAGAGAATCGCATGGGGTGAAAGTACAAAGGAAATGGCTGATTCCATGGAGATCAGTGAGTTGACTGTAAAACAGTACGTCAAATCAGCCATTCAAAAGCTGGGAGCCAATAATCGGTCGCATGCGGTTGGAGAGCTCTACCGAAAAGGGATTATCTCCTAAAGAAATAAGCCGACAATTTGATCTGTCGGCTCTTTCCCTGTTTCATTCATGAAAAAGCTGATATCCCCAAAATTTCTCGCCCAATAATCAGTTTTTGAATCTCATTCGTGCCTTCTGCAATGGTAAAGTAACGAATATCGCGGTAATACCGTTCAACCGGGAATTCTTTGGTATACCCATAGCCGCCGTGAATTTGTAGGGCTTCTTCTGCCACTTTCAAGACCTGTTCTGTCGCGAAGTATTTGGCCATGGAGCATTCCACTTTGCAGGGCTTCCCCTGATCCAGCAAGTGGCTGGCTTGAAGGCCTAATAAACGCATGGCATTCGTCAGCGTAACCATTTCGCTGATTTTTGCTTGAATGAGTTGGAACCCTCCGATTGGCTTACCAAATTGAACCCGTTCTTTGGCGTACTTTACCGAAGAGTCGATGCACGCTTGGGCGATGCCAGTAGAAATAAAGGCGACCATGGCTCGTGCGCTATTGAGAAATTTGAGCCCCTGCCTTAATCCATCTCCCACTTTTCCTAGCAAATTCTCTGCGGGAATCTCGCAATCTTCAAAGATCAATTCAGCAAACGGACAACTGACCGTTCCCATCTTCTCAATTGGTTTTGTTTGATAATGAGAGACGCCCTTCTCCACAATAAACGCGGCAATGCCGTCAATCCCTTTGGTTTTATCGGTTTGCGCAATGACGATTCCGATTTCGCCTTCAAGACCATTCGTTATAAACATTTTGGAGCCGTTGATGATCCACTTGTCACCCCGAAGCTCTGCCCGCGTTTGAATGCTGGATGTGTCCGAGCCGACATTCGGTTCTGTAAGCGCGAAGAACCCGAATTTTTCCGCCGCCATTAACGGTTGTAAAAATTTTCTTCGTTGCTCTTCTGATCCGTATTCATAGATATGAGTCAAGACCGAATTCGAGAGCCCGACTGTCGCACGCAAGGAAGGCCAGACTCTGGATAACTCTTCGATCATCGTAAAGTA
Organism: Brevibacillus jepli; assembly: GCF_047229145.1. Lineage (NCBI taxonomy): Bacteria > Bacillati > Bacillota > Bacilli > Caryophanales > Paenibacillaceae > Brevibacillus > Brevibacillus jepli. The sequence goes on from NZ_JBFEFW010000002.1 coordinate 172,898, forward strand.
GGTAGTATAATCTAGCCCGTGACCCCCTGCCTCTTCAGGAAGCAATCCACCTAGAAACCCAAACGGGACCAGTTTTTTGACGATGTCCTTCGTTACGGCTTTTCCTGATTTCTCGTAATCATCGACCATGGGATGAATTTCCCGATCCAAGAATCTTCTTAGGGTATCCCTAATCATCGTTTGCTCATCTGATAAAACGAGAGACATGTTACGTTCCTCCTCTATGGCCGTCTTGCTTTCTCTCTTAAAATCATCATCGGTGTAGTTCCTTCTTGTACAAGCTCCCCTCTTTGGTTCACCACTTTTCTCTTAAAGTAAACGATTCCCCGGTCTGGTTTGCTGGTTTCTTCTTTTCCTATGATTTCTATATCTAGATGGATGGTATCGCCGAACTTGAGAGGTCGTAGGAATCTCCAGGAGTTAATACCCAATAAGGCTATCAGGGTGGTAGACATGCGCCTATTCAGATCGGTCCTCGTAAATAAGCCAGAGGAAACAGTTAACCCAAGGAGGCCATGCGCTATCCGTTCACCAAAAATGGAGTTCTTGGCATAATCATCATCTACATGAAGCGCATTGTAGTCACCAGATAATCCCGCAAAATTCACAACATCCGTTTCGGTAATGGTTCGGGCAGGTGATAAAAAGCTTTCACCTACTTCAAAGTCTTCAAAATATAAGGTCTCCTTCGTCAAACATGATCACCTCAGCAGCTATCAATCTCAACCAAATCTCCCACCGGAGACGTGCAGAATGTCACCCGAGATATAGGATGATTCATCGGATGCAAAAAACAAAACCGCATTCGCCACATCCTCCGGAAAACCTATCCGTTGAATAGGGGTATCTCTTTTTTGAAGTTCTTTGATTTTTTCATACTTCGGATGGTTTTTAATTGCGTCCGTCTCGATCATGCCAGGTGCGACTGCATTGACCGTAATGTTGTTTCTCCCTAATTCCTTGGCGAGGGCGCGTGTAAGACCAACAATGCCAGCCTTTGCCGAAGAGTAGTTCGCCTGCCCCGGGTTTCCGAGATGAGCTCTGGAGGCAATATTGACGATTTTTCCGTAACCTTGCTCAATCATATAGGGCGAAGCATATTTGCAACAAAGAAATGCCCCTTTCAGGCAAACGTCGACGACTAGATCCCAATCGGCCTCTTCCATGTCGTTGATCCGCGCATCTTTTACAAGTCCTGCGTTGTTGACGAGAATGTCAATTCTCCCAAAGTTCTCTATGGTCTTTTCGACGATTCTTCGCGTATCCTCCGCCTTTGATACATCTGCCTGCACAGCGAATGCACGACCACCGCTTTTGTTGATTTCCATGGCAGTTTCTTCGCATGTTTGCTGATTCACATCCGTTACGGTCACGAGGGCTCCTTCTTGAACCAGCTTTTGCACAATTGCCTTGCCAATCCCTTTGCCTGAACCGGTAACAATCGCTACTTTCCCTGCAAAACGCATAAGCATCTTCCTTTTTCGCTATTCTTTGAGCAAGTATCCACTGATAACGAGACGCTGAATTTCATTCGTTCCTTCATAGATTTGGGTGATCTTGGCATCTCGCAAGTAGCGCTCTACGGGATATTCTCTCGTGTACCCATACCCTCCGAAAATCTGTACAGCTTCGATCGTTACTTCCATCGCGCTATCCGCAGCGAACAGTTTGGACATGGCAGACTGAAGCCCATAAGAAATTCCTTGGTCTTCACGCCAAGCCGCCTGGTATGTCAGTAAGCGAGACGCTTCGATTTTGGTCGCCATATCTGCAATTTTGAATTGAATCGCTTGATAGCTGCCTATTGATTTGCCGAATTGTACACGCTCCTTCGCATATGCACACGCCTTATCAAATGCGCCTTGCGCAATACCCAACGCTTGGGAAGCGATGCCGTTGCGACCACCGTCGAGCGTCATCATCGCAATCTTGAAGCCTTCTCCCACCTGACCCAACAGATTCTCCTTCGGAACGCGACAGTCTTCCATGATCACTTCGGTCGTGGAGGATGAGCGAATGCCGAGTTTTTTTTCCTTCTTTCCGATGGAGAAACCGGGGAAGCTCTTTTCCACGATAAACGCAGCGATGCCTTTATGCTTGGCTTCCGGATTCGTCTGTGCAAAAACGATGTAGATGTCTGCATGGCCGCCATTGGTAATAAAAATCTTGGAGCCGTTCAACACCCACTCGTCTCCATCCAAAACGGCCGTTGTTTTCATTCCGACCGCGTCGGAGCCAGAGCCCGGTTCTGTCAGGCAGTACGCCCCCATGCTTTTTCCTTCCGCCATGGCCCGTAAATAGGTTTGCTTTTGCTGTTCGGTGCCAAACTTGTAAACTGGCCACCCGGCTAAAGATGTATGGGCAGAGAGGGTAACGCCTATGGATGCATCCACCCTCGACAGTTCTTCCACCGCGATCACATAACTCAAGTAATCGGCACCAGCACCCCCGTACTCTTCCGGCCAAGGGATTCCGCAAAAGCCAAGCTCGGCCATCTTGTGCCAGATTGCCATGTCAAAATACTCTTCTTCATCACGCTCGGCAGCAGTAGGCTCGCATTCATTGCGTGCAAACTCGCGAACCATTTTTTGCATCATTTGATGTTCTTCCGTTAATTGAAAATTCATCGTTGGGTCTCCTCTTTCTATGCGTTGACAAATGCTTTCCTGAATTCTTCCGTAAGCAGTGGAACGACTTCAAACAAATCGCCTACAATTCCGTAGTCGGCTACCTGGAATATGGGGGCTTCCGGATCTTTGTTAATCGCTACGATGATCTTCGAGTTCGACATCCCTGCCAAATGCTGAATGGCACCTGAGATCCCGCATGCAATGTACAAATCAGGCGTAACCACTTTTCCTGTCTGGCCTATTTGCAGGGAATAATCGCAATATTCAGCATCGCATGCCCCACGTGAAGCACCTACCGCACCGCCCAAGACGTCCGCCAGCTCCTGCAGCGGTCCAAAACCTTCTGCTGATTTTACTCCGCGTCCACCTGCAATGACGACTTTCGCTTCTGACAGGTCTACACCGCCAGTCGTTTTTCGTACCACCTCTTTTACGAGGGTGCGCAAGTCTTTGATATCTGCTTCAAATGGCAGGACTTCTATGGAATTGCCGGTTTCTACGGCTGGAATATTGTTGGGACGTATCGTTGCAAATGGGATGCCCGATACGACTTTCTTTTTCTCAAATGCTTTTCCAGAGTAAATCGGACGTGTAAATAGTACATCCCCCTCTTCCAACTGAACATCCGTCACATCGGATACAAGACCAAGTCCAAAACGGGCTGCGATGCGCGGTGCAAGATCTTTTCCGATGGCTGTATGCGGCATGAAAATCGCTTCAGGCTCTACAGCTTCCATGACCTGTCGCAAAGCTTGAAAATACGCATCCGTGGTATACGTATCCAAATCTTTGTTTTCAACCATGTATAATTTGTTTGCCCCGTATCGTCCAGCTATTTCCGCATAGTTGGCTGCATCACTTCCGAAGGAGACAGCAATGATTTCCCCACCTCCCGCAATGCGTTGGGCAGCTGTGAGTGCTTCGAGGGAAACACCTCTTAGGTTGCCGGCTTTCGCTTCGATTACCACAAGAACTTTTTTCATAGTTTTCGTCCTCCTCTGTTGTTAAATGACCTTCGCTTCACTGCGAAGAAGTCTGGCCAGATCCGTAGTCTGCTCTTGAATCGTTCCGTTCAAGATACGACCGGCTTGTTTCTTAGGAGGAAAAAACGTCTCTGTCACAACTGTTCTTGCTTCTATATCGGCTTCGATAGGTAAATCGCCTACTTCTACTCGTTCGATCGGTTTTTTCTTCGCTTTCATAATGCCAGGCAGGGAAGGGTACCGTGGCTCATTCAAGCCTTGTTGTGCTGTAACCAACACGGGAAGTGTTACGGCAATGATCTCCTTGTCGCCCTCAACATCACGTTCGATCGTGGCTTGAATGCCTTCGATCTCCAGCTTGGTAATCGTCGTGACTTGCGGAATATTCAGTTCCTCAGCCAAGCGCGGGCCAACTTGTCCTGAGCCATAATCAATCGCAACATTTCCCCCGATAATCAGGTCAAATTCTCGATCTTTTATCACGGCTGCGAGAATTTTGGCTGAGCTGTATTCATCCAGGTTAAGACCTTCACTATCTATCATGACTGCCTGGTCTGCTCCCATCGCAAGTGCTGTTCGCAGTGCGCTCTCTGCTCGTTCAGGTCCAATGGTAATAACGGTTACCTCACCACCGTGTTCATCACGTAGCTTAATTGCCTCTTCAATTGCATATTCATCGTAAGGATTGATGATAAAATTTACGCCTTCTTCACTAATGGAGCCATTTTGAAGCACAATCTTTTCTTCTGTGTCGAACGTTTGTTTCATCAACACGAGAATGTTCATGATCGGTTCTCCTTCAAATAAATAGTATTTTCTTCGATATGATCGTAGAGTTTCTGAGCCATGCTCTCTTTGCGGCCCGCTTCCATTTCTTCGACGATATGAGCTATTAAACCAACCGCTCGGGCAGCAACGGCAAATGATTTGACCACACTGAAATGCAAGTTCATATCAGAAAGAATGGCACCAATTGCACCTGCAGCATTCAAAGTCATTTGCTTACCTTTTTGTTCACTCATTTGCTGGTGGATTTCTTGTATTAACGCAATGTGTTTGCCGCTAAACCCCAACTCTTGCGCTAAAGCAAATAACTTAGTCGTACGCGGATCAACTGGCTTGTGGACCGGATGTCCGAATCCCATGACTTGTAGTTTTTTTGCTTTTCGTTCTTCCAGAATACGGGTAGCCACTTCGCTAATGTCTTGCGCTTCGCCGTATTTTTCCCAGCCTTCTTGCAGCATTTGTGCTGTATTTTCCATCGCTCCGAGATAGACAGAGCCTGCTCCCAATAAACCGGCTGCTACTGCTGCTTGCACAGCTTCAGGTGCGCCTAAATACGTGAGACGAGCAGAAATGGAGCTGGGCGTAAAGCCATGCTCACAAACGGCTACCATACACGCATTGAGCATTTTTGACTCTGCTTCGGTTGGACGACGATGCATGGCTCCTAAAAACGCCATATCCGCTAAGGTAATATTCCCGATCAAATCCTCTGCTAAGTTATAGCCATGAACATAGATGGCATCTGGTTTTGACATGCCGATGTTTGTCTCGAACTTCATTCTCTCTCAGCCCTTACGTTTTTTATTCTCCCCTTCTTACAAGCCGAGGTTTTTAGCGATAATGTTTTTCATAATTTCTGTTGTACCGCCGTATATAGGCATGACCGCAACATCTCGATAACGACGGGCGATCGGATATTCTTCCATAAAGCCGTATCCACCATGAAGCTGCAAGCAGCGGGCAGACATCCTTCTTGCCATGTCCGTTATGAACCATTTGGCCATGGAAATCTGGGTAACAATATTTTCCTCCTGCATATGTTTGGCTGTTAAATCATCAAGGAAGGTCTGCGCCACCTTCCATTCAGTTGCCATTTCAGCAATTTCGAACTGCGTGTTCTGAAAGGAGCTGATTGGCTTTCCGAAAGCATGTCTCTCTTTTACATAGCTCATGGTTGTCTTGAGCATCTCTTCGGCTACGACCAGGGCACCCAATGCGATCAAAAGGCGCTCCTGTTGGAGTTTTTCCATTAAGTAATAGAAGCCCTGCCCTTCTTCGCCGAGTAAGTTCGTGACGGGGACTCGTGCGTCCTCGAAAATTAATTCAACGGTATCTGTAGAATGCTGACCCAGTTTTTTCAGTTTCCGTCCACGGGAAAAGCCAGGAGTGTCCGCATCAACCAAGATGATACTGATTCCTTTGCGAGCTGGAGTCGCTTTTGGGTCTGTTTTGACCGCTACGAAGAACAGACTTGCATTGACACCATTCGAGATAAATGTTTTCTGCCCGTTCACGATATAGTGATCACCATCGCGAATAGCTGTCGTGCTCATGCTGGCCAAGTCTGAGCCAATACCTGGTTCTGTCATCGCAACGGAAGTCGTAATCTCTCCGCTTACACATTTTGGCAAATACTTTTTCTTTTGTTCTTCGTTTCCGAATCGTTCCAGATAAGGGACGATAATCGAGGAACTCGTACTTGCCAGCATTCCTACTCCAACGCGGTTCAACTCTTCCGCCAAGACAAGATTAAATCCAAAATCGAGTCCGAGACCGCCATATTCCGGCTTTACTTGCGGGCAAAGAAACCCTTGGGCACCCAGCTTTTCATAAAATTCTCGTGGTGTGTAGTTCTCTTCTTCCCATTTTTCAATATGAGGTACAGCTTCTTTTTCGAGAAACTTTTGCAAAGAAGTTCGGAACATCTCATGCTCATGAGTAAGAAAGGTTCGTTCTCTCTTGAATAAATCAAAATGCTTTGTTTTTGATGAGGTAGATGTGCTTGACACCACGCATCCCTCCTGGATCAAATTTTGGTGTGGCGAAACATATATAGGAAAGACCGTTTTTGAGAACCATGAAAGGCTATCGTGGTAACCAATTCACGGTTCTCAATCCGGTCAATTAGGATAATCAGATGAATCTAGACGTTTCTTGAGGGTAGTGTCGCTTCAAAAATGCCTGCAACTTTTACTTCACCTTCGCTGTTCATCGCCAGCACTTCGCCTACCACTGTGTTGTCAGCCTTTTTCTCCAGCACTTTGCCTACAATCTGGATGGATTCCCCTGGAAACGTCATTTTGCTGAATCGCACTTGAATTTTTTTGATATTTTTCCGAGAAACCCATGAAGTGACTCCTTGCGATAACATCCCCATAACCAACATGCCGTGTGCGAGTATTTTCATGCCGGCCTTCTCTGCCACCTCTTCGACCAGATGGAGTGGATGAAAATCTCCTGATGCACCCGCGAACCTGACGAGCTGAACACGTGTGATAGGTTGCTTAATCAAAACCGGGAACTCATATCCTTCACTTACATCTTCATAAAACATTCGCCACTTCCCCTTTCTGTCTATTCGTAAAAATTAATGACGGTGGACTAATGTGCTTCTAGTTTTGGCTACCAACTCGCCGCGCTGGTTGCGATATTGGTTTTCCGATGTGATCAAATCCATGGTGCCCGTACTTCCTGACTTCGTTTCTGCATCTACCACCTTGCTCGTTACAAACAGTACATCCCCAGCTACGATATCTCCCAAATATTCATACGATTGCTGTCCGTGTAAAACGCGAACAAGGTTTAATTTCAGCTTCTCCACTTTTTCTGGAGCGCCCAATCCACCCCACAAATCAATCACTTGCAAAAAGGTAGGCGGGATCGGAATGCCATCATAGCCTTCTTTTTTTGCAGCCTCCAAATCATAGTAAATAGGGTTATCATCACCGAGAGCGAGCGCCAATTCTTTTATTTTTCCTTTTTCCACAGCCATGCTGTAAGGTTCAAACTCAAGCCCGATTAACTCTTTCACGTTCGACACGTTTCTTCACCTCTTTTGAATATTTTGGACAGGATACTTACGTCAAAGAACCACCGTTTACACCAAGCACTTGTCCATTAATATAGTTGGACAATGGCGACGCGAGGAATAAAATACTTTCGGCTGCTTCTCTTCCACTTCCGACACGTTTTTGTGGAATGTTGTTGATTAACATGTTTCGTACTTTATCTGGAATGCCCGCTGCTTCTCCGTTGACAATTAATCCTTCTTCTTTTGGACGAGTAAGACGAGTATCGATGAAACCAAACGCGACTGCATTGCTGTTGATGTTGAATTGACCCCACTCTTTTGCAACGACCTTGGTTAATCCGATAACGCCCGCTTTCGCTGACGAATAGTTGGCTTGGCCCATGTTGCCTCTTACACCGGAACCAGAGGAAACGTTGATAATCTTACGGTGATGGACGATTCCTTGCTCGATCTCTTTCTTGGCAACGTCGCGCATGTAGGGAGATGCTTCACGAATTAAGCGGAATGGGGCGATCAAATGAATGTCCAGCATCGCCTGGAACGCTTCGTCTGACATTTTGTGAATCAATCCGTCAATACAATAACCAGCATTATTTACCAAAATATCCAGGCGCCCAAAGGCAGAAATCGTAGCTTCTACCGCTTGCTTCGGAAAAGCAGGATCAGTTACGCTACCGCAAAATGCGATTGCATCGCTTCCGAGATCCTTGATTTCGGCAACTACTTCTGCAGCCGGTTCTTCATCACGGTCTGCCACAAGTACTCGTGCGCCGTGTTCAGCTAATACGAGTGCCGTTTCCCGACCAATTCCGCGTCCAGCCCCTGTAACGATTGCTACTTGATTTTCCAGCATTTTTGCCATTTTGATTCATCCTCTCATTTGTTCTCTCATTTGGTATTTATCCCACACGATACATGGTTACGACACATGCTCCACCCAGACCCAAGTTATGCTGCAAAGCCACTCTTGCATTGTCTACTTGACGTTTCTGTGCTTGACCGCGCAGCTGCCAGACGAGCTCGGTACACTGGGCCAGACCGGTTGCCCCGATGGGATGACCTTTTGACATCAAGCCTCCAGATGGGTTGACAACCACTTTCCCACCGTACGTGTTATTCCCGTCATTGATAAATTTCTCTGCCCCGCCTTCTTCACAAATGCCGAGACCCTCATACGTGATGACTTCATTTGGTGTGAAGCAGTCATGCAGTTCTAGCACATCTACTTCTTCCGGACCGATTCCTGCTGCTTCATACACTTGCATTGCGGCACGGCGTGTCATATCGGCACCGACTAGATTGAGGATACTGTCATGACTGACGCTCAGATCTGTTGTAAGCGCTTGCCCGGCAATTTCAACGGCATTGGAAATTCCATGTTTCCTCGCGAATTCCTCACTACATACAATCGCTGCTGCTGCTCCACATGTTGGTGGGCAGGCCATAAGGCGAGTCAGATTAGGCATCAAGGCTGGTGCACTCATTACCTCTTCGACTGTCAGTGTTTTGCTGAACAACGAGTATGGATTTTGAACGGCATGATTCCTTGTTTTCACAGACACCTTCGCAAAAATGTCCGGACTCGCCCCATACTTTTCCAGATACTCCTTACCCGCAGATCCAAACAAGCGAATGGCATTCGGCGCTTCCGGCACTTCAGGCCATAATTCCTTCAGGCGTTCTTGCAACCATCCAGTTGCTGGTGTTCGGTCATCCCAATGAGATTTCAAAGCGCCAGGCCTCATTTCTTCAAACCCAACTGCCAGAGCGCAATCTACAGTACCGGACTCTACTGCCTGTCGCGCTAGAAACAGTGCATTGGAACCGGAGGAACAATTGTTGTTGATATTAAAAATCGGGATACCTGTCATCCCCACTTGATACAAAGCTCTTTGGCCGCATGTACTGTCACCGTAGACGTAACTCGCATAGGCTTGTTGGATTTCGGAGTAATCAATTCCGGCATCCTCCAACGCTCCCTTTACTGCTTTCGCTGCCATGACTTCATATGGCTCGTGCATCCCTGGTTTTGTAAACGGTATCATATTTACGCCGATGACCTTTACTTTTTTGCCCAACAGTCTTTCCTCCTTTGAAAAATGGATGTAGTTGCTTGTTTGAATTATGAATAATTAGAATCTTTAAATTAATGATAAATTTATGCTGGTAGTTAATAAAGTTTAGAACACAAAAGGTACGTTAAGAAAAAATTAATGGGGGCTCATGAAGTAGATGCTATCGTGAACTTAATCGAACTCGAAATGGCTGAAAAATTGAACAACCGCGGTTTCTTCTCCAAAACAACTAGCCTGACCGCTTGCCAATACATCCGCTATGGATACTTTTCCGAAAACAATTTCTCCCCATGTTTCGCGCGTAAGCTCAATGGACAAATCCGCTTTTTCTGGTTGATGCTTGATAAATTCTGCCACTCCTTTGCGCAAATGTAAGCCAAATTCTTTATTAAGATCTGGAATCACAATGGATAACAGCTTGTCGTAGTTCTGCGACTTGATTGGGCAGACCTTATATTCTACTAATTTTATCAAGTTCTCTATCGGGAGTTTCTTTGCACCATCTTCGTCAATTGTTCCTGGGAATCCGGGTGGAATACGATTGAAGTCTACTTTTCCTTCTAATGCTAATGCTTGTGTAAGGTAAAAAGCTCTTGACGATGTTGCTGTCGTCACATATCCCATTTGGCGCAATGCATCCGCTTTTATTTGTCGTGCTTCTTTATTCTCAGGCTCTATGTTTAATACATGCGTGATCAGTTCTGCTACCCATGCGAATTCCTTGTTAGTAAAAGCTTTTTTTGATGCTGCGATCACGTTTTCTTTTCCTCCAAAACCATCTATTATTCTCGCGGATCGAAATGGTATCGACACCGGATTCAAATCAGCTGCATCCAGACTAAACCAGCCAATCAGCCCACTGTAGACTCCTTTGAGGTGATGTTTAAACTCCCCATACGTTTCTTGCAAGTAAGGATGGTTGGCTAAATGCTCAGGCAGCTTTACGCTGTCAGCAATCTCGTCCGGCTTCATCCCTTTATTCATGCCACGAATTGCCTGGCTGTAAATAAAAGCGATCGAATCCCGGTAAACGGTTGCCAAATCATAGCTTGTTTCTTTTGTTCTTGTGGGTAAACCGTGCTCGGGAATCAGATATTGCGGGTGAAGCTGACGAATGGTATCAATTCCCCCAATCCAATCAACTGGATTACGAAATGGCTGACCGCGAAGCGTATAGAGATTGGCCAATGTCGACCAGATGCTGTTTGTTACTACCGTGTCATGGTCCGGCAACCATAAAGTTAGGGAGTCATAAGTATCTGAGGGTGTATGAAAAAATTGCATGCGAACGCCATCTATTACTAATTCTTCCCCATCCTTCACGCAATACGTTGGCGGAATATAGCCTGATGATCCTGCATCAGCGGTGGAAAGCGTTGCATCTGGACCTGTTGGCGGCAAATAGAATCCAAAATGCTGTGCTCCGTTCCTAGTTATCGTTGGTCCAAGCTCGATCGCTGAATTTATGATGTTTCTATCCAGATCGGGGTGGGCGATAATTTGAACACTTTGTCCTTCAGGCACAAACGCTCTGGTTCCCATGGCATAGTGATTATGGGAGTAAATAATTGTGCTAATCGGTTTAGTTGTTGTTTGACGAAGTGCCTGATACTTGCGCATGCCTGTTTTCATGTGAGCTCCGGTGTCCCACACAATCAGTCCAGTCTCGCCTTCTATGATGACTGTGTTTTCGACTGAGAAACCGAGCATGACGGAAATACCGTTGGTAAGCTTTTGGATTTGGGGCGGCCCCTTTTTGCTTATCAAGTCGAATATCTTTTTGTTCACGATGGCTCCGTTCGGCAATGTTGCGGTGAAGTGCTCCATACGCTCCTCCTTGAAAGTCAATGAACCGTGACCCGCAGGAGAGTCACAGTTCATGATCTTTTTATTTATTCGCGAAAAATTCAAGCAATAACTTGTTTAAAAGGTCTGGTTGATCAAGCGGCACCCAATGACTGCAATTGAGTCTTTCATAACGCCAAGGCCCATCTACCATTTCAGTTGATTGAACCATCTTCGCTTCTGTCAAGCAGTTGTCAAAGCTACTCCAAATACCAAGCGTTGGTGCTTGCACCTTCGGAAGTGCCGCACGATTCAAGAATGTTTTCACGGATGCATTTGCTCTGTACCAATTCAGTGCGGCTGTCAAAGCGCCATGTCGAGATAGCTCCTGTACCCATTTTTCCTGTTCGCTATGCATGCGACCCCACACGCGGAGAAGCTCCCAATTATCCTTCATTAGAAATTGTTCAGCGTAATGTTCAGTCTGAAACATGAAAATGTACCACGATTTTTCCCACTGATCGATGCCCATGGCGAGTCGTCCACCAGGATGTCCAACCGATATGGGAACGTATTGTTCGACGACTTGCGGAAAAAGGGCTGTCAGTGCCCAGCCCAGGACTGCACCCCAATCATGAGCAACCAATCGGACACGTTCTACCTGTAATTCCTTCAAGATCCCAAGAACATCCCCAATCAGTAGCTGCATCGCATAGGCTTCCACCTCTTGCGGTTTATCTGATTCACCAAAGCCTCTCAGATCCGGTGCGATCACCCTGTAGCCGGCTTCAACCAATGGCTGAATTTGATTTCTCCAGAGGTAGGAGGAGTCGGGAAATCCGTGGAGCAGAAGCACTGCTGGCCCACTCCCTTCATCTACAACATGAAATTGCAGATCCTGAACCTGTATCTTTTTTCCTTCCAGCACATAACGCATGTAAATCACCTCCGCTTATTAATAGTGAATCACCACATGATCAAAGATCGAAAAGAATTGCGTTACCTGTGCATTCGTCCCCTTTTCAATTATGATGCTGCCTGTCTGAAGGGTATCCTCAAGCGTACATTCTCCTGTTAGCAGTTGAGCGAAGCTTTTGCAGGTAGAATGGAGGATGATATCGGGAGACATGGAGCTCGTATGGAAATTGACGACCTCCGCCAACCCCTTACGAACGTGTAATCCAAATACGTCAGTCGCATCAGTGAATGCGATTCTCATCACTTGACTGACATGTTCACTCTTCAGCGGGTCTACTTTTACGCGTAGAAAATGCATATACGCTTCCGGATTGAAGGTACTGACGAGGACGCCGGATGTCACACCACTGATAGTTGGATTGAGCTTGTCTTCCAGTTCAAGAGCTTGCGTAAGATAAAAGTTTCTGGTGATGGTAGAGGGGGTTGCTTGTGCAAGCTTTCGTAGGACCATTGCTTTTACTTGGCGTGCGATCTTGTGAGTTGGTGCAAGCTTCAAGACATAAGTGATGAGCTGTGCCGCCCAGGCGTACTCCTGTTCCTCATATGCTTCTTGCGCTTGTTCAATTACGTTGTCCATCCCACCGAAGCCCGTAATGATTTTTTCTGCTTCTACTTTTTTCGATACGGGATGAATCGTTGCGGTATCATTCCCATACCACCCGATCAAACCGGAATAGATCCCTCTCACAGCGTTTGCCACTTCCCCGTAAAATGGCTGTAGAATGGGGTTGCTTTCTAAATGACGAGGCAGCTTCACGAACTCCACGAGCTCATCTCCGGATAGGCCCAGATTGATTCCACGAACGGTTTGATCATAGACAAACTGCATGCCGTCATGATAGTCTTCGATTGCTTTTGCAGATTCTTTTACACCGGAAATCGGAAGTCCGTGAACGCCGATGATATGTGTAGGATGTAATGAGCGTATATCACGTATACTCTCGATCCATTTTCTCGGGTCTCGGAAGCTGTCTCCTCTGAGCGCCCCTATGTTTGGAAAAATACCCCACATCACATTATTAATCGCTACACCCTTTTCCGGCAGCCAAATGATTAAGCCATCATTTGTATCGGAAACAGAAGGGATTAGCTCAACATTGATCCCGTCGATCACCGTTTTTGTTGCCTTTGACACCGTCCGATTCGGCTTCACATAGCCTGTCGTTCTTCCTTTTTTGCGGTCGATAAAATAGGACCCGATCCCGAGGTTTGGACATGAATCCGGACCCTCTGACGGCAGGAACATCGCAAATTGCGTCAGTGCTTTCTTCGTATTTGTAAGCAGGAGTTCCGCTCGATTCGAGGAACGATTGAAGTCCACCAATTCATGGCTCCAGATTTCTACTGTATCCTCTTGCCCTTCCGGAACATAGACTCTCGTTCCCAATGTATAATGCCAGTGTGTATAAATAATCGCAGAAACAGGTTTATCGGTAATTTTTCGGAAGGCTTCCAGATGCTCTGCTGCCTCTTCCATTCCATCCCCGGTATCTACAATGATCATTCCATTTTTCCCTTCGATCATGGTGGTGTTCGCAAGACCTACCCCCATTACTTGATAAACGCCTTCTGTGATTTCAATTATTCGCTTTTCGAAATGTTTGGAGTGCTCGATCAGTTTGGCATTCGCAACTTCTCCATTAGGTCCAATCGCAGTTATCGTTTGAATCATATTCCTTTTCCCCTCCTACTTATTTTGTTCGTGATATTCCTCTACCAATGCCCGACGCAAGATTTTACCAACCGCTGATTTCGGCAATTGTTCCCGGAATTCGATCAGTCTGGGTACCTTGTATCTGGCCAGACGCTCGTTGCACCATTGAATGATTTCGTCTTTTGTCAGCGAATGCTCTTTTTTGACAACGATGGCTGCCTTGACTGTTTCTCCGCGATACACATCCGGGATCCCATACGTACATGCTTCAGCTACCGCTGGATGCAGGTACAGAACCTCATCAATCTCATTAGGATAAATGTTGTATCCACCTGCGATGATCATTTCTTTTTTTCGACCGACGATGTACAAGAATCCATCTTCATCTAGCATGCCGGTATCACCTGTGTAGAGCCATCCGTCACGTAGTGTACGGGCTGTCTCTTCTGGCTTTTTCCAATAACCTTTCATGATTTGTGGACCTTTTAGCAGAATCTCCCCCGGAGCACCTACGGGCATTTCTTGCAGGCCTGTTTCGAGATCCACGATTTTCACATCTGAATTAGGGACGGGAATTCCGACACTCCCTGTTTTTCTGACCCCTTTTCCAAATGTACGAATCGTTACCGCGTTGGATTCCGTCAGTCCGTACGCTTCTGCGATGCGGACTCCCGACTTTTGTTCGAATGCTCGCAATACTTCTAGCGGGATAGGAGCAGCACCCGATCTGCATATTTTCAATGAGCGTAAATCATCATCTCGAAAATCAGGATGATGAATCAGGGCCACAAAGACAGTCGGTGACGCCGACAGATGAGTAGGCCGATACTTTCGAATGATGGGAAGTGCATCTTGGATACGGAAGTGCTTGATAGGAATATAAGCTGCTGCATGGAAGACGGAGGCGAGCATGACCATTAAACCAGCGCCGTGAAACATGGGAAAAACACCAAGAAAACGTTCACCTGGACGTAGAAGAGCTCCTTCATCCGTGATGGAAGTATGGTACGTGGAGGCAGCTGTATTGTAATGCGTGATCATGACCCCTTTTGGCGTTCCTGTCGTCCCCCCTGTGTACTGGAGAACGGCAATATCTTCTCTACTATTGATTTGCAACGGAGGAAGTGTCTCGTTTTGTTCAGCAATCCACTGGTACAGAAAGTCATATCCATGCTGAGCATTATCTGCAGTTATGATCGTAAGCCTGTTTTTATAAGTTGTATGTTTCAGTTTCTCAATCTGGCTACTATCGCAAATCAACCAGTTCGGCTCAGCATCCTCTAGCATAATGTCCAATTCTCGCTGCTGATACATGGGATTCAGTTGAACGACAATCCCACCTAATCGTTGAACAGCGAAATAGGCAATCAAGTATTCCTTGCAATTGTACAGCATGATACCCAATCGATCGCCCTTCTTGTATCCACGTCGATACAAGGCGGCGGCCAAACAATCGACAGCATGCTTCAAGTCGTTATAGCTGTACGTTTCGTCATTCTCGATAATTGCCGTCTGATGCGGGAAATCTTGAGCAGCACGCTCCAGAAAATGATAGATGGAGCACGAGGGAATCTCTATTTCAAACGGAATCGTCTTCGGATAAAAGGCATGCCATGGTTTCTCCATGCGAACGATGTCCCTCCTCTTTACGTCTGAAATGTGGGATTTGCCGAATAGGTAATACCTTTCTCGCTTCGTTCTTCTGTTATGAATCGCAATGATAATAAATAATCGAGTTGCCCAATTGTTTCAAACAAGATAAGTCCGAGACTTGACTTATAGCTGTCAGGGAATAGACGTCTAGACACTTCATAAGCTGTCAGCGATTCTTTCTTCAGCCACTCTCTTACTTGCATGGCACGTTCATGCTGTTTTTTTAAACGAGAATGGATGAATGGCAGAAGTTCAGTAATATCCTCCCCGTGACCAGGCAGAACTCTTTGAATGTCCAATTGTAATAACTTGCGTAGCGTATCATTTAGTTGGATTTGGGGCGTTTGTCGTTTTAGGACTGGAGATATAGGAGGTTCGATAATCGGATTCGGAGAAATACGTGGCAACAATATATCTCCGCCAATCAGAAGTTGATCATCAGGGTGAAATAAGGATAGATGGCCTTGAGAATGACCGAATGTCTCGATGATCCTCCATTCCGATAGCCCAGGAAGTTCTGATCCTTCTACCACATGTAAATCCAGGCTGCGCTGGGAATTCGCAATGATGTTCTGATTTTTTTGGTGAATATATGGTTTCGCCAGCTGATCCGGCACACCTAATTGATGAAAGAATTCATGGAAAAAAGCATCGTGCTCTTCTAGAAAAACGGACGGTGGATTCACCCAGCGTTCGCAGTCCGGATGACCGATAAAGGTAACATCATGGTCAAAATATTTCACCAGACCAATGTGATCCACATGGTGATGCGTGATGATGATTTGCTTGATATCCTTCACTGTGTACCCATGAAATTTCAATTGCTCTGTGAACGCATACCATGAACCCTCTACATTTTGACCAGCGTCCACAAGTGTGAGTGAATCTCCCTCTAGTACAAAAACATTTACTCCTTCTGACTGAAAAGTAGTGGGAAGGCTAATTTTTGCAATTTTTTCATTCATCGTAGTTTCACCTTCTTTAATCTGATAAACAACTGACTGTTTATACCGTTGCCGGTTCAGCTGTCATCGCTTCATTCGCGTGATCAGGTTTCACAAACACTAAGAAAAAAGCCGCAATGATCAGGAAGAACGCAACCATGATATAAATGGAATAGTTGAAGCCAAGCACAAGATTTGCTCCCCCCATTTGTACGAGTATACCGGTAACAACAGGTGCTGCTAATTGGGCGATATTATTACCCAAGCTCAAGATACTAGACATGAAGCCCGCTCTTTCTGGCATCAGCTTAATCATAATTTGTACTGACATCGAGACATTCGTATAGGTAGCTCCTTTTGCCACGCAAAGAGCAATGAATATTCCGACAATCGAATTGCCTAGCAGTGGAATGGCAGCAAGAGCAAGTCCCCCGGCGATTGTGCTGATTCCTGCAATCCAGACACGTGCTTTTCTATAGCTTGTAGTCTTTTTGTAGAGACGGTCAGAAATCGTGGATATCAATAATACCAACAGGATGGATACAATCCCCGTTCCCATAATGGTATAAGCCATCTTCATCGGTTCCAAATTTATGACCTTGGTTAAATAAACGGGCGCCCATAGCGCTTGCCAAGTGACTAGCCAATAAGTAGAGGCTGACAAAGCAATGGTTAAAAAACAAGCTGGATTACGTAGGATAGGAGCAATATCTGTCCATTTCATTTTCTGGGTCAATGGTTTCACGACATTCTTCCGTCCCTTGTCCGTTCGGTCAATTAACAACCAGACAAGGAATAACACCAAGCTACCAATGCCGAGTAAGACAAAAGTCCATCGCCAACCGTATGTTTCAATCAAACTGACGAGGATCGGTGCAGAAATAATGCCGCCAATTGACGCTCCTGCAATGAAAATCGACACCGCTAACCCTCTGGATTCAGCAGGAAAAATTTTGGAAATGTGACTCAGCCCTGCCGGAACGATTGGTCCCTCGGCTGCACCCAATAACAAGCGATATAAAATCAGCATGGGCAATCCCATAATGGCAAACGATCCAAGCTGTGTAATGCTCACGCCTATTAAGACAATGAAAATCATGATAGTCGTTCCGAACCTGTCGGACCATGGTCCTCCAATCAGGCTCGTAACGATGTATAAAATAAAGAAACTGCTCCCAACAATTCCCCATTGCGAAGCGCTTAAATCAAATTCTTTCATAAGAGGGTCTGCCGCAAATCCAATTACCACCTTATCCGCATAGGTGATAAGTGAAGCAAAAAATAATAATAGGAGTATCATCCAACGCATGTAAAACACCCCTTCTTGTTTTAGTGAACATCCTGAATAAAACTACCTTCAAGGAGTAACGATATGGGAAGAAAGTTGGAAGCTATCCAGTAATGCGATCCATTCATTTAGTGCAAGTATGTCACCGGTTATTTCGAGCTTGCCTTCAGCTACGGCTTGCTCCGGTGTAAGGTGCCCCAATCCCATTTTATAAAAGGTTGCTTTATCAATCGTTAAGGTCGCATTTGGATGATCATCCAAGCTATTCACCTTATGAATCAAAACACTATTTTCCAAATAGATGGTATAGGCTTGACTCGTATCTGATAGATTCACATTTAGCGTAATCTTTTTACCCTCCGCCTTTGGTCCATTTAACTTAACTGCGAGCAACTTCATGAATTCATCAACAGGCATATTGAGTGCGGATGTTGCTGAATTAAAACTTCCAGTCTTTACACCGTTTCTCAACTCATGAGCGCCAGCGAGGTAAATATTTCGCCATATAGCTGATTCCGCTTGGTATCCTAATTGCTCATAAGTATTTGCTAATAATTTATGTGCTTCTACATGATTGGGATCAGCCATCACGACATGCTTTACTACTTGAGCTACCCACCGATACTCTCCTTTTTCAAAATCCAATTGGGCTTGGCTGATTACATTCGCTGACCCACCCATATATTGCACATATTTTTGTGCGGATTCTACTTGTGGCAGCGGATCGAGATCAGATGGATGACCGCTGTAATAGCCCAAATAGAAATTGTAAATCCCCTTGACATTATGCTTAAGCGTGCCGTAATACCCGCGATTTCCCCAATATTTATCTAGTGTCTTTGGAAGTTTCATTATTTCTGCTATTTCATCCATCGTATAGCCATGATTAGCCAGGCGGATCGTTTGATCGTGCATATATTTGTATAGATCATGTTGCAATTTTAGATGCTGCAACGCTTCTTCTTTCCCCATTACTGGCCAAGCATGTGCCATCATCAACGCATCAATCTCTTCCTGCTTGAACAGATCGATTGTTTTATCCAGAGCTTCTGCCCAAGCTAGGGCATCGCGTGTTTTTGCACCTCTTACCGTGTATATTTGATGCATGGTTTTATTGGCATTTTCCGATGCGTAAATGACTTTGTAATCGTGAACATAAAAATGCATTTCAGATGGCGCTTCTGTATTCAGTGTTAACACGAATGTAAAGGTGATTCCATCTATTTCCATTACTTGAATATCATTTTCAATCTCAACCGTAGGCAATTCAAAACTGATTGTGCCAGAGCCTAAACTATGACCAATCCCTACGTTAACCTGCCCGCAAGGATCAACCGGTAACATAGAGCCGCTCTGATACTGGGAACGACGGCTCATAATGGTACCTAGAAGCATTTGTTCACTGACCGCTTCTTTCGCAAAATTTTTAGGGGCAACTATATTTATTTCTGATTTTTCAGAGTATTTAAAAACCGCTTGAATTCCCCCATGATGGTCAATATGACTTTGACTGATAATGACCGCTTTCACCGGTTTTTTCGGACGATGTTTATAATATAGCTCTATGGCTGCATTTGCAGATTCAATCGTTGTTTGGGTATCACAAACAATGATGCCTGTTTTCCCTTCAATAAAAATCGTGGTGGCTAATCCCTGTCCGCGAACTTGATAAACACCATCTACTACTTTAAACAAGCCTGTGATTGCCTGTAATTGTCCATTTCTCCACAAGCTTGGATTGACGGTTTCTGGTGCAGGATCATGCTCAAGAAACTCTATCTTTCCCAAATCCCATAAGACCTTGCCATTTTCATTCATAATCTTCTTTTCTAATGGGGCAATCAGCCCTCTATGAGCATCTGCAAAATCTTGTTTGTCCTCAAAATCCAGATACTTGTAAATCTCTTCATGTACCTTTTTTGTATACGACGTAGCTACTCCAGATTGCGTTGACTGATATTTTGTCATGCAACATACCTCCAGTTACATAAGTATTTTGCCTAGGAGTATGAATGATTCAGTTACAGAATCAGATATAGAAAAAGCCCAAACGCTTCTAACTTCGAACAAATACGAAAAGCGTTTGGACTTTTACAAATGATGAAGACTCCAATTTACATTCCCAAATTTTTTGCGATGATCGTTTTCATGATCTCCGTAGTTCCTCCGCCAATGGACATAACGGGGATATCACGATATCGACGAGCAATCGAATATTCCTCCATAAAACCGTATCCGCCGTGTAGCTGCAAGCAACGTGCAGCCATCCGTTTAGCCATTTCGGGTACATACGCTTTTGCCATGGAGACCTCAGTATCGATTTTTTCACCATTCATATGACGAGTAATAATGTCGTTTAAAAAGCTCCGTGCTAAAGATAATTCTGTTGCCATTTCAGCGATTTCAAACTGCGTATTTTGAAAGGAACTGATTGGTTTTCCGAAAGCAGTTCTTTGTTTTACATAGGCAATGGTTGACTTTAAGATCTCTTCTGCCACAATTAAGGACGAGTTCGCTGCGCTAATTCGCTCTTGGGCCAGCTTATCCATGAGAATAGCAAATCCTTTACCCTCTTCACCGAGTAAGTTCGTTACCGGCACGCGAACATCCTCAAATACCAGTTCTGTTGTATCCCATGATCGCTGTCCTAATTTTTTTAATTTTCTCCCATTAGAAAAACCGGGTGTTCCTTTTTCAACAATGATAACGCTTACACCTTTGTAGGCAGGAACTGCATGTGGGTCCGTTTTTACGACGACGAAGAACAATTCTGCATTCAATCCATTGGAGATAAAGGTTTTTTGCCCATTGATTACGTACTCGTCTCCATCTCGCACAGCGGTTGCTCGTATATTGGCTAAATCTGATCCTGTTCCTGGTTCTGTCATGGCTACACCCGTAATAATTTCGCCGCTTACAAATTTGGGCAAGTATTTTTTCTTTTGTTCTTCCGTTCCGTACGTTTCCATATAAGGTACGGTAATCGTGCTGTGCAACGAAGCTCCAACCATTCCTCCCCCCAGACGGTGAGCCTCTTCTCCCAGGATTAGATTAAATCCGAAATCAAGTCCGAGACCACCGTACGCAGGATCGACCTGTGTAGCGAGAAAACCTTGTTCACCCATTTTCGTAAAAACCTCGCGCGGTGTATATTGATTTTCTTCCCACTCTTCAAAATGAGGGACGATTTCTTTGTCGATAAACTTGCGTAGAGAAGTCCGAAACATTTCATGTTCTTCCGTATAGAAAGGTCTTTTGGTTTTAAACAAATCAAACGTTACCGGTTTGGAGCTAAATGTTGTATTTGCCACGCGAAACAGCCTCCGTTCGTTTTTCGGAATGTGATTAACCCTGTCCGGTTGGTGTTACTCCGTTTTCAATTGTGTATGATATTCCTCAACCAAGGAGCGGCGCAAAATTTTGCCGACCGCCGACTTCGGTAATTGTGATCTGAACTCTATATGCTTGGGCACTTTGTATCTGGCCAACCGCTCTCTGCACCACTCTACGATCTCTTCTTCCGTTAGCGAGTACCCTGACTTTACGACAATCGCTGCTTTGACGGTTTCTCCGCGATAGGCATCGGGGATCCCAAATGTACAAGCTTCGGCAATCGCCGGGTGTTGGTACAGTACCTCGTCAACCTCGTTTGGATAAATATTGTATCCTCCGGCGATGATCATTTCCTTTTTTCTTCCCACAATGTACAAGAATCCATCTTCATCCATGATCCCGGTATCGCCAGTATGCAGCCAACCATCGCGTAGCACACGAGCTGTCTCCTCAGGATTTTTCCAATAGCCTTTCATAATTTGAGGTCCCTTTAAGAGAATCTCGCCGGGCTCTCCTATTGGCATTTCTCTTCGACCTGTTTCTAAGTCCACAATTTTGACATCCGAGTTGGGAACAGGAATTCCAACACTTCTTGGTTTTCTTACTCCTTTCATAAAGTTTCGCAGCGTAATGGTGGTGGATTCCGTCAAGCCATAAACCTCAGAGATTTGTACTCCCGACTTTTGTTCAAAGGCGTTCATTACTTCCAGCGGAATCGGAGCCGCACCTGATCTGCATACTTTTAATGACTGTAAATCATCGTCTGTAAAGTCAGGGTGAAGTAACATGGCTATAAAGGCAGTCGGTGGGGCTGAAAGCTGGGAAGGACGATACTTTCGGATCATCTCCAGAGCATCCTGAATACGGAAGTGCTTGATGGGGATATAAGCTCCTGCATAATAGACGGCCGATAACATGACCATTAATCCCGCACCATGAAACAGCGGAAAAACACCAAAAAAACGTTCACCTGGACGACGAAGTGCTCCATCGTCTGTGATAGCCGTATGATACATATTGGCTGCCGAATTGTAATGTGTAATCATTACGCCTTTTGGCGTGCCTGTCGTTCCTCCTGTGTACTGGAGAAAGGCAATATCTTCTCTACTGTTGATTTGTAATGTAGGTAGCGTATCGTTCTCTTCCTGGATTAAATTGTATAAATAAGCATCTCCACTTTGATCGCAATCCGTAGTAATGATCGTACACTTGCTCCTGTAGCCTGTACGTTCCATTTTCTCGATTTGCGTGCTTTCACAAACCAGCCACGCCGGTTCCGAATCACCCAGCATCGATACTAATTCATGCTGCTGATACATGGGATTCAATTGAACGACAATGCCACCCAATCGTTGAACAGCGAAGAAAGCGATGATGTATTCTTTACAGTTGTACAGCATGATCCCCATTCGTTCGCCCTTCTTAAATCCACGTCGATACAAAGCTGCGGCAAAACGATCGACTGCAAGCTTCAGTTCCGAATAAGTAACCTCCTTGTCGTTTTCGATAATGGCAAGATGTTCAGGATAATCCTGCGTTGCACGTTCCAAAAAATGGTAGATGGAGCAAGAGGGAATTTCGATTTCAAATGGAATCGTTTTCGGGTAAAAGGCATGCCACCGCTTTTTCATGCATTTAACACTCCCTTACAAGTATGCAGCTAATTAATTTCTAAATAGTTAGAATCTTTCATTTATGATATTTTCCTGCTACGTTTTTTTAAAGTTTAAATATGAAAAGATACGTTAAGTAATTATTATTGTCGAGCGATAGCTCCCATCCAGTGACTGCTTACATCGTTACCAGTTCAGTCGTTTTGGTAACGTGATCGGGCTTAACAAACAAATAATATAGAACAGCTGTAGCGATAAACAGACCAACCATCACGAAAATGGAAGTATGGAAACCTAACGCGAGATTGGCGCCAGCAGCTTGTATAAAGATACCGGTTAGCAATGGCGCAATGATTTGGGCAATATTGTTACCTACGCCCAAAATACTGGAAATGAAGCCGGCCCGCTCTGGCATCAGTTTTATCATAACTTGTGCAGACATGGAGATATTGACATTGGCAGCCCCTTTTGCCAAGGACAAGGCCACAAAGATCAAAACAATGGAATCTCCTGCAAAGGGGATTGCTCCGAGCGCGAGTCCACCAATGAGAGTGCTAGTTGCTGCGACCCATACACGCGCTTTTCTGAAGCTCTCTGTTTTTTTGAAAATCCGGTCAGAAACAAATGAAATGAGAAAAACCAATAGTAATGAGACTATTCCGGTTCCCGAAACAGTGAAAGCCATCTGCATGGGGGTCAAGTGAATGATCTTGGTTAAATAGAGAGGCGCCCATAACACTCCCCATGTGATGAGCCAAAAACTGGCAGCTGATATAGCGATCGTTAATATACAGGCTGGATTACGAAGTACTGGTGCAACATCAGTCCATCTCAATTTTGGTGCCTGCGCTGTATTGTTGTTCAGCTTATTTTTGTCATATCGATCAACCAAAGCCCAGACAATGAGGATCGCCAGACTGAAAAAGCCCATCGACACGAATGTCCAACGCCATCCGATATTCCCAATCAAACCGACCAGGATCGGTGCAGAAACCATCCCACCAATAGAGCCTCCAGCAATTATGATAGACATGGCGAATGCTCTCATATGTGCAGGAAAGGTTCTCGCGACATGACTTACCCCAGAAGGAAACAGCGGCCCCTCTACAGCCCCCAGCAGTAATCGGTAAATGATGAGCATAGTCAGTCCGGTGATAGCAAATGATCCAAACTGTAAAAGGCTGATACCTGCTAAGACAATAAAGATCATGTTGGTGGTACCTAAGCGATCTGACCATGCTCCACCAACTACTGTTGTCAAAATGTACAGGATGGAAAAGCTGCTACCTATGATTCCCCATTGACTGGGAGTCAAGCTAAATTCATCCATCATCGGGACTGCTGCCAAACCGATAACCACCTTATCTGCATAGGCAATAAGTGTAGTTAGAAACAATAATCCCAGACTAATCCAGCGCATGTAAAACACACCTCCATCATTTTGTGATTGCTGGCGACCCCTAACGAACCTTTTGAATATTCAGGTAATTTATATTCATGTTGATGATCTTCGCTGATTTTTAAAAGTTTAAAAATCAAAAGGTACGTTAAGTAAATTTTACTAACAGGCAAAGCGGACTCACGAATCAACCCTTCAAAACAAGAAAAGGAATGCCTCATTTACAGGCACTCCTTTTCTTGAAGCCATTTATAAAATTGTGGATTCAGATTGATGATCCACGTAACGGTTACGCAATTCATACTTCAGTATTTTCCCGGAAGGATTTCTAGGTAATACGTCCATGAAAAATACTTTGCGAGGAATCTTGTAACCCGCAAGATGTTCCCGGCAAAATTCAATTAACCGGGTAGTATCGATGGTATAACCAGGTTTGGCGACAATGATGGCTGTAACTAATTCGCCCCACTTCTCATCGGGAACCCCAATTACAGCCGCATCCAATACCCCCTCATATGCGTGCAAGATGTTCTCCACTTCAACGGAATAAATATTGCTGCCACCCGAAATAATCATATCCTTTTTCCGATCTACAAGCGTTATGAAGCCGTCTTCATCAATGGAACACAAATCACCTGTGTATAACCATCCGTCACGAATTGCCTCAGCTGTCGCCTCAGGATTTTTATAATAACCCTTCATCATCATTTCGCCCCGCAGGATTAATTCCCCGATCTCTCCATGTACAATTTCTTTTCCATAAATGTCAACGACCTTCGCTTCCGCCAAAAATCTCGGCTTTCCACTTGTACCCAGCTTATCCTTGTGATCCTCTGGATTTAAGTATATCCCACAAGGTCCTCCTTCTGTTAATCCGCATCTGTTGTTAAACTGGTCCGTCTTAAATAGCTCCATGCATTGTTTTATTAATTCTGGAGACATGGGCGCTCCCCCATATCGTAAACTTTCAATCGAAGACAGATCGTATTTTTCCTTGTTAGGGACTTGGAGAATCATGTTATACATGGTAGGAACTGCAATAAAGGAATGGATTTTATATTGATCAATGGCTTCCAAGACTTCTACAGGATCAAATTTTTGTTGAATGATCGCCGTTTGACCCAAGAAAAGATCTTTGTAAATGGTGCTAAATCCTGCCCCGTGAAAAAACGGCATGAAATGCAGGATGCGCCTCTCCAATTTTTCACCGTTCAAACCTAGCGAATTAAAAATGTACAAGATGGCCCGGTGATGATCGAAGACTGCACCTTTTGGCTTTCCCGTTGTACCGGATGTATACAAAATGTGAGAATCGTCATCTTGTTCCACAACTACTTCTGGATCTTTTTCATTTTCTGTCAGTACAGCTTGAACAGACAAATGTCCTTTTACATGTGCACGATGAACAGCAATACAATGAGCTACTTTGGTGGATCGAGCCTCTTCAATTAAGTCTCCGTATTCTTCATCATAAAAGATCACCTTGGCATCAGAATGATCAATGATGTACGCCGCTTCTGTTTTCGTTAACCGAACGTTAATCGGAACAGTGACAGCACCGATCTTTGCGGCTGCAAACAAAACGATTGGAAAGAGATCGGAATTTTTCATCATCAAGCATACTTTGTCACCTTTATGGACTCCAAGTGATAGCAAGCCATGTGCCAAGCGATTAACGATACGATTTAGCTGCTCATACGTGTATGTCTTATCTTGAAAGATGATGGCAACTCTTTCTGGTATGATACTTGCATTTCTACTAAGTGAACTCCCTATATTCATGTAGATGCCCCCCCATCCCAAAAATTTCAAATCATTTCCCTTTAAACTGTGGCGCACGTTTCTCCAGGAAGGCTGTAACCCCTTCTTTAAAATCTTCCGTCTGAAAGCATACTCCTTGGCCAAAGGCTTCCATTTCCAAAAAATCTTCTAAACTGACATTTCCGCTAGTATGAACCAATTGCTTGATCAGTCCGATTGACAAGCTCGGACCTTCTGCAATCTTATTTGCGATGGCAAATGCCCGCTCCAGTAAGACGTGATCATCAACTACTTCATTTATCATTCCGATTTGGTTAGCTTGTTCAGCTGAAATACGCTCACCTAACAGCATGAGTTCTTTGGCTCGATGAGGACCTAGTAATTGTGTCAACATATGAATACCGCCGAAATCAGGTAGAGCACCAATTTTAACAAAGCTCTGTACAAAGAAAGCGGACCGAGCTGCAATGACCAAGTCGCAGGCAAGCGCTAAACTGACACCAGCTCCTGCTGCAGCTCCATTCACCGCTGCTATGATTGGCTTTTCTACTTTTCTCATTATGAGAAGTAGCTCTTGGATCAACTTCAATCTTTTGCGAGTCTCAAAGGCATTCGAAGTATCGCCTTTGACGTTATTCAAATTTCCTCCAGCACAAAACACTCGTTCTGCTCCGGTAATGATCACCGCTTTTATTTGGTCATCATATTGAATTTCCTGGAGTGTACCGAGTATTTCCCACATGACTTCCGATATCGGATTGCGGATCTCTGGCCGATTCATTTTGATGAAGCAAACCTTGTTATCTATCGTCGTCACCGTATTTTTTGTATGCATGCCGCTCACCTCTTTACGATCTCAGATTGAATTCAGGTTTACATTGTGTTAGTCTGAGCCTTAATTGCTTGATTTTTGATAATATTAAGATTTTGCATATTCGCTATCTGTTGCTCAGAGTATCCGATCTCTGCCAATATTTCATGCGTATGCTCCCCTGACTTCGGTGCTAAGTGACGAATAGCGCCTGGTGTTTCTGATAATTGAATGGGAGGTGCAATCAGTGTAATCTCGCCAAGCTCTGGATCATGAAACGATTGGAACATGTTTCTCGCTATATATTGAGGATCAGTCTCTAAATCTTCTAGCCTATTTACTGGGGATACACACGTATCTACACCATCTAATTTTTCACTCCATTCCTGCAGTGTTTTCTGAATAATAATGGACTGGATTTCTTCTTTCATTTCGTTCTGTTCATGAATAGGTGCATGAATTTTGGAGATAAAATCTTCTCTTCCTATGGTTTTGCAAAAGGCCTCCCAAAATTTGAGTTCTGAAGTTCCAACTGACAGGTATCGATTATCTTTTGTTTCGTATACTTCATAGTTCGCTTTTTTTCCAAATAGATCATGAACGCCGCGCTCCAGTTTCTCTTTCGTCGCTAGGTATCCAGGAAGAATGACATGAAGCCACGAAAGAGCGCCATCCATTATCGACACATCAATAAACTGACCTTTTCCAGAACGGTTTCTCTCATATAAAGCCATTAAAATCCCAATCGTACCCATTAGCGCACCACCGCCAATATCACCAATTTGTACGGGGGGAACAACAGGCTTGCGATCTTTCTCCCCACAGTATTCGAGTAGCCCTGCATAACTAATAAAATTGATATCATGTCCAGGCAATTTTGAATAAGGACCAGTCTGCCCATAGCCAGAAATGGCGCAATAAATAAGGCCTGGGTTATATTTTTTCAGTACATCGTAACCGAGACCCAAACGATCCATAGCACCAGGACGAAAAGATTCCACAACAACGTCTGCTTTTTCAACGAGCTTCATAAAAATCTCTTTGCCTTGCTCTGTTTTGAGATCGATACAAATACTTTTTTTGTTGCGATTTACAGAATGAAAAAAAGCACTATTTTCTCCGATCTTTGGCTTTAATTCTCTTGCATAGTCACCCATGCTTGTATCTTCTACTTTAATTACTTCTGCGCCATAATCGGCAAGAAACATCGTACAAAAGGGACCCGGTAACAATCTAGATAAATCCAAAACGCGTACAGATTCTAATGCGAATGACACACAAATCACCCTTCCTGTTTTTTATACATTTTGAAAGCGTTATCAATATAAAAATAATTCAGAGTGTTAACAATATTAGGTTTATGATATTTTTAAAATAGCAATTTTAAAAGTTTAGAAATGAAAACGTATGTTATGTAAATATTATTGGCTCATATAAGTAAGCAAGCCTAAAAGACATTCTGTACACTAATCAAAATTTCGTGGGGTGAAGCTATGCGTATCGAGCAACTGATATACATAACGGAAATAGCCAAGACGGGTTCCATTGCGAATACGTCTGAACGTCTCTTCGTTTCTTCTCCTGGGATAAGCCTTGCGATCAGCAGTTTAGAAGAAGAGCTTGGCGTCAAAATATTTGAACGCTCACGAACTGGATTAGAACCAACCCCAACAGGAAAAAAGCTGATTACGCGCGCGCAGGAAATTTTAAATCATATCGAGGAATTTAAGAACGAGGCGAAAAGTGATTCTTCCGAGCTCGAAGGACAGCTATCCATCTCAACTGTCCCAGGCATCTGTAGAAGTATCATCCCGAAAACCTTGGCAGCTATTAATACAAAATTCCCGAAGGTTCATCTACAAATTAAAGAAACACATCTTTCTCAGGTTCGAAAAGATGTGTTAAACGGTGATGCCGACTTGGGTATCATCTACTCCTTTCCTTCTTCCCATGAAGAAAACCAATTACTTACGGCCACACATATTATCGATAGCACTATGATGGTTTGTTTTCGAAAAGGGTACCCCTTAGCTGATAAAGATGTTCTGTTCATGGAGGATTTATATAAGCACCCGATTGTCGCCACCTCCAATCTAAACGACACCAGAAAATTTCATGCTTATGTTTTTGGTGAATTTAACAAAATCAATTTCCTGGTACAATCGCAAAACTATGAAACAAAAAAGCATTTCCTGCTACAAGGCTTGGCATTAGGATTTGAATCAGATTTAACTACCCGATTCGATCCGTTTTTTCAACGAGAAGATATTATTGTAAAGCCAGTAATCGGCAAGGAACCTCAGTTCTCCTATTATTGCATCAAATTGAAAAACCAATATTTTTCCGCTGTAGGCAAAGAATTTTTGAAAGAACTTCAAGCTCAAGCGAATCAATTTAGAGAATGACGAAATATTGAATGACTTTACCCAACCTATTGGTAGCTTCCGTATTTCTGAGGCTGCCTTTTATTTTTGCATAAGCTTTGGTCATTGGAGGAAAATTACCATTTACATGATACCAAAAGGTGTTATATCATCATGAAGTAAAACCAAAAGGTGTTATATTTACGTAACGAAACGGAGAGATTATTGTGGAACAAGTACAAGATATTAAACAAACCATCGTTTTCGATGCGCCCATTCAAAAAGTATGGGAAAAAGTATCGACTGCTGAAGCTATTTCTACATGGTTTATGCCCAACGATTTCCAGCCAGTGGTTGGTCATGAGTTTCATATCCAATCCCCATTTGGCCCTTCGCCGTGTAAAGTGCTGGAGGTAGAAGCCCCTCATCGCCTTTCTTTTGCCTGGGATACAGACGGCTGGGTAGTCTCGTTTCTCTTAAAAGACCTTGGAGACAAAACGGAGTTTACCCTTATTCATGGCGGATGGAAAGCTGCAGATGAGATCCTTGGAAAAGCGAACGAGAAGAGCGCTGTGATCCGCGACAGAATGAATCAAGGCTGGGTTGGTATTGTTCACGAACGTCTGAAAAAGGTTGTGGAAAGCTAAATGTCTGCTTCAGCAGAAAAGGTTGATGTATTTCAAGCGATCGCTGACCCTACTCGACGAGAAGTACTTCGCTTGCTGGCTGAAAAAGAATTGCCGATCTCGGCGATTACCTCTCATTTCCCCATAAGCCGAACTGCTGTGGTCAAGCATCTCCATATTCTTGCCGATGCAGATTTGGTTACGGGTCATAAGGTAGGTCGCGAGAAAATATATCGGTTACATCCTGGACCCCTGACAGAAGTAAAACAGTGGCTTTCCTTTTACGAGCAGTTTTGGAACAACAAGCTGTCTATGCTTAAGCACATGGTGGAGACAGATGGAGATACGGAGCTTACGATCGTACAACCGGATCCTGATCAACGAAACAAATAGCTGCCCTGCCCTCTTGATCGATCGATTCTGCCAGATCAAGAGGGTTTTTCCTTGATGAAATCATACAAAAAGGCCGCCGATTTCTCGACAGCCTGGTGTAGTTCGGTTATACAGTAGATTACTTATTCAACAGCTCGGTCAGTTCAGTGGATTCGGTCAAATGCAGCGGTGCCGTTCCATATGCTTTGCCATCCTCAGAATCAAACATGTGGTTTTTGTTGTCTCCGCTCAATACGAAGAACAGTGTCTTCGCCTTTACTTCCGCTTTGTTATCTGTACCAACAGTTGCTGGCAATGTGTTTGTCGTTACTTCAGCATAGTTGAATTCAACCGCCAAAGCCTCTTTCTTGTCCTTCTCCACCGCTTGCGTGCTGTCGTCAAAACGCATTTGATCCGCTGGTGTTTCAAAACGCTTATTCATTAACGAAACAATTTCTTTGAACTTATCATCTTCCGGCTTCAGGGATGTTTTCTCCCCTTGCTTGTACACCACGATTTCTTGCGGTGCAGCGATTACTTGTTGCTCTTCCTTTTTCGCTTCTTCAGGCTGTGGTGATGTTGCTTCACCTGCTGGTTGTTGGGTGCCCGTTGCCGGTTGATTCTGATTCGTTGGTTGCTCTGCAGGCTGAGTGTTGCCACAAGCAGTTAGGACTGCTAACAGGAGTGCAGCTGGGATCAATGTAGACTTTTTCATGTTGAGGACCACCTTTTACATATTCTCTCCACGCTTCTACTTACTAATAGAAATAAGGGCGATCGCGAAATGTCGCGAACACGCCATGAATTATATTACATAGAATATAAGTTTGCAAATAATCACCAATTGATGTCTTCTCAAAGCACATCTTATTGATTCTAGGCAGAATGGGAAATAATGATGGAAGATCGTTTGAACGACGGTTATCTTCCAAAGGAGACACTTCATGAATCATCAAAAAATCGTGCATTTCAGTGACAAGGACTTGGATGGCGTATCATGTGCGATCCTGAGTCAGCTTGCTTTTTCCAATCAAGAAGTCGATTCGCGCGGAGTGACACCTTACACTGTCAATCAAGAAGTACAGAAGTTCATAGAAGAAGAGCTTACCCTCGAAATGTATGTCGTGATTACAGATGTAAGTGTCAATGACGAGGTCGCTTCGCTCATTCAGAAAAAGGTCGATCAGGGACATGCGTTTGTTTTACTCGATCATCACCCAACCGCCCTGCCATTGGCCTCCAAGTACGAATGGGCAAATGTTATCACGGAAGAATCGGGGAAAAAGACCTCGGCAACGAGCCTTTATTATGCTAACCTGGTAAGCCAAGGATATCTTGCTCCTACAGGCGTTCTCTCGGACTATGTGGAGCTGGTTCGTTCCTTTGATACGTGGGACTGGGATGCAACCGGTCTTGTTCAAGCCAATCAACTGAACATATTATTCTATATGGTCGAACGAGAAACGTTTGTTCAAAATGTGCTGGGACGCTTGCGTAGTGAGGGTGCCAATACGGATCAGTTCGTATTTAACGAAATAGAATCGATTCTCATCTATACAGAAGAAAAACGAATCGATGAATTTGAACAAAAAAAGCTGAAGCAAATGAAGCTGATTCCCGTAGAAATCGATTTAGACGAGCCGAAAACGTATCAAGTAGGCGTGGTATTCCTTGAACAATATCACTCCACGACTGGCAATTTCTTATGTAAAAATGCGGAGATGATTGATTTCGTCGCGATGCTCGATCCTGGGAAAGGCAGGATTAGCTTCCGAACGATTCGTGAAGACGTGGATCTGTCTGTGATCGCCCAGCATTACGGGGGCGGCGGTCATCCAAAGGCTTCTGGATGTTCCTTTACGGGCGTTACGTTAAAAGCCTTCGTGTACCCTGCATTACGAACGAATTAGAACAACATGAAAAAGCCCAATTTCCCGTTAAAAATTGAGAAATTGGGCTTTTATTGTTACCCACTATTTTACGATCTCATATCGCATTAGCATTGAGCCGCTTTTTTCGTAAAGCTTCGTTTCTATCAACTTCATATCGTGACGTGTATGAATGTTGTCAAAGTAATGCTTGCCACTGCCCAATAAGACCGGATGAAAGATCATTCGGAGTTCATCAAGCAAAGCAGCATTGATCAAACTTTGAACAAGTCCTGCGCTTGCCGCAACAATCATATCACCCTGTATTTGTTCTTTTAACTCCTTTATTTTCGACATGACATCAGAATGAAGGAGTGTAATGGTATCGGTGTAGTCCCCCCAGTGAACTTCCGTAAACTCACTATTATTGGTTGCTACAAACTTTGGAGTCTTATTCATAGCATCAGCCCAATCCCCCTCTTGGAACGGCCAAAAACCCGCAAAACCTTCATAGGTGACCCGCCCCATCAAGATTGCGTCAGCCTTCTGGAAGAACGCCAGACCATCATCTGTAGCATCCATGATGCCAGGCAACGCCCAGCTTACCATATTGTCTTCATCTCCTGTCGGCCCAGTAAAGATACTATTCAACGTGCTGCTTACGTTTGCAATTATTTTCCCCATCGAATCTTCACCTCTCTTTCGTATCTATTAACCTAAATTTACCACATGTCACTTCTCGGGATTTCTTCTCGATTGCTTATTTGTTCCTGTGGCATTCATACATAAAAAGAAGATGAGGAAAACGAAACGGTTTTCCCCACCTTCTTACTTCTTTTGGGACTTTTCGTCCTACAATTCAACGATCTTCGTAGCAATGTTATTGCAGAACTCCCTGTCATGCTCCACAAAAAGAATCGTTGGGGAGTGTTCGAGCAGTAGCTCTTCAATTTGCATGCGAGAAATTACGTCAATAAAGTTTAGCGGCTCATCCCAAATATGCAGATGGACTTTCTCGCAAAGACTTTTCGCAATAAGTACTTTCTTCTTCTGTCCGCCACTAAAAGCGGAGATGTCCTTCTCAAATTGCACGCGGGAAAAGTCCAGCTTGCGCAAAATCGATTTAAACAAGCTTTCATCGATCCCGTTGTCTCGCGCAAAGTCAGTTAGATTACCCTTTAAATGGGAGGTGTCTTGAGAAACATACGAGATTTTCAGTTGACTCCCCTTTCGGAAGGTACCCGAATGATCGATGTTCTCCCCGCAAATGAGCTTGAGAATACTAGATTTGCCAGAGCCGTTTTTGCCTGACAGCGCAATACGCTCTCCCTGCTCAATCGTAAAGCTGATATCTGAGCAAACTAGCTTCTCTCCGTAAGAAATCGAAACCTTTTCCAGTTCTGCCAATTGGTTCTTATGATAAGCAAGCTGTGCAATCTTTAAGCTATCCTGGTTTTCAATGTTTTTCAGCAGCTTCGATTTTTCCTCAATGGCGGATTGCTGTCTTTGCTCCATCGACTTGGAGCGTTTCATCATTTTCGCGGCCTTGTGGCCAATATACCCTTTGTCTACTTTGGAACCGGAATTTAATGTCCCATTTTTCGTCTTTTCCACTGCGTCCGACCAGTTGCTTGTGCGTTTGGCTGCGTCCGACAATCGTTTGATGTCTTTTTTTAACTTCTCGTTCTCAGCGAGTTCATAGTTATCCTGTCTCTGTTTATTTTCCCACCAATCGGAGAAGCTCCCTTTTTGCACCTCGATGTTTGTCTTGTTGATGGACAGGATGTGGTCTACGCAGTTGTCTAGAAATGCTCGGTCGTGAGATACCAGAATATAACCGTTTTTCGACTGGAGATAATCACTGACGAGCTTCCTTGCATGCATGTCGAGGTGATTCGTTGGTTCATCAATTAACAAAAAGCTGTTTTCCTTAAGAAATAAGGCAGCTAGCAGCACTTTCGTTTGCTCGCCGTTTGACAAAGATTCAAAGGGACGATACAGGACATCATCGGAGACCTTTAAGAGTGAGAACTCTCGCATTAATTCCCATAGCTGATAGTCTGGGACAATGTCTTCGATGATATCAAGCGTCTGATTTTCTTTGTTCTCGACTGGGAAAGGAAAGTATTCAAAGTTGACATGAGCACTAATCTTTCCGCTGTAATCATATTTACCAAGCAGCAGGTTGAGAAAGGTCGTCTTTCCTCGACCATTTCTTCCTGTAAAGCCCAATTTCCAATCTGTATCGAGTTGGAAGCTCACGTTTTCAAAGATATTATCGAAACTGCCCGGATAGGCAAATGTCAGGTTTGACACATTGATTAATGACATACAATCATCCTCCTGTATAAAAATAGAAAAGCTACAAGAAAGTCACCCTCTCTTGTAGCTCAAATAAATACAGCAAATCCAACTCAAAAAGGAGTTAGATAAGGATATATTGATTGAGTGAAAAGATAATGTAACTTTCTTGCATAGAAAGAATAAAACATGCGATGGGTATCGCTTTTCTGTTTTATTTTTTAAGCAAGAAAAGAATCCATTATACCTTTCAGCTCCTGTCATTAATTTAACTGCAGTGTAACACAACCATTTTTTCATTTCAATACATATCATGGAAAAACGCGTCATGACGACGCGATTTCCTCAGACTCCGACCCCAGGTATAAATTCTCATACTGCTTCACAATGTCTTTCTTGTTAAACTTACCCACACTCGTTTTCGGTATCT
The DNA here is from genome assembly GCF_047229145.1 of Brevibacillus jepli. Lineage (NCBI taxonomy): Bacteria > Bacillati > Bacillota > Bacilli > Caryophanales > Paenibacillaceae > Brevibacillus > Brevibacillus jepli. The sequence goes on from NZ_JBFEFW010000002.1 coordinate 207,582, forward strand.
CTTCAACGAAAAGAATTTGATCCGGGAACTGCCATTTCGCAAAATGTTCGTACAAGAGATGCTCAAGCTCTTCTCTTGGAATGGTTTTGTTGTCCTTGGGACGAACGAGCGCCAGAGGGCGTTCCTGCCATTTGGCATGCGGGATGCCTACGACTACTGCCTCCAATACTTCGGGATGGCCCATTAACGCATTCTCCATATCGATAGAGGATATCCATTCGCCTCCACTCTTAATGACATCCTTCATACGATCGACAATTTTTACATATCCATACTGGTCGATGGTACCAACATCACCACTTCGCCAGTAGCCATTGCAAAAACCGCTTTCAAGTTCGGGTGCATTGTGGTAAGCACCTGTAATCCAAGGGCCTCTTAGGCATATTTCTCCGACTGATTTGCCATCACGCAGGACTTCCTCGCCTGTTATTGGATCACATAGCTTGATATCGATGCCTGATACCGGCAGACCTTGCTTTCGTCGTAAATCCCATATTTCATCCTCTGTTAATTTATTGCGTAGCGTTGGATTCAAGTGATAGTTGATGGCAACCAGTGGCGTCGTTTCCGTTCCGCCATAGGCATGAATCACTTCCGCACCTGTCAAATCTTTAAACCCTTTCATCAAGGAGACTGGCGGTTCTGATGCACCGCATAATAGCCTTGCCTTACTCAGATTCGGCTTTTTCTCTAAGGATTGAATATAGTGAAGCATGGAGAGTAAAAGAGCCGGTGATCCCCCTGAAATCGTTACACTTTCTGCAATCATCAAGTCTACAAGTGGTGATGTGTTGTCTGCCTGAAAACGTCCAGGAAAAATCATTTTTGCACCCATCATTACACAGATTTGCACGAGTCCCCATGATTGGGCGTGGAACATTGGAATAAGTACTAATAAGCAGTCATGACTGTTAACGCCAAAGTAGTTAGCGGCTGTCAAGGTGTGTAAATAGATGTTGCGATGCGAATAGTAGACGCCTTTTGGTCTGCCAGTCGTTCCCGATGTATAACAAGCACTATAAGCGGTCGTCTCTTCGATTATTGGCCAGTCATATTCGGCAGGCTCTTCCTTTATGCTTTCCTCATAGTGATAGATTGGCGACAACGTTGTTTTGATTTCAGACATGGGCTTATCTGACATGACGATAAAGCCTTTTACTGTTTGCAGGCTTGGAGCAATGGCTTCGGCTACCGACAGCAATGACTCATCGACAAAAATATACGAGGCTTCACTATGATTCGTGACATAGGATAGATCATCTGGTGAAATGCGCAAATTCATTTGCAGAAGCGTAGCGCCGATCCCAGGGATGGCAAAGTATAGTTCAAAATGCCGCTGAGAGTTCCAATCTAGCACGCCGATTTTGTCACCTGGTTTGCAGTCCAATTGATTTTCAAGAAAATTGGCTACCTTCATCATGCGCTGGTATGCATCTTTGTACGTATAACGATGTAACTGATTGTTACTGCGATAAAGAAGCTCTTGATCCGGAAAATTTCGCACAGCATGACGTATCAGAGTTGTCGTGTTCAATTGATAGTCATTCATCGAAGTAGATGGGCTTCCTTTTACCATTCTCATGAATAAATGCCTCCTCTATCTCATGTATTAACCCCTGCTATACATAGTGACCACACATGCACCACCGAGACCAAGGTTGTGCTGAAGCGCAATCTTCGCCCCTTCTACTTGGCGAATACCTGCATCCCCTCTCAAGTGCCAGACCAATTCCGTACATTGAGCCAATCCCGTTGCGCCTAGCGGATGTCCTTTTGACATGAGTCCACCGGATGGATTGACCACATATTTACCGCCATACGTGTTATTACCGTCATTGATCAGCTTCTCTGCCTCGCCTTCCCCGCAAAGTCTCAATCCTTCGTACGTAATGACTTCATTCGGGGTAAAGCAGTCATGCAGCTCTACAACATCGACATCTTCGGGGCCGAGTCCGGCTTTTTCATAAACCTGCGCTGCTGCACGAGCTGTCATATCACTGCCGACTAGATGCATGTTATTGTTTGTGCTATTCGGCTTATCCGTGGCCATAGATTGGGCGATGATTTTCACTGTTTTATGAATGTTATGCTTTTTGGCGAAGCTGTCACTGCATACGATGACCGCAGCTGCTCCACATGTCGGTGGACACGCCATCAATCTTGTTAAGCCTGGATATACGACAGGCGAATTCATCACTTCGTCTAAATGAAGCTCTTTTGTAAACAAGGAATATGGATTGTTAACCGCATGCTGCCTCGATTTCACGGCTACTTTTCCGAAAATATCAGGATTCGCTCTGTATTTTTCGATATACTCTGAACCAGCCGCCGCAAAAACTTTTAAAGCAACGGGTCCTTCAGGCAATTCACGGTTTAATTCATCAAACCGTTGGTAAATCCATTGAAAAGGCGATGTCCGATCGGTCCAATGCTCCCCTAACGCACCCGGTTGCATTTCTTCAAAGCCAAACGCCAGCACGCATTCAGAGGCGCCGCTTTCCACTGCTTGTCGTGCCATGTAAAGGGCGGTTGACCCTGAAGAGCAATTATTGTTTACGTTTATGATCGGTATCCCTGTCATACCTACTTGATACAATGATGTTTGCCCGCATGTGCTATCTCCATATACGTAGCTCGCATAGGCTTGCTCGACTTCTGCAAGCGTAATACCAGCATCAGCCAATGCCCCCGTAATTGCTTTTGCGGCCATGACTTCATAGGGTTCATTTTTACCTGGCTTTTCAAATTTCACCATGCTTACACCAATCACATTTGCTTGGTTCGTCATATCACTAACCTCCTGTTTGGCTTACTAATTTTACCGTGGGGACATCCGAATACCGCCATCTAAACGTATGACTTCGCCGTTTATATATTCATGCTCCATGATGAATGTTGCCAGCTCTGCATATTCTGATGGACGCCCCAATCGCTTTGGAAATTCAACGCTTTCCGCGAGCTTCGCCATTACAGTTTCGGGCAAAGAATCAGCCATGGGTGTCAGAAACAAACCAGGTGCGATCGTGTTGACACGAATCCCGAACTCAGACAGGTCACGTGCAACCGGTAAGGTCATCCCTGCCACGCCTGCTTTGCTTGCCCCGTAAGCAGCTTGCCCCATTTGTCCATCGAAGGCAGCAACGGAAGCCGTGTTAATAATCACACCTCTTTCTCCCGAGTCAGTGAGTGGCTCATTATTTTTCATCTCATTCGCAGCCAGTCTCAATACATTAAAGGTACCCACCAAATTAATCCCGACGACTTTCGTGAATGCCTCTAGAGGCAGTACGCCCTTTTTCCCAATGGTTTTCCCTGCGGTCCCGACACCTGCACAGTTTACGCATATGTGTATGGCACCAAAAGCTTCGAGCGTTTCATTGATCCCTTGCTGTACCGATTCATCATCGGCTACATTCACCAATGCATAACAGACATCATCTCCCAATTGGTCGACAGCTTCCTTCGCTTTTGCTTCATTTACATCAAAAATAACCACCTTAGCACCCTTCTCGACCAGTCTGGTTACCGTCGCTAATCCTAATCCTGACGCGCCACCTGTTACAATCGCTACTTTATCTCGTACATTCATATCTGATCGTCTCCTCTTCCTTTACTTCGATGAAATCTAACTTCTTTTAAAATCTCCTCGGTATGCGTTCCCGTTTGTACACCTGCAAAACGGTACTCAGCGGGTTGCGAAGAAAACTTAATCGGAAAAGCAATCTGTTTTTGTTCGCCTCCCTGTAACTTTGGAACAGACACAAGCAGTTCTCTTGCTTTTATGTGCGCATGATTGACCGATTCTGAAAATTTCAGAACAGGCTCGACACAGCCGTCAAAATCATCGCTAAAAATCGTGACCCACTCAGCGAATGTTTTCTGTTTGAAAAGTTCCGACAGACGTGCTTTGAACGCTTGCTGATCATCTCGACGACGACTGTTGCCCAAGTCAGATAGTTGAGGATCACCGATTCGTTCACATAATCTTGCTTGGAATTGCGGTTCCAAACTGCCGACGGAGAAATAACGTTGATCCTTTGTTTCGTAATAGTCGTAAAAATGACCGCCATTTAAAAGCAACGATTCAGCCTCGGGTTCTATCTCTCCGACTAAATACCCCGGACCGTACAAGGCATTCAATGCAAAAACCACATCTGTTATGCTCACATCGATATACTGACCTTCTCCTGTTCGTTCCCGGTGATAAACGGCCGCTAAAATCCCAATGACTGCTGGCATCGAGCCTCCTGCCAAATCGGCTACTTGTATCCCAGAAGGTACCGGGGCTTCATTTTTCCTGGAGGAATAACTTGCAACGCCTGCTAGCGATAAATAGTTAATATCATGACCTGCCCGATCCCGAAGTGGTCCTGTCTGCCCATAACCCGAAATCGAACAGAAAATGATTCGAGGGTTCAGCACTTTCAGCTTTTCATAGCCAATGCCTAATCTGTCCATAACGCCTGGTCGAAACTGCTCGACCACGATGTCATACTCTTTGATCAGCTCGTATACGACCTCTCTCGCTTCCTCCGTTTTCAAATCGAGAGCTAACGAACGTTTTGAACGATGGAGATGGGCAAATGTAGCAGACACCTCACCATCCATTGGAGGCAAATGTTTAGCCATATCCTCTCGATGAGGTGATTCCACTTTCAACACATCCGCTCCCATATCTGCAAGCATCATGGTTGCAAAAGGTCCTGGCAGGAGCGTGGAGAAATCCAATATTTTCAATCCTGATAAAATCCCCACAGCAACACCTCCTACTCTACTTTCCCAATATGTCCTTACTAATAATTTCTTTCATGATTTCGGAAGTACCGCCATAGATGCGTTGGACTCTCGCGTCTGTGTATGCTCTGGAGATTGGATATTCTTCCATGTAGCCGTAGCCGCCAAACAGCTGCAAGCATCCGTCAACCACTCGGCATTGTGCTTCTGTCGTCGACAGCTTTGCCATGCTCGCCTCGGCTGTTGACAGCTGGTTTTTCTCCAGTAAGACCAAGCACTGATTCACAAACGCGCGATTCACTTTTGCTTCGGTTACCATCTCGGCGATCTTATGACGGATCACCTGCAGCTTGCTGAGTGGTTTTCCGAACGCTTCTCGTTCATGCAGGTACTGAATTGTGATCTCCAGAGCTCCCTCCATAGCCCCGCATGCACCAACTGCCAAGATCGTCCTCTCCCGCGGCAATTCATTCATCAGGGTGATAAAGCCACCATCCAATGCACCGAGGATTTGACCAGGCGGCACACAAACATCATCGAAAAATAGCTCAGACGTATCGGCAGAATGAAGGCCTATTTTCTTCAGGTTTTTCCCTTTTGTTAAGCCTGTGGTCGTCGCATCCACAATAAAAAGAGTTGTACCTCTTGAAACGGGAGCTTCTTGATTGGTTTTGGCTACAACGATCACAAAATCAAACATCTGACCATTGGAGATAAATGTCTTCGAGCCATTGATGGTGTATTCACCTGTTTCCGGGTGTTTGATTGCGGTTGTTTTGATCCCCTGAAGGTCACTTCCGGCGCCAGGCTCAGTCATTGCGATCGCACCCACGTATTCCCCCGATGCCATCTTCGGTAAGTAATGCATTTTCTGTGCTTCCGTACCGGAGTTTAACAGGTAGTGAGCGACGATGTTCGAGTGAACGGCGAGTCCCCCGGAAATAGAGTTGTATCCGAGTCTACTGAATTCATCAATGATACACGCCTCGAAGTAAATAGGTGCTCCTAAACCGCCGTATTGCTCGGGAATGCCCACGCATAGGAAGCCAGCCTCCCCCAGCTTATTCCACAGTTCTCTTGGGAACATCCCTTCTTCTTCCCATTTGCTGTAGTGACCTTCGATTTCTTTCTTGGCAAAGGCCTCAATCGATTTTTTGAACAGCTTCAATTCGTCTTCCATGGCGATGGTTTGAAACATGCTGGCTCCTCCGTTCTTATCATTTTTCGTACCGTTACTATCGACTATCGCAATTACCATGCCAATGATTTGTTACGTGTATTTCCTCTAGATGTGTTAATGATTATTTACAGAAGAGTGTAAAGTGTAAAAAAACTTATCAAAAAGTGTTAACGTCTCCTCTGTTGTTTGCTATAATGCCGTTAATAAGGGGGGATCTTATGCTCGCTGCTGATATTATGACGAAGAATTTTGTTTGCTGCTCCAAGCATGACACACTCCATGATGTGCTACCCCTGTTTACAAGAACCCACTCCAATATGCTTCCGGTCATTGATGAATCCAATCGTTTAATCGGTATCATCACCAAAAACAAAATATTCAAAATCCTGACCACGCAACCATCCTTTGATACAACCATAGCCGAATACTACAATCCGAATCCGATCTTTCTAACCCCAAGCGTTACGATTGAATACACCAGGCAGTATCTGTTGAAGCATAAAGTTGGACATGCGCCAGTAGTGAACGAAGACATGGTTCCGATTGGAGTCATCTCCACTGAACAACTATTGAGCTCCTATAATATTGTCCTCAATCAATTCGAATCTCAGCTGGCACTCCTTTTTCATAATCTAAACTTTGGCTTACTTTCAATTGATACGAGCTTTCAGATCAACGCCTCGAATTCCCTCGCCCACCAACTGTTAAACACCAACGAAAATCAGCTCAATGCTTTTCATAATCATCCGGATTTACAAGTGATCCGAGAGTTGATTGAGGATATTCTACAAAAACGCGCCAAGGTAGCGAAGAAACAAATCACCTTGAACGATTTAAACCTGTACGTACATTGTTATCCGCTACACAGTCATGATGAGCTGGTCGGTGCGATGGTTATTTTGGAGGATGTTACGCAAATTGAACAAACCATTAATGAACTGCAGCTCACAAAAGAATGGGAACAAAAGCTCAGGTCTGTCATCGAGTTCGCCTATGATGGGATCATTCTCGTCAATAAAAAAGCAGAGATTACCATGGTGAATAAAGGCTTCACCGATTTGTTTGGCGTAGATAGCAAGGATCTATTACAGCGTTCTACAACCGAGCTGTTCCCTGAGCTCGCTATTGAAAATGTCATTCATAGCGGGATCAGCATTCTCAATACACCACAAATCATTGCCGGACAACAATCGCTCATTTCCATCTTGCCCATTAAGGAAAAAGAAGAAACGATTAGCGCAATTTGTAAAATAACGTATCGTGGCTTACCCCATTTGCACGAAGCCTTAACGAAAGTGAAAAAGCTGGAAAAACAAGTATCCGACTATCAAAACGAAATCAACAAAATGAAAGGAACCAAATACACCTTGTTTGATATAGCTGGCGAATCTGAGGCGATCCGCAAGGTCAAGCATGAGGCGACATTAGTAGCGAAGAGCATGTCTACGGTGTTGATCGTAGGTGAAAGCGGAACGGGAAAAGAGCTATTTGCCCAAGGAATTCATGCAGCTTCTGGACAAAGGGGGTCATTTGTTCAAGTGAACTGTGCGGCGATCCCCTCAGAATTGCTCGAATCTGAGTTCTTCGGATATGCGGATGGTGCATTTACCGGTGCGAAAAAAGGCGGTATGAAAGGAAAGTTCGAACTCGCGCAAAACGGTACGCTGTTTTTGGATGAAATCGGAGACATGTCGCTGCCCCTGCAAACCAAACTATTGCGCGTGCTGCAGGAAAAGGAATTTCAGCCGATTGGCAGCGGGGTAACGATTCATTTACATACCAAAATCATTGCTGCTACCAACCAAAATATTGAACAATTAATCGCCGAGGGCAAGTTCAGAGCGGATTTATACTATCGATTAAATATTATGCGGTTAAACATTCCGCCTTTACGAGAAAGAATAGAAGATTTACCCGACATCATTCAATCCATTACCAATCGACTCAATCAAAGTGGCTTTTACGTGAAAGGTGTCACCCATTCTGCGTTGACGAAACTGATGAAGCATACGTGGTCAGGAAATGTGAGAGAGCTCCACAATGTTCTGGAAAGAGCCGCTAACTTAAAAACGGGTGACTATATCGATGCGGATGATCTCCCAACGTTCCAGCACGAGTCGGAAGAAAAAGCAGTACCGCAGCAGATTCCCTCCACCTACAAGGACAAGATTGTATCGACGGAGAAAGAAATGATCATCGCTGCCCTTAAGGAAGCGAAAGGAAATAAATCAAAAGCGAGCCAGCTGCTCGGGATCAGTAGACCTTGGTTGTACGCAAAAATGAAGAAATATCAGCTCGAATAAAAAGTGCGGCTGACCTTTATTGGGGTCAACCGCCTTTTCGTTTAGGCATTCACTTTCTCTCTTAGCTGATATTTCAGCAGTTTACCAGAAGCATTTCTCGGTAAACTGTCGGCAAAAATCACTTTTCGCGGTACTTTATAACCAGCTACGTGCTGTTTGGCATAATCGATGATGGCTTGCTCACTCAAAGATTCGCCCGCTTTTGCTACTACTACCGCTGTTACGAGCTCTCCCCACTTTGGATCCGGGGTACCAATGACTGCTGCTTCCGCAATAGCCGGATGCATCCCTAATACGTTTTCCACCTCAACGGAGTACACATTTTCCCCACCCGTGATGATCATATCTTTTTTGCGATCTACTAATTTCACGTAGTTTTCTTCGTCTCTTACTGCCAAGTCACCCGTGTATAACCAACCATCGCGAATGGTTTCTGCTGTTGCCTGCGGATTTTTATAGTATTCTCTCATCACCGTTGGGCCTTTGACGATAAACTCCCCTACCTCTCCTGGTTTTGTGGAATGTCCATCGGTATTGACGATATCAAATATGGTAAAAGCGGATGACTCTCTTCCAGCCATGCCTGCTTGCCTCTCGTGGTCTTTTGGATATAACAGGATACCGTTTGGGCCGCCTTCTGTCTGACCGCACAAACTATAAAATTGATGAGAACCAAAATACTCCATGCATTTTCTGACAACATGTTCTGACATCGGTGCGGAGCCATACGTGTATTTTTCCATGGTCGAGAAATCAAAATCATCCTGTTTGGGGATTTGCAGAAAAGCGAGATGCATGGTAGGGACGGCTAGAAAGGTGGTGATTTTGTATTTCCCGATGTCAGCCAATATCTCTCTCGGTTTAAACTCCCGATAAATGACCGACAAACCGCCTACATACAACCCACTGATCAATCCAATGGTAAGCTGCGCGCAGTGAAAGAGCGGAGCAAAATTCATCATTCGTTCTTCAGCATGATAGCCTAACGTTAAAATAAATTGTAAGGCAACGTCTTTTACGCGATCATGATCGAAGACAGCCCCCTTTGGAAAACCAGTTGTCCCGGACGTGTACAAAATATGCAAATCATCCGTCCCTGTCAGTTCCACCCCTGTGTTTTCTTTATTTTCTGATAATAGATCCAAAACGGATGTAAAGGCTTCGTGCTTCGCCTGTGGAACGGAAACGAGGTTTTGGATCGGTACGTGATTGGAAATTGCTTGCAGGATGACTTCTTCAAATTCGGTATCTGAGATAATGTGCTTCGCATCGGACTGCGTGAGGATATAGTTCAATTCGTTTGCCAATAAACGAAAATTTATCGGTACAAGCACCGCCCCAATTTTCGCACAAGCGTAATAGGCGATCGCAAAGTAATCCGAATTCTTCATCATCAGCGCTACCTTGTCACCCTTGGCAACTCCTCTGGCTATCAACCCATGCGCAAGCTGATTGACGATCCCATTAAATTCGTCATACGTATAGTGTCTGTCCTGATAAATGATCGCTTCTTTCCACGGATGTCTGGCGGCGTTCACCTCTAACATTTTTACGATATTCATTTCGCTTGTCCTCCTTAAGATTAATAGCCTTTTTCCGTAAAAGCGGATATCCCTTCATGGAAGTCATAAGAGCGCGTATGATTTTTGAGTGGGTTAAGTCCTTCACGTACGAGCTTTTTTATTTCTTGTAAAACAAGTGGGCTCTTTGCTGATATCTTGTCCGCCACTTTCAAAAACAGCCTGTTCCAATCTTGTGGAATACTATTTGGCTATTAATGCAGACATTTCTGCTTCCAAGACCTGCTCCCCCTCGTTTTTAAAGGTGGAGAGCAAGACGGTTACTTCCCCTGCCTCCCTTCTTTCTTTTTTCTCTATGACTGTAGCTGTGACGTACAAAACATCTTCGGGATATACCGGTTTAAGAAATTTTAGATTGTGAATACCTGTACCTGCTATGACATCGTCACCGAAAACCCCCGTTTCCACCCATAACTTAAAGGAGATATTGACGGTATGTAGTCCCGATGCAATGATCCCTTTGAACCGGCTTTGCTTTGCCTTTTCCTCATCGATGTGCATGTACTGCGGATCGTACACCGATGCAAATGCTATGATCTCTTCCTTGTTCATTTTATATGATTTCGTAACAAGCATTTGGCCAATAAAAATCTCATCGAATTTCATAATTGATCACCTCTTCATTCAAATACACGCAAGCATTATGCCAACTTGAAAAAGACAGAATTAGGCCGACAACGCAAAAACCTGTAACGAGCCATTAACAAAATGTTGTTAATGATACATTACAGGTTGTAAACAACTTACTCGAATATGTCATTTGCGATATCGTTTACATCATGACTTCCCCAGAAATAATAAGCACTTGCAAGGTAAGAAACAGTTGATAGTTCACAGCGGGATTACGCAAGTCCTGTCCCAGCATCGTCTCGATTTTTTGAATCCGATAACGCAGCCCACTCATTGATAAAGACAAATCAGTGGCTGTCTGCTCCAGGTTTCCACCGTTTTCCAGAAATACGTATAGTGTTTTGAGCAAGTCTGAATGTTTGGTGCTGCCCATATTGTAAAGCGGACCTAGAAGCTTCTGTGCGTTTCTTTTAAGAGCGCTCTCATTTTGGCTGTTGAAGAAGAGTCCGACAACACCCAGGGAATCAAACATCACGACATTTTTGTTTGTCGGTGTGGTCAACCGCAGGGCGATAATAGCTTCTTCGTAATACACTGATGCAGCATCCATGTGTTCTGCTTTTGAACTGATCCCCATTTGAAACGTACATCTCTTGTGCGACTTTCGTAAATAATGGATGAAGCTTTCATGGAACGCCGTTATGTCATTGAATCCCATGAGGTCGGACTGAATCAACAATACGATATTGCCAGCAAGATTCCCCACTAGAGCCTTCAAATTCTTCTCTTTCAAGTAGGAATGGATCGTTTCCAACACTTCTTCATGAATGAGTAGTTCGTTATCCGATTGACCTTGGATTTGTTGATAGTGTAATGCCATGATGTAATACGGTTGATCGAGGTCTAAACCAAGAAAACTGCCACGCTTTAGAATTTCCTGTTTTGAAGTAAGCTGTCCCTGTAGCACTTGCTCCAAAAAATGCCCCTTCATTCGCTCTTCCGCTTCAAAGCTGGTCTTTTCATTCAACAAATAAAGCGACGAAACTGTTGCGATCCGCTCCAGGATGATCGAATCGATTTCGGGGCACTGATCTACACCTTCGGGATAAATAAAAGAGCAATAACCGATTACTTTCTTCCTAAGAATGATCGGGGTAATTAAACGCGAATGCTTGCCTGCCATCACTTTTTTTGTAAACGAAAAGGACTCGTAGTGATGCACTTTTTGTGGATGAATCAGCTTCTTATTGTTACGCAGAAATGTTTTAAAATCATCGTCTACGATAGTAAACTCTTCTTGTGACAAGCCTGAATGGGCAAATGTACGAAAATTGGCATTTTCAATAATCAATGGCAAGCTGGTTGTATCGAACACGACGTCTGCAATGGACTGCAAATCGTTTCCATTGATAATTTCTTCCGTGAGCTTTTTGTGAATCGTAGACGTTCTGGACAGGTTATTTCTTTCCTCCAGCAGACTCTCGTAGGTCATTTCCAGTTCTTTGACAATCGGTTTATCTTCAAAGTACTGCAGAAGATCGTTTACTTCTCCGTTCCACAACGCAAGCGATTTCCCCACCCAGCGGCACTCTTCATGTCCCACTGCTTCACATGAGATTTCCTTGAAGATAACCATATGGTTGCATATCGTGCTCAGGTATCCACTTGCATAACCGATTAACGTATAACAAACCGGGGATTCCGAGAGGCCAAATCGCGATACATGCTCTTCTGCTTCATAGGAGTTACGCCACGAGCCCTCCATGTGGATCGACTCCACTGTTTGATCCGGGGCTCGTTTCACCTTTAAATACTCCGTGTGGACTTGGGCATGTCCTTTAATCATATGCAAAGCAGGCCCAGTCGAGGCGATTTCTTCGATAGAAGACAGTTTCATTTCCATGGCTTTCTGTGCGTCCTTAACAGCCAGATCCCAGCCATACCGAATGAGAAAGCCCTTCATCCTCTCGAGCCCAAGGTTTGCCAGTAAATCCTTGCGAAGTGTGCCAAATGCCGAGGCAGAAATGACGATCATTCGTTCATCGTTCATGTAAATGGCTCCATTTTTTTCTGATACAGTGAGATGATCGTATAAAAGCTTTTGATTCGCCAATTGTCACCACACCTTTTTCCGAATTGAATCCTTGCGTGGTTACCTCTTCTACCACTAGAACACAGATACGGAATATTCACAAGTTTTCAGTGGACCTATCGCAAGCGAAAACGGACTGAGCTTGGAACGATCCCTCAAAACTCAGTCCGATTGACTGCCTGGTTACTTTAGAGCCAAGCAAATATTTTTAGCTTCAGTAAAAAACTCCAGGCTGTGATGACCGCCTTCACGTCCGATACCGCTCTTTTTAAAGCCGCCAAACGGTGCGCGCAGGTCGCGGATGAACCAGCAATTTACCCAAATGGTTCCTGCGCGAACACGATGCGACACCCGATGAGCCCGCTGTAAATTATCCGTCCAGACAACCGCATTTAACCCATACTGTGTGTCATTGGCGATGTCCAGTGCTTCATCTTCAGTGTCGAATGGAATAATCGTCACAATCGGTCCGAAGATTTCCTCCTGACAAAGGCGAGCTTTCGGGTCTTCTTGAACAAATATCGTTGGTTCCAAATAATATCCGTCCTTTAAATATTCAGGAAGCTCTGGACGCTTCCCTCCATATACGAGCGTGGCATTCTCACTCTTACCAATTTGAAGGTAGCTGGTTACCTTGTTGTAGTGCTGTTCGCTGACAAGTGGGCCCATGCTCGTCGAGGTGTCTTGCGGGTCACCAACCTTCAATTTGGAAGCTGCATCTTTAAAGCGGTCCACAAACTCCTTTAAAATACTGCGCTGTACCAAGATGCGGGAGCCAGCAAGACATACTTGCCCAGAATTTAAGAAAGCGGCACGAATCGAGGTCGGTATGGCTTTGTCTAAATTGGCATCCTCGAAAACGATGTTCGCTGCCTTTCCTCCGAGTTCAAAAGAGACCCGCTTCAGAGTGTTAGCGCCGTTTTTCATAATCGCTTTTCCTGTGGACGTTTCTCCTGTGAAGGAAATGAGGTCCACTTCCGGGTGAGTCGTCATGAATTCACCAGTCGAGTTCGGACCAAAGCCCTGTACGATATTTACGACACCATCCGGGATTCCTGCTTCTTTGGCAATTTCGCCGAGTAACGATACCGTCAAGGGCGTCGGCTCCGCTGGCTTGATGACCGCTGTATTCCCAGTTGCAAGGCATGGCCCCAGCTTCCAGGTTGTCAGCATAAATGGCAAATTCCACGGAGTGATTAATGCCGCTACACCTACTGGCTCATACCGCGTGTAGTTCAAAAATTCTTCATCCATTGGATAGGTTTCACTGCCGAGTTGCTCCATAAAATCGGCAAAAAACCGTAAGTTGTGGGCAGCACGCGGAATTTCAAAATCGTAGGCCACATGAAACGGCTTGCCGACATCCATTGCTTCTAGACGAGCCAGCTCTTCTTTCCGCTCCAGGATGATTTCGGCCATGCGGCGAATTTTCACACAACGTTCTTTGACTGTCATGGTTCGCCAGGGACCAGCCTCAAACGCTCGCCTTGCTGCTTGACAAGCGCGATCCACATCCGCTTCTGTCGCCTCGTGCACACGGGCAATTTCTTCTTGTGTAGCCGGATTGTACACAGCGAACGTTTTATTTACGGAGGAGGATACATACTCTCCGTCGATAAACAGCTTGATCTCTCGTATTTTCGAAATGACCTCTGTCATGTCATCACTTCCTTTTATTTAATCTGGCGCTTTTTCACTGATTCCCCTGCAATTCCCCAATGCTCCGGTGCCATTTCGTTAATCATGACCCGAACCGTCTCAATTGGGGCTTCCAGGATATTTGCAACGGTATGAGAGACGTCATAGATCAGCTTTTCTTTTTGTTCAGGGGAACGTCCCTCTAACAGATTGATTTGGATCAAAGGCATCCTTAGCTCCTCCTCCTTATTTGGTAAACACGGTTGACACGGAGCCAATTCCATCGAGACTCATGGTAATCACGTCACCATCCGTTATTGAAATCGCTTCGCAGAGCGCGCCGCTTAACACGATCTCACCAGGTGCAATAGACTGACCGACTTGGGCTAATTTGTTGACCAGCCAAGCAATTGCTCTCGCCGGATGCCCCATCACGGATGCTCCTGTACTCGTCGAGATGACGCGACCATTCTTTTTGAACACCATGCCAGTGAGCTGCAAATCAGTGTTGTCCGGTTTGGAGCACGGTCCCCCAAGAATAAAGCGGGAGGAAGACGAATTATCTGCAATAACGTCTGCGAGTGTAAAGGAGAAATTCTGGTAGCGGCTGTCAATAATCTCTAATGCCGGCATGACGTATGCTGTCGCGTCAAGCACTTCCGGTACCGAAACACTTGGCCCTTTTAACTCACGCTTAAATACGAACGCTATTTCCGGCTCTATCTTGGGATGAATGAACGGCTCCAACGAAACTGGTGTATGCTCACTCATTTGCATACTCTCCAACAGAACACCGTACACAGGCTCGTGTACACCCATCATCTGCTGTTTGGCTACACTGGTCAGACCCAATTTTCTTCCTGTCCTTATGGTTTGCTCTGCTTCGCATTTCAGCTCGATCAGGCGTTCCTGGACGTGATACGCCAAGTCGGCATTTAAATCGGGGTACTGATCCACGAACTTGTCTACCTCGAATCCTTCTTTTTCCGCACGAAATAAAGAAGCTGCTATTTTCTCGATCGTGTCTTTATGCAGCAAAAGTATCGCCGTCCTTTCGAGTGAAATCGTGAGCTTATTTCTGCTTGGAACTGGCCAATTTGGCTGCAATTTCAACAATCAAGTCTTCCTGGCCTCCAATGGCTTTTCTGTGACCAAGTTCAACCAAGATGTCCCGTTCATCCACATGAAACTTTTTCGCTGCATCTTGTGTGTGCAACAGGAAGCTGGAATAAACACCAGAGTACCCCATGATCAAGCTCGCTCCCGTAATTTCCTGAGGCCGTGGCATAAACTTTGCCACCACCTGATTGGCGACATCCATGATCGGGTACAGCTTTACCCCTGTCTCATATCCCAGTCGGTCAAAAACGGCTGTCATAACCTCTGTTTGTGTGTTCCCGCTTCCAGCTCCCAAGCAACGGAGACTTCCATCGATGTAAGTGGCTCCTGCTTCCACTGCAGCGATCGTATTTGCCATAGCTAATGACAGATTGTTGTGCCCGTGGAAGCCAATCTCGCAGGAAAGGCTTTGACGCATCGCAGCAATACGCTCCTTCACCTCGTGTGGAAGCAAGGCTCCTGCCGAATCCACAGCATAAACGATCTCCGCGCCGTAGCTCTCGAACAGCTGCGCTTGTTGAACGAGCACCTCAACAGGCGCCATATGTGCCATCATCAGAAAGCCAACTGTTTTCATGCCGAGATTGCGCCCGAGCTCGACATGTTGCTTCGCTACGTCTGCTTCCGTAACATGAGTGGCGACCCGGACCATCTGCGCCCCTGCCCGTACAGCTTCCTCCAAATCTTCTTGGATGCCGATACCTGGTAACAAAAGCACGGAGATTTTCGCCTGTTTGCATTCTTCTGCAGCGGCTGCGATCAATTTCATCGCATCGACTGCGGATAAGCCGTACTGGAGCGAAGAGCCTCCCAGTCCATCTCCGTGAGAAACTTCAAAATACTCAATCCCTGCTCGATCCAGACCGCGCGCGACGTTCCTTACCTGTTCTTCTGTAAAGGCATGCTTCATGGAATGACTTCCATCGCGCAACGTCACGTCGACGAGATGGAGTTTTGCATGAGTAGCTGTCATCGGTATTTTCTCCTTCACTTTCTATTTACGGACGAGCGGCTGCTTTTTGGCCAGTTCCTCGCCAACCTTGACAGCAGCTGCGGTCATGATGTCCAAATTTCCGGAGTATGGAGGGAAAAAATCTCCTGCGCCCTCAACCTCGATAAACACAGTGACACGGTTGCCATCGAAAATCGGCGCGTTAATCAAGCGATAACCGGGAACGTACGTCTGCACGGAGGCGACCATTTTTTGTATGGAGTCGATGATTTCTGCTTCTTTGCCATTTTCCGTAAACAGGGCATGGATCGTATCACGCATGATGATCGGCGGCTCTGCGGGATTCAAGATAATAATGGCCTTGCCTCTTTTCGCTCCGCCAATGACTTCAATCCCTTTTGCTGTCGTTCTTGTGAATTCGTCAATATTGGCCCTCGTTCCCGGTCCGGCACTTTTGCTCGCAACCGTCGCTACAATCTCCGCGTACTCTACAGACGCCACACGATTGATCGCGTGTACGATCGGAATCGTCGCCTGACCGCCGCATGTAATCATGTTGACGTTCGGTGCGTCCAAGTGCTCTCCTAGATTCACAGACGGAACGACAAACGGTCCGATTGCGGCCGGAGTCAAATCGATCATCTGCTTGTTCATCTTGCGAAGCAATTTGTCATGCTGCAAATGGGTTTTGGCAGATGTCGCATCAAAAACGATATCCGCCAGCTCCGAACGCTTCAAAAATCCATCGATACCGTTGTCAATCACGGGATAGCCGCGTTCTCTTGCTCGTTTCAAGCCTTCCGATTCCGGATCAATCCCGATCATCACGCCTAGCTCCAGCCATTCACTTCGCTCGATTTTGTACATCAAATCTGTCCCGATATTTCCTGAACCGAGAATGGCTATTTTGACTTTACTCATGATTCGTCCCCTTCCCTTGGTCAAACGTGACAGTGACACACCCGATATGGGCAAATTGCGCAGTGTATGTTTCTCCTGCCTGGACGGGTACGGCGGCAGTTAGAGCTCCGGATAAGATGACCTCACCTGCTTTGAGCGGGATGTCAAACCACCCTAGCTCGTTTGCCAGCCAAACGACAGCATGAATCGGATTGCCCATCACGGCGGCACCCGCTGCTGTAGCGATTGGTTCTCCGTTACGGCTGAAGATCATCCCGATATGATGCAAATCCAAGTCAAGCAAGGAGGTCGGTTTGCCCCCGAGAATCGCCCGAGCGGAAGAACCATTGTCTGCCACTGTGTCCTCAAATTTGATTTGCCAATCACGGATGCGGCTGTCCACCACTTCAAGCACAGGGATGACGTAAGCAGTCGCATCAATCACATCCGTGACGGTGATACCGGGACCTTTCAGCTCTTTGTGTAAAACAAATCCAATTTCTGCTTCCATCCTCGGTTGGATCAAGCCATCGAGAGAGATCGTATCTCCATCGACATGCATCATGGAATCGAGCAGATGCCCGTAATCCGGGGTTGTGACATGAAACATTTTCTGCATGGCTTCACTGGTCAAACCAATTTTCTTGCCCACTACGGTAGCCCCTTGTGCGACCTTTTCCTGTATGTTCGCAAGCTGAATCGCATAAGCATCTGCAACAGAAATGCCAGGGTAAGTCGTTGTCAATGGCTCGACCGTGTTTCTATTTTGTTCTGCAGTGAGTAATTGTTTCGCGATCTCTGAAGGACTGATTGTTCCCATCTATCTCACATCCACTCCGGTCTCATTTTGGGTAAAGCGGAAGAACAGGAGCATCGTGTGCTCCTGCCTTTCCTTGTTTTCCCCACTTCTATACCTTGGCAGGTTGTATAACTGGTGTCCCGTACATGAAATATTCAGCGGGCAGTGGAGAACCGTACCAAATGATTCCTTTGCTCAGTTGCTCTTCATTCCAGGTGAGCGTTTTCCATGCCGGATCAAAGATCATATAACCAGCGTCACCAAACAATTCGACACGATTTCCGCCCGGTTCGAACACATACATAAAGTAAGCTTGGCTCACACCGTGCTTGCCTGGACCAGCCTCGATCCTGATGTCATGTTCTGTGAAGATGTCGGCAATGTCAGACAGATGCTGAGGATAGCCGTACCAGTAGCAGAGATGGTGCATACGTCCTCGACCGCCAAGCTGATCGCCCAAGAAGGCAATCTCGTGAACCAATGGACTCACGCTTAACCATGCGGCACTTTCCCTTTGATCGTTCATGATGATGTTTTCCCGCACCCGGAAGCCCAGCTGATCCATCATGAAATTTCGATTCGCAGTGACATCACTGGCAAGCAGGTTGATGTGGTCCAAGCGGCGTACTGGTACACCTCGAAGCGGTTTTTTCTGCGGCCGGCTCAGTAACTTGCTTTTTTGCTCTTCAGGCGCTTGGAAATATTCAACATCCCACAAAAGCTCCATCTGGTGACCATCAGGAGTGACAAATTGATACGCGGCTCCATGACCCAAATCACCCTCGATCCATTTTTGTCCGTAGCCACTGGCATCCAGTGCTTGTACGCGACGTTCTAATGCTGCTTCGGAAGTCGCCCGCCAAGCCACATGACCCATGCCAGCCTCCTTCGCTTCCGTAATTTTCAAGGTGTGATGATAAAAGTCTTCATAGGCACGCAAATAGACAGATTGCCCTTGCCGTGTCGTTTCTTCCATTCCAAGCAGTTCTTTGAAAAACCATAATGTCTCTTCCGGTTTGGGTGAAAAGATCTCGACATGAGCAATTTGGGCAACATCAAAAATAGGCTCTTTGGACATCCTGAATTCCTCCTCTTTTCTTACACCTGTTTTAACCATTTCATCTGCATCGTTTCGCCAAGCATGCTAGAGGGAAAGTCTGATAACTCAATTTTCAGCTTACAGATAGGATTACTATGTTTATTGGTAGAAGCGATTCCAATAAAGTGTTGACTTTCGCATTCGACCTCTACCTCATAACGACCTTCGACGGGTAACGTGTAGCCTTGATCTAGTGTGACTTCGGCTATGACGTTCTTGCTTCCTGCTCCTTTCCTGGTGCAGGTTGTCAGTGTTCCGCTCGTCTCGTAAAACGTCCCCAGGTATCGGGGGATCATGCACACATGGCCAGTCTGTAACAGCTCTCGGATCAAAGTTGAGCTTACCTTCTGACCATTCGTTTCGATTTTCGGGATAGTCATGACGGGAATCTGGTCCTTGACGTCTATTTTCATGGTGTGCATGTTTCCTTGACCTCGATATCCGTAATGAAAATCAAACCCGGCAACGACATGCTTCGCCTGTAGTCCGATAATGTAGCGATCCACAAATTCCGTCGACGACAGTCTCGCAAACTCAGAATCAAACCGAATGACGTACAGAATGTCCACTTCCAATTGCGCGAGCAGCCTTTCCTTCTTGGCAAATGGCGTCAGGTAATGAACAGTTCCTCCATTACCAAGCACCTCTTTTGGATGCGGATCAAAGGTAATGACCGCCAGCTTCACGCGCTGTTTCCTTGCCAGCCTTTTCGCGCATTGGATAACACCGCGATGCCCCAGATGAACACCATCGAAAAAGCCGAGTGCCATCACACAAGATTCAGCATCCGTGCAGGAAGTCGTGGTGGTTGGTGAATGCGTAATGTGCACGGTTTTCACATGAGTGCACTCCTTTGGTTGGGTGATTCATTATCGAGCAGCATTTTCTTCTAGTGCAGTCAGCTCTCGATACCTTCCCTGAGAAAAAAGCAACGGCTCCCCTTCATTCAAGCGAATATCCGTTACTTCCCCGACAAACAAGGTGTGATCGCCCGCCTGATGCTCTCCGACGACGTTGCAGGTAATGGTTGCAATTGTTCCCTGTAGAACTGGCAATTGATCAAGTATGTCGAATTCAATTTCAGTCTCTTCTTTCCTCTGACCAGCAAAAAGGGCTGACAGCGCTTGTTGGTTACTCGCCAAGATATTGACCGCATAACGCTTGGTCTGTTCGAGTCGTTTGTGCATGTGGGCATGTATGCCGATCGAGACGAGCACGAGCTTGGGATTCAGTGACACGGAAACAAACGCATTGGCTGTCATCCCATATGGTCGTCCTTCAAACTCCGTGGTGATTACGATAACGCCGGTGGCGAATCTTCCCATGGCATTGCGAAAGAGACGGTCATCGATTTCCATCAGCGCAACACTTCCTCTTTTTTCACGTTCACCCACGTATTCGTTGTCCAGCCGTTGAGGTCGTAATCACTCATCGCTTGATCAACGAATGCGTGAAATCTCGCTGATTGACCCGAAGCATCAGCCATCTTCAAGGTCTCTAGACGTATGTTTTCTTGGTTGCCGGCGTAGTTGACTTCATACAGCTCGTGTCGTCCACCAAACTCCGTGCCAATTGCATCCCAAACCAGCTTCATCAGCTTGACGCGTTCTTCCGCACTGACTCCTGAGCCTTTGTAATACTTATCCAGGTATGGGCGGATCTCGGGGTTCAGGAAATCACTTGCACTGGATGGCAATTGAATCAATCCCCCGGCAACGACTGTCTCGAAAATGCTTTTTACCTTCAACCAGACCATTGGCGCCAACACACGATAGGCTGTCCCTGCATTTGCACCTGGAAAAACGATGCCGTTTGGTCCAAGAGTCACCTCCGTGCACATCGCTGTCGAGAGAGCCCAAAACGTGTTTCGCCATGCGAGCAGTTCGCCGATATTGGCTTGCACGCCTCTAAACTGGTTGGTCCCTGACATCTCCGTGGCCTTCATTAAAAGACCGGCCATGAAGTCGAGCTTAACGGCAAAACGAGTGCAGCCGTGTAGTGCAAAGCGATGGAAGAAGCCTGTTTGTACGAAGAATCCGTTCGTCACTTCGATGTTTTTGTAGGCAAGGACGTTTTCCCAAGGAATAAACACATCATCGAGCACGATTACTGCGTCATTCTCATCGAAACGGCTCGAGAGCGGGTAATCAAAAGGCGACCCATTTTTCGCTGCGGATTGTTCATATGATTGTCGGCTGATCATTTTTAACCCTGGTGCATTCATCGGCACGAAAAAGATAAGGGCATGGCTCTGATCGCCGTCTCCAAGATCGGTTGGTCCGTAATTCGAGACGAAGTTATAGTGCGTTAAAGCAGCGGCTGTTCCTACCATTTTGGCACCGCTTACAATTATGCCGTCGTCGCGTTCGCCAACAGCACGGACGAAAACGTCTCGATTCTCATGCAGCGGTTTTGAACGGTCGACTTGAGGGTTTATGATCGTGTGATTACAGAATGGTACCTCCTTCACTGCCTTCTCATACCATCGCTTTGCATTGGTTTCAAAGCCTTTGTAATAGTCGGCAAAGGCATGTAGATTGGCGGTAAAAGAAGCTTTGTAATCAGGCGTTCTTCCCATGTAGCCGTAGCTCAGTCTGGACCATTCCGCAATCGCATCTCGTGCCTCCAATAATTGTTGGGCGCTTTTCGGTGCTTTAAAAAATTTGTGGGTGATGTGTCCCTCCTCTGTTTTGGTGGTCAAAATGTGAGCTTTGTGCGGATCGTGCAGCGCTTCGTACATGCGCGCAATCGATCTGGCAGAATTCTGGTAAGCAGGGTGAGTGGTAACATCATGAATCTGGTTGCCGTTCAGATAAACAACCCGACCGTCCTTCAAGCTCTCTAAATACTCGTTGCCATTCATCATTGCTTGTAATCTCCTCCCATCATTGCTCACGATAAATTGCGTGAATATTCCATAACTTTTACACCTCTATCGTAATGAAGGAAAGGAAAGGAAACTACGACACGGAATATCTGAAAATGAACGAATTTTAGACACCATTTGTTAGTCTGATTCACACAAAAAACCACACTTCTTCGGTATGCACCAAAGCAAAGTGTGGTCATGTATTACTTTTTCGTTTCTCTCCGTACGACAGGAGCTACTTCCGTTGCCAACAGTTCAATCCCCTCGACGACTTTATGAAAAGGCATACCGCCAATGTCAAGCTGGGCGATAAACCGCCGATGCCCAAACAGCTCGTATTGTCGAAGGATTTTCTCAATGACTTGCTGCGGGCTGCCCACGAACAAGGCTGTCTCTGGACTCGTCATCTGCTCATACTCGGCAAGCGATATTTTTCTTCCACTCATCCCTCGCTGACGATTCAGGTATGACCAATAATTGGAATAATACGGGTAAAAGTCATCCTTGGCTTGCTGTGTGGTTTTCGCGAGGAACGTGTGTCCCGTTACGCTTACCTGGAGCTGCTCTGGCGTATGACCAGCTTCTGCACCCGCTGCACGGTAGATGTCGACCAGCGGTGTAAAGCGTGCCGGATCGCCGCCCAGGATAGCCAACGCCATACCTGCCCCCATCCTACCTGCGCGGGCTGCACTTTCGTACGTTCCGCCGACGCCTACCCAGACAGGCAGTTCATTTTGAACAGGACGTGGTGCAATCTGTGCTTGATTCAAGGACGGGCGAAAACGACCATTCCACGAGATGGTTTCGTTCTTGTTCAGCTTCAAAAGCAAATCCAGATGTTCAGAGAACAAGGCATCATAATCGTTGGTGTCATAACCAAATAGCGGAAATGACTCGATAAAAGCTCCCCGGCCGGCTATGATTTCAGCGCGGCCGTCTGATAAGATATCCAACGTAGCAAAGTCCTCGAACAGCCGTACCGGATCAACGGTGCTGAGCACAGTAGTCGCGCTGGTCAGCTTAATACGCTTGGTTAACTGGGCGATGGCTGCCAACATAACTGGCGGCGCCGATACAGCATAGTCCAGACGGTGATGCTCGCCAACACCGAAGATGTCCAAACCTGCCTCATCAGCGAGTTTGGCGGCCTCGATGATTTCCTTGATGCGTTGTGGTGCGCTAATCGTTTTTCCCGTATGTGGATCGGTACCTAGATCGGCAAGTGTATAAATACCGATTTCAAAATCCGACTTTTCTGTATTTGTATCGATATGCACAGAACTTCATCTCCTCTCCAATGACTTCCCTTACACGTGCAGTTTAATCCGATTGCCAGAAGGGTCCACCGTGACAAAATGACCGCTTTCCTCCTGAACAGGCGCACCGATTTCTCTTAGCTGAGCCATTACACAATTTCTCGCCTCTACATGAGGGAGCACCAGAACAAACGATTCAAGTCCGGGACTGTTCGGATGTGCCGGTGGAGCACCAATACCAGCCCACGTATTCAACCCAATATGATGATGGTACTTGCCAGTAGAGATGAACAGAGCCTGTGCTCCATATCGGTTCACTACCTCAAAGCCAAGTCCTTTGGTATAAAAATGTTCAGCTTCATCCAGCTTCGAAACATGTAGATGAATATGTCCCATAATGGTATCCGCAGGTAGTCCATCCCACGGTGTTTGTGGTTCACTGGACAACAAATCTGCAAAATTCAACGGATCTGTGGCCATGTCTACTTGGCTGCCATTCCAGCTCCATTCAGCAGGATCACGATCGATATAAATTTCAATACCATTGCCATCCGGGTCCGACAAGTAAAGAGCCTCACTGACGAGATGATCAGATGACCCAATGCGCAAATTCATTGCTGAGAAGTGGCGCACAATGCTGGCCAAATCGGAGCGTTTTGGCAGCAAAAGTGCAAAATGATACAAACCAGTCGTATGATTTTGTTTCGGTAATGCGTCATTGAGTTGTTCGATGGAAAGCAACGTAGTCTTTCCGTCCGCAGTCAATTCCGCTTTCGTGGCAGTGTGGTTCAAAATTTTAAACCCGATGACCTCTTGATAAAAAGCCAGAGAGCGGTCCAGGTCTTGCACCTTCAGAGTTACTTGACGGACAAAAGTATTGGGACTTTGATGAAAATTCATGAGAAAATGCCACCTCGTTTTCATAACATCGTGTTCTTCGTACTACTTTCAAGCTGACCATAAACGTCGGTCTCTATTCAGTGGTAATCTTGATGTTTATTAACTTACTATTAGTAATAAAGTTACTATAATGCATTAACGATCGATTGTCACGAAAAATCCTTGCAAAGCAAAAAAAGAGCAAAACATCGCTCTTTTTTCGAATCTCGTATTTCAATCAAGTACTGACGTGAGTATTGCACTTTCTTTGAAAAATCAATAGGGCAGCTTTGGCCATGAAAAGCCTGAGCTGCCCTTACTTGATCCTGTCTTCGTTTACTTCACAGGTGATACTTCGTTTTCCGTCACCCATTTATAATTTTTGACCTCTCCACCACCCGTAGTAGGAGTGTAATTGACCATATAGACAGTCGTTGTTTCGGCCGTGTCGAGCTTCCCTGATGCATCCAACATCCCTTTCGCATGTTCAGCCTTCAGGACAACCTCTGTTCCTGGATCATACGGTTGTTTGATGTGATTCTTGATCTCCTCATGAATGATCCATTTATAATTCTTCACTGGTGGTTCACCAGTTGTAGGTGTATAGGTCACAGAATAAGCCGTCGTGTCGTAAGCTCCCACAATTTTTGCTTTAGCCCCTTGCATCCCTGGCTGGTGATTCGCTTTCAAGATCACTTCACTACCAATTGTATACGTAGGGTTTGGTACGACCTCAACCTGCTCCATAACATCAGGTGTTGCGGGTCCACCACAAGCACTTAATCCCATTACAGCAATCACCATCAGTGATAATAGTCTCCATTTTTTCATTTTTTCACACTCCCTGATTCTTCGTTTTCTGTCATCGGTAATTACCAAGTATTATGGGTATAGAGGTCATTCATTATCCACATACCATGTCACTTGTTCCCATGACTCCCACTATTTGAATGCATCTTGGGATGGTCTGGGTGCTGTAGTGCCTGCAATTCAAAGCTCGTGTAACGCTTTCTATTACAGACGACATGTCCAAGTAGAATGTTTCAGTGAAATGAAAAACCAGTTCAGCACCACTGTGGTGTCCTGAACTGGTTTTTCTTAAATGGATCGAAATTTGACTACGACGCCGCCAAAATATACTGCCTGAATAAGGCAAGCGGCCGCAAAGAATGATCGTATATTTCACTGTTGAAAACCACGATCAAGTCACGGGACGGAACAACAATGATGTACTGCCCTCCAAAACCGAGGGCAAAATAATACCAGTTATCCTCTGTCCAGTCCTTGCTAGGATCGATTCGATTACTCCACCAATGTAAACCATACGAGCCAATCCTCTCGTATGTCCGGAATTTGGGTTGGATCGACTCTTGAACCCAGGCTGCTGGCACAATCTGTTTGTCTTGCCACTTACCGTTTTGTAGATAGAGGAAGCCTAGCTTTGCCATATCATTCGAAGTAAGACGTAATCCGTCCCCTCCGTTATGAATCCCCTGTCCATCCGAATACCAATACGAATCTTGCATGTTCAATGGCCGGAAAAGATGCTTTTGGGCAAAATCATAGGTACTCGTACCACTTGCCTTTTGCAGGATGGCAGACAATAGATGCGAGCATCCAGAATTATAATTCATTTTCTCCCCCGGTTGGTCAAGCAAAGGTCGATCCAGCACAAACCGCACCCAATCGGGACTGTACAGCATCCGTGGAAAAGATTGCCACTCGCCGAACTCTGGCCAATCAAAGCCGGGTGTCATCGTGAGCAAATGAAACAAAGTAATGGAGCGCTTTACTGGATCAACCGTTTCCTTCTCCAAATAAGGAAAATAGTGAACAATAGGAGTATCCAAGCTAGGGATCACCCCTTGATCCAGTGCAATCCCGATGAGCGCCGAGATAAAGCTTTTTGTACAAGAATTAATCTTTTGAAGCTTCTGTGCGTGCTTCTTGTTTTTGTAGTATGCAAAGACGAGATTGCTGTCCTGAATGATGAGGCAGCTGACGATCTTTTCTTTTCTGATCTTTCTGTCAAATTCCGTTAAAAGCTCGGTATCGAACCGAGTTTGTGTAGGATCTGCTGCTGGAAACAAGGGAGATTGCACGTGTTCGTTCCTCCTTCGATCACCTTACACTTCCGAAGACTCTTTCCCTGGTATTTCCCCTCGAATGTAACGTTCGCCCCATTCGCACATGAGATCCATGATTGGCTTGAGCGATTCACCTATTTCACTCAGTTCATACTCGACCTTTGGTGGTACTTGGCTGTACACGGTCCTGATGACGATTCCGTCCTCCTCTAGCTCGCGAAGCTGCTGTGTCAGCACTTTTTGTGTAATTTCCGGCATTTGCTTTCTCAATTCGCTCGTTCTTTTCGGCCCATAGTACAACTGACATAATATCAATGTTTTCCATTTTCCGCCTAATACATCTAGCGTAGCCTCTGAAGGAATCTGGTATGTATGCTTGAGCTTCGGCCTCATGAATTGGTCTCCTCCCTCATTACTCACCGTTTTTACAGGAACTTTTTGGTTCCTATATTACTTTTTGGTATCGAAAGCACAAAAAAGTGCGTACTTTTCACATTCCATTATATGGTGCATGATTCGGTTATACCAGCACCTTACTTGTAAAAATGGAGGGACGAAACATGGCGAATCGCATACTGATCGCGGGCGGCTACGGTGTCATTGACAGTGCTATCGCTCGCCTAATCCGAAGCATCAACATTGATGTCGAGATTGTACTCGCAGGTCGCAATCCAGAAAAAGGCGCTCCTCTCGCTCGTGAACTCGGCCATTCTCATACGGCCTACCTTGACTTGACGAACGGTCAAACGGTAGAAGAACTAGGCGAACCGGATTTGATCGTCGCCGCCGTGCAAGACCCTGGAGATGTGCTCCTCCAAGCTGCCTTGACGAAAGGGATTGCCCACATTGGGATTACGAAGCTCGCGGATGAGCTATCCACTCTTACATTTGCGGCCCTGCACAAGCCACCGAAACGACCAATCGTCCCACTTGGTCACGCACAGACGGGGATATTGACATGGGTCGCTGCACAGGCAGCTTTGGACTTTGCCGTGGTCGATTCCATTCTATTGGCGAGTATGCACGACGAACGCGATTTGATTGGACCGTCGACGCTGGAAGAATCAGAAGGCTTTATCAGCCGTGCGCTGCTGCGGCAAGATGCGCAATGGAAATGGGTCGATGCAACACAACATGGGAGATTGGTGCGACTATCGGATGATTATTCGGTTGAGGGCTTCCCGATGGCGCTCCTGGATGTACCCAATTTGGCCACGATCACTGGTGCTCCAAACGTACGGTTTGACTTTTTATTGGGAGATTCCATTGGGACACGAGTTGGCAAATCAGCCTCCCAAGATTTGTTCATCGAGATGAAGGGAACGTTGAAAAACGAAAAAGCGGCCACCTATCATATCAGCGTCTCTGATCCTTGGGGCCATGCACATATGACAGCACTTGGGGTATTACTAGCGATTGAGCGCATTCTTGGATGGGACGGCAAGCCACCAGCAGTTGGAGGAGTCTATCTTCCTGACACACTGCTTCCTATCGACGCCGCTATCGCCCGCATCAAAGATTTTGGCATACAAATCAAAACAGAAATAGAGGGTGCATGAATATGAAAATACTGACAGTTGTTTCCCATCCTCGGACGAATTCTTTGACCTTTGCCGTTGCAGAACGTTTCGTTTCGGGCCTGACAGATGCCGGACACGAGGTAGAGGTATTGGACTTGCATCGTATCGGATTTGACCCTGTTTTATGGGAGGCCGACGAGCCAGATTGGAACAATGGAAATAAGCAATATTCTCCAGAGGTTGAGATCGAAATGGAACGGATGAGAAAACACGACGCATTAGCCTTCATTTTTCCGATCTGGTGGTTTAGCATGCCCGCCATGCTGAAAGGATATATTGATCGCGTTTGGAACAACGGCTTCGCGTATGGCTCACGTAAGCTGCATCATAAACAAGCATTGTGGATCGGTCTAGCAGCTGCTCCAGAAGATCATTTTGCAAAAAGAAATTATGACCAAATGATGGCTCACCAGCTCAATATCGGAATCTCCAGTTATGTCGGCATCAATGATTCGAGGGTTGAGTTCCTCTATGATACCTTGGCTCAAAATCCTGCTCATATCGAACAGCTGTTGGAACGTGGCTATCAAATGGGATTCCATTACGAGAAAAAAGAGAGTCTGCACGTTTAATATCCGAGAAAAAGCCCTCTTTCTTGGTTTGAAAAGAGGGCTTTTTCCACTATGTGTATATGCGTTACGCAAGAACCTCTACTGTAAATCCGCCAGGGGCTTTCACATAAAACGTCCATCCATGCGCTCTTACAGGCGGCGCTACTTGAAACCCATCTTCTTTTAAGCGTTGATTGATTTCATTTACCTTCTTTTCGCTCTCCTGGATGAAGCCGATATGAAAAGTCTTGGGGTATTGGACTTCGGCGCCCTTCATTAAAGTAAACACGAGGCCGTCATCGTCAAATAGGACCCCAAAATTATCTCCACGAGCATCTTCGGAGGTATCCAGCTTTTTCAGACCAAAATATTTCTCCAAGAAATCAGAAGCAGCTGGAACATCCGTAACGGTAAGATTGACGTGATTCAGTTTCATTCAAGACCACACATCCTTTGCACGAGATTAATTCAAGCGTAGCACATTCATGCAAGTGCGAATCTTGATGAATCTCGATACTCATGACTTCAACTGAAATCCGTCACATAGCTCTAAGCTTTCACGATAAGCTTATCAGGTCGCAGCGACTTTTGATTTATTTACGATATGAATGGCATGACCTAACGCAGCCTCGGCAGCCTCCAGCCATACCTCACTTAAGGTTGGATGGGGATGCATGGTCAACGCTACATCTTCTACGCGTGCAGCAAGCTCCAATGCAAGTACACCCTCGCCGATCAAATTCGAAGCATCTGCACCTACTACATGCATGCCCAACAGTAAATGACTCTCTTCATCTACAATCACTTCTGCGAAGCCCTCTCCCTCATCCATAGCTAACGCTCTGCCGTTTGCTCGATAAGGAAAAGCTGTGACCTTGACTCGATACCCTTGGCGTTCTGCCTCTTCTCGTGTCATCCCAACGCCAGCGATTTGCGGTTCGGTAAAAATCACATAAGGCACGTACGGTGAATCTACGCTGCTAGGCAGCCCTGCGATCACCTCGGCAGCTACAATCCCTTGCTTCGTCGCACGATGGGCTAATGCAGGACCTGGCGTTACATCGCCGATAGCAAAAATATGAGGCTTGTTCGTCCTACCCGTTGGGTTCACCGGTATATAGCCTCGCTCGTCCATTTCGACTCCCGCTTGGGCAAGACCGAGCTCGCCAGTGTTGGGCACACGCCCTATCGTCACGAGCGTCTTATGTGCCATGATGCTTTCAGATCCGTTCTTTTCTGAACGTAATGAGAGGGAGACTTTGCCATCCACAACCTCTGCCTTCTCTACCTTTGTCGCGGTCTTCACTGTCATCCCGAGCTTTTTCGTCTGCTTGAGCACTTCCTGCGAGAGATGGGCGGCTGTTTGCGGTAAAATACGCTCCGCTGCCTCTACAACAGTCACCTGCGATCCCAGCTTGGCAAAAGCCATTCCGAGCTCCATCCCAATATAGCCACCACCGATGATCGCCAGTGTTTTCGGTACCTCTTCTTGCGCCAGCATATGCGTAGAATCCAGAATATGCACGCCATCTGGAGTCAGTAACGAGGGAATGAATGGACGTGATCCTGTAGCGATAATCGCTTGTTTAAATTTGTACGTTTCAAAATCCCTGCCTGTCTCCACGCCGATTCGATCGCTGGAAAGAAATGTCGCTGTCCCCTTCACCACTGTCACACCATTCGCTTGACAGAGATGATCGACCCCTTTATTCAGCTGAGAAACGATGGATGACTTCCACGCCTGCCAGCTTGGCATATGAAATGTGGCCTCCCCTGTCGGGAGCTGGATACCAAGCTTTTTCAGATTGCTCAGCTTATGGTATTCGCCCGCTGTATGAATCAGGGCTTTCGACGGGATGCATCCGCGATTCAAGCAGACGCCACCGAGTACTTCCTTTTCGATTAGAACGACAGATTGCCCCAGCTGTCCGAGACGAATAGCGGCTGCATAACCTCCAGGTCCCCCACCGATAACAACCACATCTGTTTCAACTGCTACTTCGCCGACTACCATCTATACCATCTCCGCAAACAATAGATTCGGATCTTCCAGCAGCTCTTTGATCCGGTTAGTAAAACGAACGGCCGTCACGCCATCGATCAGGCGATGATCAAACGAGAGTGACAGATTCATCATCCAACGAATGACGCCTTCATCCTCACGCACCACCCAACGCTTCTCCATTTTGTGCAAGCTAATAATGGCCACTTCGGGGTGATTGATGATCGGCGTTGCCTGTAGCCCCCCGATTGGCCCCACATTGCTAATGGTGAACGTTCCACCTGTGATATGCTCCATGGTCAGTTTGCCTTCGCGAGCCAATCGAGCCAGTTGATTGATTTCTTCTGCGAGTTGAAAGATCGATTTGTGGTCTGCATCCTTGATGACTGGTACAATTAGACCCTCAGGCGTATCCGTGGCGATACCGATATTGTAGAAGCGCTTGAGCAAGATTTCATTCGTGCTATCGTCTATCGATGCATTCAACATCGGGAATTCCTTGAGTGCAATAACCAGCGCCTTGATAAAGAACGGCAGGAAGGTCAGCTTGATATTTCGCTTATCCGCATGTGGCTTCAACCTCTCGCGTAAGGCACGCAGCTGATCCATCTCCAGTTCATCCACTGATGTGACATGTGGAATAATCGTGACGGATTTCACCATATGCTCGGCAATTTTTTTCCGAATCCCTTTTAACGGTAGTCTTTGGATATCTCCCTGCGAGGAGGTGGCTACTCGAGTGACAGTTTCCGTTTTCGGCTGAAGCTGTGTAGTCTCAACCGCCGCTGCACTTGCCTCCAAGTGACGTCCATGACTAGCAGCCGTCGCCGGAAACTGGGCTGGTACCGAGTTTTGCATGCGATTGGCAAATTGGCGCAAATCTTCTTCCGTCACACGTCCAGCAGCTCCTGTACCTGTGACCAGCTCGATATCCAGCTTCATTTCCCGCGCCAGCTGCCGCACGTATGGTGTAGCCAATGAGCGTCGATGGTCCGTACGAACCGGAGCAAAATTGACTGTCTTCTCTGTGTTTGCCACCTTTTCTGGAAGCTTTTCCTCTTCCTTCTTTGGTTCCGTACCTGCATCTATCACGAGCAGCGTAGTTCCGACCTCTACCGTTTCCCCTTCTACAATGAAAATCTCGCGAATGACGCCAGTTACAGGCGCAGACAGCTCCGCGTTCACTTTATCTGTCTGTACTTCCAGCAATGGCTGATCCTGTTGAACGGATTCACCCGTGCGAACGAGTACTTTTACGATTTCTCCTTCGTGCATACCTTCTCCCACATCAGGAAGCTTGAACTCAACCATATGACTCGCTCCTTCTCCTAAAACGTAGCCGTTTCCATTATTCCGTCCTTCACGCGCTCAGCTGTCGGCAAATAATCATCCTCGATGGAAAATTGCGGGACGGGCACGTCAAATCCGGTGATCCGCTTTACTGGAGCCTTCAGGTAGATCAATGCTTCATCATTGATCATGGAGATGATCTCTGCACCCAACCCGGCCGTCTTATGTGCTTCGTGTACAACAACAGCACGTCCAGTCTTTTTGACCGAGGCTATGATCGTATCCCGATCCAATGGATAGAGCGTGCGCAGATCAATCACTTCACAGCTTAATCCGTTCTCGCGCTCGATCTGTTTTGCTGCATCCTCCGCGACTCTAAGCATAGCTCCCCAAGCAAAAATGGATACATCCGTACCTTCTTGGACAACCTTCGCTTTTCCAATTGGCACGCGGTACAGCTCTTCCGGCACCTCTTGTTTAAACGCCCGATACAGCTTGGTCGGCTCCAAAAAAATGACCGGATCGGGATCTTCCATCGCCGCAATCAATAAGCCTTTTGCGTCATAAGGCGTGCTTGGTGCCACTACCTTTAAACCTGGCACATGGGCAAAAAACGTTTCGACACTCTCCGAATGGAGCTCTGGGCCACGAATCCCGGCTCCGTACGGCGTGCGAATGACCATTGGAACATGGTATTGTCCGCGAGTCCGGTAGCGCATACGTGCCGCATGCGAAACAATTTGCTCAAAGCCCGGATAAATAAAAGCAAGAAATTGTATCTCGACCACAGGGATCTTCCCATTCATCGCAAGACCGATAGCTGCCCCGATAATGCCTGCTTCAGCGAGCGGCGTATCCACCACACGATCTGGACCGTACTTATGAATCAAATCTTCTGTCGCCCGGAACACGCCACCATTCACACCGATATCTTCTCCCAGAAGCATAATGCGTGAATCATCTGCCAATTTCTGATCCATCGCTTCGGTTATGGCTTGAATCATGGTCAGTTTGCGTATCATGCTGGGATTCCCTCCTGCTTCGATGGCTTGACGAGCTCGCTCTCCTGTTCCGTTGCCATCCACGATGGCTCGGCATACACGTGCTTGAACATGTCCTCTGGCTTGGACTTCGGATAGCTCTCTGCTTCGACTAGAGCCGCGTCGATTTGTTCATTGACCCGAGCAATTAGCTCTGCTTCCTTCGTTTCACTCCACAATCCTTGATTCTCCAGATATACACGCAGACGTTGGAGTGGATCGCGTTCTGTACGCCATTCCTCAGACAAGCTCTCTTGGTCGCGGTATTTCTTTGGATCATCTGCAGTGGTGTGTGCACCGTAGCGGAATGTCACGGCTTCGATCAAAGTCGGCCCTTTGCCTTCCAGTGCACGTTGCATGGCTTCTTTCATGGTCAGCCAAACTGCGAAGATATCATTGCCGTCTATCCGAACCCCAGGGATGTCATAAGCGGCCGCACGCTGTGCAATCGTTTTTGATGCAGACTGCTGTGAAAACGGAACACTGATCGCGAAGCCGTTGTTTTGACAGAAGAAGATGGTCGGTGTTTGAAATACACCTGCAAAATTCAATGCCTCATGAAAATCGCCTTCCGAGCTCGCGCCGTCTCCGAAATACGCAATGCTGACATGCTGTTCGTTTTGCAGCTTGCTCGCCCAGGCAGTCCCGACGGCATGCACCATTTGTGTCGCGATCGGAACACAAGGCGGCATGATATTCAAATGCTTCGGACTGATACTTCCTTCCATATGACCCATCCAGTAGAGGAACACGCGTGCCATGGATTGTCCATGGACGATCGCCGCAGCATGGTCTCGGTAGGTTGGGAACAGCCAATCTCCAGGTGTTAATGCCATTGCACTGCCCACTTGGGAGGCTTCTTGCCCTTCAAAAGGAGCATAGGTGCCCATTCTGCCTTGGCGCTGCAGATTAATCGACTTGCGGTCAAACTGACGAACCAGCATCATATTTTCATACATCTTGATCATCGTCGCCTCGTCTAATTGCCCCTTGAGATCGCCTACCAGCTCACCCGCTGGATTCAATACCTGATATAATGAAGACATGGAAACATCCCTCTCTTTTTCCATAATGAAAGCCTAATTGCTTGCTCCTGCATTCCTCCCTATAGAAGAGCAAGTAGCATGCCAAACGTTTGAAAGCGATTTCACAGCAAAACAAACGTATATTGATCATTTTTGCATATGCATTTTTGCGCACGGATGATTAATTCTGATTATTTCGTTTACAAGCCTGTATAGGAGGACTTCGATGTATCAAACCAAGTATTTTCAAGCCAGTGACAACCATGAGCTTGCAAAATTGCTGACAACCATCTTCAGTACGTCCCACGATGGATTAGCGATTTGTGACCGCAATGGCTATGTCCTGCTCTATAACGAGGCGTACCTGAACATCACGGGAGTTCCCGCCGACATCTTGAATAACTTCAGTTTTATGGAGCAAAAGGAAATGCATCTCGTTCCTGACTCTTCTGCCGTGCGAACGATTTTGACGAAACAAACGCATAGTGTCGTCATCGATTATGCGAACGGTCGGCAAGCAATTAATACGGCTAC
This sequence comes from Brevibacillus jepli, assembly GCF_047229145.1. Lineage (NCBI taxonomy): Bacteria > Bacillati > Bacillota > Bacilli > Caryophanales > Paenibacillaceae > Brevibacillus > Brevibacillus jepli. The sequence continues at coordinate 241,661 of NZ_JBFEFW010000002.1, forward strand.
CCCACTGCTCGATTCGAACAAGGAATTATTGTTTGTCGTGGGAAATGTACGCGACGTCACAGAGCTGAACCAGCTTCAGAAGGAGCTGGAGGAAACGCGCCAGATCAGTTCCGCTTATCAAAAGGCTTTGGAGCATATCCAAACCGATGGTGATTTTGACCAGCAGATGATTTATCGCAGTAGCCTCATGCATCGCGTTGCCTCACTCGCCAAACGCTTTGCGACAAACGACTCTCCGGTTCTTTTGCTCGGCGAGTCAGGTGTGGGTAAGGACGTGTTGGCGAACTACATTCACGCCCAAAGCGGTCGTACGGGAGAGTTCATCAAGATTAACTGTGGGGCTATTCCCGAGCATTTGCTCGAATCAGAGCTGTTCGGCTATGAAAAAGGGGCTTTTACAGGGGCCAGTCAATCGAAGGAAGGATTGTTTGAGCTTGCCGATCGAGGGACCATTTTTCTCGATGAAATTGGGGATCTGCCTTTTCCGTTACAGGTGAAGCTCTTGAATGTGCTACAGGATGGACGGATTCGAAGACTTGGTGGAAAAACGTCACGTCAGGTAAACATGCGAATCATCGCTGCCACCAATAGTGACTTGGAAGCGATGGTGGAACAAAGGCGGTTTCGGCAAGATTTGTTCTACCGCCTAAACGTGCTCGCTCTCACCATTCCACCCTTGCGTGAGCGCCGTGAGGATATTCCGGCACTTATTTTCTACTATTTGAAAAAGCTCGAATGGAAGTACCAGCAAGAAATGCGCATCGAGACAGATGCTTTGGAAGCTCTGATGGATTATGATTGGCCAGGGAATACACGCGAGCTGAAAAATGTGGTGGAACGGTCCTTCCACATGTGTGAAAATGGGCGGATTACATTTGACCAATTGCCCGCATCCATTCGCAATTCACAACAGACATCGCTGCCGCTTCATCTCGTCAAAATGGATGAGCCGCTGCCATTAAAAGAAGCCGTGGAACGTTTTGAAAGAGAGTATATCCACCGCCTTTTGAAGGAGACAGACACCATGCAGCAGTGTGCGGATAAGCTGCAGGTGAATATTTCAACGCTCGTTCGAAAAAAGCGAAGCCTCGGAATTAAATAGTACAACAGGAAAAGCCCGAATCGCATAGGATCGGGCTTTATCTTTTATCGCTGAACTTGTTCTCGCATTTCATCCGGTACACGGATCTTTTCCCTCGTCTCGAGACACATGGCAACTAACGTAGCTTCGGCTTCTAAGACAAGTTCTTGATGCTGATTCGTAATCGTATGCTTCAAAACAAAACTACTATTACCTACACTGGCTAGCATCGTTTCGATGAAAAGACGATCATCCAAAAATGCTTCTCTCTTGTAGCTGGCATTCAAATTTGCGATAAACGGTATAATACCCACACTTCGAAAATAGTGATACCACGGCTCCCGCGCCATATCCAGAAACTCCAAGTATTTCACATTGTTCACATGACCAGCACGTACTACGTCCGCTGTGACGTGTAGCTCGAAGCTAGTAGAAGTCAAAGCGTGCGATCCCCTTTCCTGGGGCTATCTCACAAGCCCTTCTCTTAATGTGTTGATCCCATGCTCCAGATACCCCTTCAAGCATGATAACACGTAGACCCAGCCTTCTTTATTGTCTACCATTTTTTGAACAAGCTCAGGATCATTTTTTTGAAAGCCTTCTTCGTTCACTTCAATAACCGTTGTCGCTTCATCCAATTCTTTTAGCGTAATGGATACGGTATTCGCTTCTCCAGCCCACTGGAAAAGGATTCGTTTATTCACTTCGATTTCGAGAATCGTAATCCCTACTTCTGCGTTGTAAATATCGTAGAATAACGTAATATTTTTCCCTTCCTCCCATCTTGCTGAGCTGGAAGAGAACCAGAAGTTGCCGATTTTCGTGGGGTCCACGAATGCTTCGAACACTTCATGAGCTGGTTTGTTGATCTGAAATTTGGTGAGATTATTCAAGCGTCCGTCAACTCGCTTTCTAATTGCTGCTTCTACCGTATCATAATCACATTTGCCAGACAAACTCCGTTTTATTCTTTTACAGCCCCTGAAGTCAGGCCAGATATAATTCGTTTTTGGAAAATCAACACCATCACAACCAGCGGGATCGTCACAATGATAGAGGCAGCAGATATTTCACCCCACGGGATCGTAAACATCCCCTGAAACATAACAATTCCTACTGGTACTGTCTTCATCGCTTCCTGCGTATTCAAGGTCAAAGCGAACAAGAATTCGTTCCACGATGCAATAAAGACGAGAATGGCCGTCGTAAAAACCCCAGGCATGGCGAGCGGGAAAAACACTTTTGTCATCGTCTGCCAAATGCTCGCACCATCTACTTTGGCTGCTTCGCCCAAATCACTCGGTATCTTGCGGAAAAAAATCGTCAAATTCCAGATCGCGAGTGGCAACGCAAAGGTCGTATAAGGGATGATCAGTCCAAGATAGCTATTTGTTAAACCCATCGATTGCATAAACATGAAGATCGGAGAAATCGTAGCGATCTGTGGAAACATGGAGACAGCCAGTACGACTCCCAATATGAGCGCCTTTCCCCGAAAGGACAACCATGCAATCGCGTATGCGGCAAAGGAAGCGATCGTAATGGAATACAGTGTGGTTAACGTCGCCACTACTGTCGAATTCCACAAGTACCGTGCAAACGGCCGCTCCGTGAATACGCGGACAAAGTTGTCAAAGGAAGGATTTTGGATGATAAAATGAAAGGCTCGCTCTCCAAACAGCTCCGCTGGCGGCTTCAATGCAGCGAGGAGAATCCAGAGAAACGGAAACATCACAAGAAAGATGAATACAAAGAGACCTACGTAGAACAAGGGACTCGTATGTTTGCGCATCCAATCACCTCCTTATCTGCCGCTGCCATCGCCAAGCAGATCCGCTCCCAGTATTTTGACATAGCCGATGGAGATTGCCGCCACGCATAAAAACACAATGACAGCGAGCGCCGAGCCTTCCCCAAAGCTCATCTGTGCAAACATCGTTTTATACGCATAGATGGAAATCGTCTCTGTCGAGTTCCCTGGGGCACCGCCTGTCAGTGTATAAATCAGGTCAAACACGCGGAATGCATCGAGAGTACGGAACAATAACGCCACCAGAATCGTTGATTTCAGCAACGGCAGCGTAATGCGAAAAAATTGCTGGATGCGGGTGGCACCATCCACAGACGCTGCTTCATACAAGCTATGCGGGATCGTTTGCAAGCCTGCGAACAAGAGCAAGGCCATGAACGGCGTCGTCTTCCACACGTCCGCCAAAATAACGGAAAACATTGCACCAGCCTTTGTGGTGAGAAGCATCCCCATATCTGAGATCAATCCTGTCTGCTCAAAGAGATAAGCAACAATGCCATTTTGTCCATCATACAAAAACTTCCACATTAACGCGGAGATGACAGTTGGAATTGCCCATGGGATTAACACCGTAGCCCGAACCAGACTCCTTCCGCGGAACGGGCGGTTGATTAATAGTGCGATCATCATACCGAGCACTAATTCAATAGCTACGGAGATCACGGTAAAAAACGTGGTGTTGTAAAGAGCCCCCCACATACGAGCATCGGTTAAAAACTTCTTGTAGTAGGCAAAACCGACGTAGTTGGGCTCTATGATGGAAGCTTCTATTCCTTGAATAACCCCGAGTGCACCCTCAGGCTTTGCGAGTAGCTTTTGCTCACTCATATTTAATAGGACTGCTCTTACACCTGCCAAGGTCTTCTTGATTGACTCTGTTTGTTCGTTCGACAGACTCACATATTTGAGTTCTGTGGGAACTGGCTTGAAATCCAGCAACAGCTGGTCAATCATTTGATAACGACTCGCGATCTCGCCTGTTTGGTTGAGGGAAGTGTTCATTTGCTCGATTTGCTCTTTGAGCGTGTTCAGTTTTTCCTTGGATGACCCTTCTGTAGCGTCCGCCTCCCTCTTCACATAACGGAGCAGGTTGGGAAGCGTGCTTACGTAGCGCTCCATATCAAGCCCGTATGAAGAGTGAATCTCTGATTTCGTCGGGTCGTTCAACCGGATGTCGTGCAGACTGATCCAAAAGGATCGCATAACAGGCCAAATCGCGATAACAAGAATAATGATCAGGGCAGGAAAAATCAGCAGGTAACCCATCTGTTTTTCTGAGAGAGACCTTTTCGTTCTTCGATTCATCCGTTCACCACCTTCCTTCCCGCTTCAAGCATGCTTGTGCCTACCACCGTTATGTAGCTTCCAAGGAAGCCAATTCGGCCCCCTCGGAAGCACATTTCTTTTTCTGGTTATTTTTTCATCAGTTCGTTCATTTGTGTCTCCATGTTTTGTACCGCTTGCTCAGCTGTTTGCTGCCCTGCCAGAGCTTTGGACACTTCAATCTGGATCACTTCCGAAATTTTCGGATAGATCGGAGTCGTTGGGCGCGAAACCGCAGCGCTTACGCCATCGACGAAATCTTTATTGGCAAACAATGGACTTGCCTTTTGTACATCAGCATCATCGTAGGCTGGCAGGTATGTTGGTGCGAGCCCGCCTTCAACCGCGGATATTTTTTGACCTTCTGGCCCTGTCATGAATTTGAGGAATTCCCATGCTTCCTTCGGATGCTTCGAGAACTTGTTGATTCCGCCCATCCAACCGCCGAGTGCTGCTGCAGAGCCCGCATCGCCTGCTGGAAGTGGTGCAATCGCGACTTGGTCAACGATTTTGGACTGGGCTTGATCCTGTGCCAACGCGAACTGGTACGGCCAGTTACGGATAAAGGGAGCTTGCCCCTCTAGGAATGCAGTGTGAGATTCCGGCTCCATGAATGTGGTGATATTGGTTGGGACGAAATCAGATTTGACAACCTCGATCATTTTATTCAAACCTTTAATCGTAGCTGGATTGTTCACTGCAACCTTGCCCTGTTCATCCAAAATTTTTCCGCCATACGATGCACTAAACTCTACGAAGTTGCACACCAGTCCTTCGTATTGCTTGGCTTGCATCAAGTAACCAAACTTCGTGCCACCCTTGCCCTTTGTGGCTTTCGCTTGAGCAATCAGGTCATCCCACGTTTTAGGCGCTTCGGCTACGAGATCTTTTCGATAAAACAAGAGGCCGGCGTCGATAAACTTCGGCATGGTCCATTGCTGCCCGCCAAAGTTCCCGGCATCCATGGCGCCCTTAATATATTTACCTGTCTCGATGCCGTCTTGCTCCATCAGTCGGTCGAGCGGCAGCAAATAACCTGCTTGTGCGAATTCAGCTGGCCAGATTACATCCAGGTCAAACACGTCGATTTCGGAGGATTGTGCACTGAACATTGTGACGTACTGATCATGGCTTTGACCGGAATCAGCAGGCATTTCGCGGATTTCTACTTCGATATTGGGATGAACTTTCTGGAAGGCTTCAACGAGCTTTTTGGTGGAATCCGTCGCGTCTTTGCCGCGAGCGTAGACGAGCTTGATTTTTTCGGCTGAAGGTTGTGCCGGCTCCGTTTTGGGTGCCTCTGTGGTGGAAGGTGTCGCAGGCTGTGATGGGGTCGTATCTGTAGATGCTTGCTGAGGTACGGACGAACATGCTGCCAACGAGAACGCCATTAATAAGGTAAGTCCAACGGATGCAAGTCTTTTGCTAACTTTCATCTAAGTAAACCCCCTATGATCATCTTTATAAACGAACTGCTTCGCCTTTTTGGGCAGATGCGTAGATGGCTTCGATCAACCTGTTAATGTACAAAGCATGCTCCGGTGTGCAGAGGACCTCAGCCTTCCCTTCGATCGCGTCGATGAAATTACGGAATAACTGTACGCGTTCTTTCTGGGGCTTTGGCGTCAATTCAGTCGAGGCAGTCACCCCGTTCCATTCGTGATAGAGCGAGAATTGGTTATCCAATAAACCAAGTGATGCCCCACCCTCTTGTCCATAAAGTTGTAGGAAAACGTTTTCCTTATCGATGTGAGAAGCCCAGCTGGCATCTAGTGTAAGCGACATTCCATTGTCAAAGGTGATCATCGCCACTGCCATGTCTTCCACATCAAACTTTCCGTTATCATCTCTTCTGCCCCACTCTGACAAGCCGCGTTTGTGAGGGCCGAATTGCGCATACGTTTGGCCGAGGACGGACACAGGCTTTGGATGATCCAGGAGCCATAAGGTCAAATCCAGCATATGTACCCCGATGTCAATCAAGGGACCTCCGCCTGCCAATTCTTTTTGCGTAAACCAGCTGCCCCATCCCGGAATCCCATTTCGCCTGACCCAACCAGTCTTGACGTGATAAATGTTTCCCAGCTTTCCTTCCTTTAGCCATGCTTTGACTTGCTGGGCGTCGCTTCGGAATCGGTTGTTTTGTGCCACCATGAGGATTTTGTCTGCATTCTTCGCCGCTTCGATCATTTCCTCTGCCTGCTGGGCGTTCATCGCCATCGGCTTCTCGCACAACAAGTGTTTGCCTGCTGCCAGTGCACTTATGGTTGCTTCCGCATGCAAGTAATTCGGAAGACATACAATGATCGCGTCCGTATCCGACTCTTGAAGCATGGTCTCGTAATCAGTGAAAACGTGCGGAATGTCATGGCGTTTCGCGCGATAGGAAGCCATTTCTGCGGAAATATCAGCGATTGCGACTACTTCTGCTCGTGGCTCTTCCTGAATAGCCTCCAGATGAGCTTCTGTAATCCCGCCTGCACCAATGATGCCGATTTTCCATTTGCGTTTGTCAGTCATTTTCTCCCTCCTACACCCACCATAGATTCTGGACTGGTTCTCGCAAAATGACTTGCTTCAGGTTTTGAATAGCGCGCTGGAAGCCTTCTTCAATCGACATGATCGCATCCTCGTGCTCGATGCTCACAACATAATCGTAGCCATTCATGCGCAATGCACTCATCATGTCAGCCCATGTCTGCTGCGAATGCCCATAGCCTACTGTTCGGAAATACCAGGCACGTTCATTGAGATTAGCGTAGGAATTCATATCCGTCAGCCCGTACATGTTTACTTTTTCCTGGTCAATATACGTGTCTTTCGCATGGAAATGATAGATAGCTTTTTCTTTACCCAAGATTTTGATCGCCGCTACCGGATCAATACCTTGCCACCACATATGACTTGGATCGAAGTTTGCCCCGATTCCTTCACCTACCTGCTCCCGGAGCTTCAGCAGTGTCCCTGGCGTGTGGACGAGGAAGCCGCCATGGAGCTCTAACGCAACCTTGACATGATGGTCGGTCGCATACGCTGCCCACTCGCGCCAGTACGGGATGAGCTTCTCGTTCCACTGCCAGTTCAGCACGTCGCGATACTCGTTTGGCCAAGGCGCGACAGGCCAGCTCGGGTACTTCGCGCCATCATGATCGCCTGCCGTTCCAGAAAAGCAATTGACCACAGGAACCTCTAGCATTTCTGCTAGCTGTACCGTTTTGATAAACGTATCGTGGGACTGTTGAGCAAAACTCTTTTCTGGCGTCAACGGATTGCCGTGACAGCTGAGCGCGCTGATCATCAACCCCCGATCCTCTACTGCTTTTTTGTACGCGTGTCGTTTCTGTGGACTTTCCAACAGCTCATCCAGATTGCAGTGTGCTTGGCCCGGATAGCAGCCCGTGCCGATTTCCACCGCTTCTAACCCGGCATCCTTCACATGATCCAGCATTTCTTCGAACGACTTCTCGCTAAAAAGAACCGTAAATACGCCAAGCTTCATATCTCTTCACCCCTTTTGAATGCGTAAACTCGTTTCATTCATCTATATGGCAGGACTTGTTGCCTCAGTCAAGTAAAGCGCTTACAGTTTGGCGAATGACGAGATGGTGTGGGACGGTGCTCATTCTCTCTACAGATTCATTGCGGATTTGTCTGAGTAGTTGTTCTGCTGCGGCTTTTCCGTACATAAACGGGTCATTGTGCACGGTAGTCAGCATGGGGCGGGAAAGTGAGGCTAGCTCCAAATTGTCGAAGCCCATGACAGAGATATCTTCTGGCACACGGATACCATGGTCGTATAAGTAATTGAGGACACCCACCGCCATCAAGTCTGTTGCGACGAAGACGGCTGTTGGACGAATTTTTTCCTCACAGATACGTCGCATCGCTTCGTACCCGCTTTTGGCCGTGAATTCCCCTTCCACTACAAATCCCTCATGGATCGGCAAATCATGTGCCCGCATGGCCTTACGGTAGCCCCCCATGCGATCGAGACCGCACGGCGGGTCCCACAATGGACCAGATATACACGCAATCTTGCGGTGACCTTGTGCAATGAGATACGCGGTAGCGTCGTAGGAGGCTTGCACATTGTTAACGTTGACCGTCGGAATCTGATAGCCAGGCAAATCGTGGCCGGTTACGACGAGGGGAACTTGAATCTCTTGCAGCGTCTGGATATTGCCCTCCAGGAAATGAATACTTGCGATAATAACGCCATCGATTTGTTTTTCTTTGAACAGGCGCAAGTACTTGAGTTCTTTATCCACCACTTCGTCGGATATCGCCAGGAACATGCTGTAGTCGTATTCGCTAATGACGCTGTCGATCCCGTAAATGAGATTGGAGTAAAAGTTGTTGGAGATGTCGGGAATCATCACCCCGATGATCCGGGTTTCCTTGCTGACCAAGCTCCTCGCAATCGCATTTGGCTGGAAGCCCGTCTCTTGGACGATTTTCAACACTCTTTCCCGCAGCTCTGGTCGGACTGGCTTGGAATTATTCAACACGCGCGAAACAGTCGCGATGGAAACGTTGGCGAGTTGTGCGATGTCTTTAATGGTGACAGTAATGGTTCTTCACTCACTTTCTATGTAACGGGTAAACGTTTTCCTAATGTGAAAATAACACCCAGAATTCGTTTTGTCAATATTCAGTTAATTGCAAATGGTATTGACATCGCTTTATAGTTACTAAATAATTTAGTTACTAAATTAAATGTTTATCAAGGAGGTATTGTCATGAATGTTTTCCTTACAGGAATGACAGGTTATGTCGGATCAGTAGTTGCCGAGCATTTTCAGGCCCTGGGGTATCAGGTTGCTGGCCTTGTTCGATCAGAAGAGAATGCAAAGCTGTTGCACGCACAAGGGTTTATCCCTATTGTTGGCGATCTTGCGGATACCAAACTACTTGCAGAAAGTGTAAAAAATTTCGACGGTGTCATTCATATGGCGATCTCGCATACTCCCGATATGGAAAAGCTCGATGTAGGAGCAGTTCAGGCTATGCTAGAAGGTTTGGAAGGCACAGGGAACCCTTTTATCTATACGAGTGGAACGCTCATCTACAACGATACGTACGAAAATATCGTGGATGAGGACTCCCCCCTTCATCCCTTGCCTTTTCTGCAATGGAAAGCGAACCAGGAGCAGGAAGTGTTAGGAGCTGCCCAGCGCAATATTCGCTCGGTCGTCATTCGGCCAACACTTGTATACGGTCGTGGCGGTGGACTCGTCCAAGCTACGATTCGCAGGACGAAGCTAACTCAATCTGCCAACTACATCCATGATGGACAACAGGCATGGTCTACCATTGATGTCGATGACTTGGCGAGACTATACGTACTCGCCTATTCACAGGCGCAGCCTGGATCATTATTCAATGCGGCATCCGAGGAAATGATCTCAACAAAAGACCTCATGACTTCTGTCGCCAAAATAGCTGGTGTACAAAAAGTGGAATCGTGGAGCTATGAAGATGCGGCCAAAGCATTAGGACCTGCCGCGTGGGGTGCCAGCATCAATCAGAGAGTATCCGGATTACGCGCTCGGCAACAGCTACAATGGAGTCCCTCAGGGAATTCGATCCTTAAAGAATTAACGGAGGGTTCCTATCAAAACGAATAAGAAAACCACAGTTCCGAATCGAACTATGGTCTGGTTTCATCGCTATCCTGATAAGTTAACAGGAATTTTATCGATTTCGACAGGATCCGTATGAGCTGCTGTGCATCATCCGTACCTAGATGCTCACGCAGCTGCCCAAATCGTTCAAACAGCTCTTTTTCTCTTGCTTCCACAAAATCGTACCCCTCTTTGGTAGGGGCTACGAGAATGGAGCGTCGATCCTTGGGTCCCACGGTACGGGAGATATAACCTTGCTGTTCCAGCGATTGAATGACATGCGTCACAGCAGCTGACGTGATTTTCAACTGCTTGCCGAGCTCGGATACTCTGACACCATTTGTGCCTGGTGGGCTTACGTAAGTCAAGTGAACAAGCAAATTCAATTCGCTCTGACGGAGCTCTTTCGAGGGACTGAAAACATGTCCGATCCGCTTTAACTGACCGAATACAAGAGCCAGCTCTTTCGTCGTATGATCAATCGTAACATCCGAATTGTTATGGTCTGTACTCATCCGTTTAGACTCCCATTCTTTGTTTGTATCCATCGATTATTTACTAAATAAAATATCATTTTCAAGAATGAGAGTCCACTCACGACTCGAAAAAGCACCGAATGCCAAGAACTGAACTACGGCATTCGGTGCTTTTCCTACTCTATTCTGGAAAGCAGTATTGCATCTTGCTAAACGATCTGCGCAAATCAATCACCTTAGATCGGACCGACTCGGGCCTTTCTCTGCCTGACAGTACGCTTTCGATAAGCTCCGCTATCGTATTCATCTCTTGTTCCTTCATACCAAAGCGAGTGACTTCTGTCGTCCCGATACGCAGACCGCTTGGGAAGTCCCAATCCTCAGGACCGTCACCTGGAATCAGATTTTTGTTCGTGATAATGTTCGCTTCTGCCAATCGCTTGCCTACCTCATAACCACCACCGAACTGTTTTACGTCCAGAATGACTTGGTGTGTACGGGTATAGCCTTTGTGCGCGCATAGAACACGTATCCCCCGCTCATCGAAAGCTTTTCCAAGTGCTTGTGCATTCGTCACGATTTGCGCCATGTATTCCTTGCCAAACGCGAGGAACTCCGCCGCCGCTGCTGCCAGTGCCGCTACCCGGTTCACTTGATGCGTCGCAGCGAGTGCTGGGAAGATGGCATCTGTAATCGGGACAGATAGCTCCGGGTCATTCCAGACGATTATGCCACTTTGTGGTCCGCTAAACGTTTTGCCAGCCGATCCGGTTATCACACATGCGCCTTCTCGTAACGGGTCCTGGAATTGACCGCCACCGATCAGCCCCAGCTGGTGAGCACCATCGAAATAAATGCGGCCGCCCCATTCTTTTACGATCTCGGCCATCTCCTTCAGTGGAAATGGAAATAAGGTCATCGACGCGCCTAGTGTAACGAGCTTTGGCCTAACTTGCCGTGCGACTTTGGCGAACTCGTCCAGATCAACCGTTAGCTCAACGGGGTCCATTGGGACATCGACTATTTGCAAACCGCGAATGCCAGCAGGCCCGTCCATCCGATTGCTGGAATGCCCGCCAAATGGCTGCGCAATCGTCATAATCGTATCGCCCGGTTGCGTTAACGCCGCATAGACGGTCATGTTCCCGATCATGCTCGCCACTAATCGATGGTCAGCGAAATTGGCTTGGAATACTTTTTTCAACAGCTCGACACATAGCGCTTCGATTTCATCGATATATTTCGTCCCTGCAAACCATCTCTGCGTACTGCCAATATGTCCTTCCGCAGCTCGCGTACCCACCTCAGAAGCCAGCAATTGGCGTACGATTGGAGTAGTCGGTGCTTCTGGCGCGAGCAAATTCAAGCATTCCTCGCCTCGCCAAATCGCATTGCGGTTGACAGCATTGACGATCTCTTGCTGAATCAGACGGTGTGACGGACTCTCTTCAATAATGGAACGCGCCCATTGCAAAACACTGGAATCATGTACTTCGCCCTTCAGTTCAACCGTACTCATGCCATTACCCCCTAATCATCATTAGAATGGTCCGTAAGCAATCTGCCAAGGTTGATCCAGTTTTCCTCCATCATGGAAGAGACCAGCTGACTGTTGTTCTCTCGAATTGCTTCGATGATTCTACGGTGCTGCTCAACAGATTCCAGCCCTTCTAAGGAACCGAACCGAGCAAATTCCAAACGCCGTATCTTCGGTACAACTCGCTCAAGTGCCAGGTAAATTTCGCGGTTGCCCGCAGCTTCGAGGATCACATCGTGAAAGCCGTCGTCTGCTTCAATCGCTTTGATCACATCCTTCTGTTCGAGTGAAACATGCAGCTTTTCATTCCATTGTTCCAGACTTCGGATGTCCTCCGTTTTCATTGGCATCGCCAACCGAGCTGCCAACGAATGCAAGGCAGCCACTACAGGGAAAGCATGCTTCGCCTCCTTTTCAAGTAAGGGTGTTACCCGTGTTAAAGAGCCCGGAACGGATTCGACGAGACCTTCGTCCTCTAATCGTTTTAGCGCTTCTCTTACAGGAGTCCGGCTCACGCCAAATTGAGCGGCCAGTTCGTTGTCGTTTACTCGCTGTCCTGGCTTTAGCTCCAGCATGACGATCGCTTTCTTCAAGCCTTGGTATACTTGTTCGCGTAAGGTGGGGCGTTCGATTTGTTTGATTAGGTTTGTATCCATAAAACCAATATATTGGTTTTCTTTATTTCTGTCAATTTTAAATATTTTGTTTATTTGCTTCGAATGGATTGGAAATAAAGGATGAAACTTCCGTTTGTCTTCCATAGAATAAGTAAAAGAATCCCAGACGAGTGATTGTTTACTCATCTGGGATTATGTTATTTCAATTGATCGATTATGCTTTCAAACATAGAATTTTGCAGATCTATTCCACTCTCATTTGTACCATCTGTCCAGTCGTAAATATCTACGAAACCAATAGTAGACCATTTCCTTATTAGATCTTCAAAACTACACCCAATTTTTACTCCGTGTACATTTGGTCCTCCATCCATAACGTCATGCTCTAAGAAAACGATGGAATGATCTCGTCTATCGATACAAAACGCATCACCATTTTCAAAGCTAATGATGGGTAGCCAATGCGGCCAATCATCCACTAAAGCCTGTAAGCCCAAATTGTTATCTAACTCATCACGGTTGTCTTTCGATTCTTTTACCAGCCATTGCATTTCATCTATAAAACTTACTATTTCAGTTGGAGATAGAAGGTTTATGCCACCAAACTTGCATTCGTCACCAAAAATTCTCAGCTTTGATTCCCAATTAAATTTGATCGAACTTGCTTGATGCAAGTAAAAATTCCTTAGTGTTTCAGGGAAAACGAACGAGATTTCATGCTGAATGTTTTGGATAGTACTTGCATCCGTTGGTTCAGTCAAAGTTAATGTATCTAATTCAACTCCATCGATGCTCGAGAGCTTTGAATAAACTCCATTAACTGTCTGTAACAAATTCATATTGTCACCTGTCTCATCTTTACCTATTACAAGTCTATGATTATGCAGAGCCGCTACAATACTCCCGAATAATCTGCCACTTCATCTCTTCCACAGGAAATCCCTCTGGATAAGTCGTCATCATCAGCATGGCACCCTGTAGCGCAGATGAAAAATAAATCGACCTCAGCCTCGGTTCCTTCACGCCAAGCTGCTCAAAAATCCGGCACTGCACTTCAAACTGCTTACGTGACTCCTCGTTCAATTGCTCTCGATAGGAGGCAAGTACGCGATCGTCTTCCGGCTGGGTCTGCAAGTTCAAGTAAAATCGATAGACATCTGGACGCTGGTAGACGTTATCAATCGCACCCTTGACAATATGTTGGAGCTGTTCGGACGGCGTTTCCAGCTTCGTAGCAGCTTCCATTACTTCTCTGACTTCTCCTATACGAATCTCGACCATCGCGGAGAGTAGCTCTTCTTTGCCTTTGTAATAATTGTAGAGCAGTCCCTTCGATATTTGGGCCTGTTTGGCTACGTCGTCGATTGAGGTCGCGTGGTAACCTTTTTTCATAAAAAGCGTCATCGCCGCTGCATGGATTTTGTCTTTCGCGGCTTGGCGAATACGCTCATTCTCAGCTGGAGTACGTGGCACAGTTCAGTCAATCCTCCAAAAATTCAGTGATAGCCCGACAAACTTCTTCAGGATGGGTCAACGTCGGTTTATGATCGGCACCGATAATCTCGATCACCCTGCGCTCTGGCAAAACTTCTTTAAAATGTTCGGCGATACGGTGCAAATCAGGGGCATCTTCCGTACCAGTTAGAATACATGTTTTATCAGCCAATTCTCCAAGTCGCTCAATCGCAGGTGGCTTGGGCCATACCGACTCCCATGTCGCCCATTCGAACATTTTCGCTATATTATGCTTCATCATCTCCACCATGAGGTCCTTCTGCGGACTTGCCATTACGACCCGGTATGAGCAGGAAGACAGGGAAAGCTCCAGCATGCGGTCAACGTCCGGTGCTGCCGCTTGAATCGTCTGCATCCATTCTGTGAAAGGCTTACTAGGCGAATAACCTGACAAGCCAGGAGCGATGAGGACAAGCTTACTCACTCGCTGCGGATAAGCCAAGGCAAACTCGGTTGCAATTTGTCCGCCAATCGAATGCCCTACGAGCGTGGCTTCCTCCAGCTGGAAATGGTCCATGATGGCCAGCAAATCATCGACGTAGTTGGCTGGTTCTGTTGGAGACGGAGATTTCCCGCAGCCTCGTCCGTCGAAGAGTATGACCTGGTACTGCTTCGCCAAAACCGGAGCGACAAACGTCCAGTCCCGCAAATCAGCACCACCGCTGTGCAACAGAATGAGTGGTTTTCCTTCCCCTGAAACCTCATAGTACAAATCCATCGGTATCCCTCCGTGAATTGTAGATTTGGAATATGATCCCATTTTATTATTGAATGAACGTTTAGTCAATAAAAAAAGCAGTTCTTCACACACAAAGAAAAAAGCCCTACTCATCAAGATCAGGGCTTGCTACTATCCTCGTACTGGACCATCACGCTTCGGACTGAATCCGCTTCGCCTCTGCATACAGCACTTGAATGAACTTTTTCATATTGATACGAATGTCTGAGCTCGACGAAGCGGCATTGCTCTTTAGCTCCGCCATCTTCTTCCATACATACGTAAAATCAAAAAACTGCGAAGCGTAGTTCTCAAACTTCCAATTCGAAATGTCGGCAAGACCGAGTGACGCCAAATGATTCAATGACTGATAGATCGCTCGGCGGACTCTTTGCTCCGAGGCCTTTACGACTTTGGCGACTTGTGGATCGTCTGCAGCTACTCCCAGCCTCGTCTGCGCCACTGCCACGAAGATCTCTTTTATAGCTGGAAATCCATTTTTAAACGTATGTGTTTGTTCGTATCCTTGCAAGAAGTCCAATATATCGAGCAAGTCATTGCTTCCATTGTCTCCTGCGATACCCAACTCCGCTAATAGAAACTGACCAGCCTCTCGAAGTGGCTTTCCCTGAGGCAAACGAGATTGTCCAACAGGCAGGTGGTCTACCTGAAGGACGGCATTCAGCGATTTATGAATGTCTCGGATGGATCGTTCGAGGCGGATTTTCTCAATGACTTTTTGGAGAATCGTCACGACTTCAATCTTGTTTACGGGCTTGATAATGTAGTACTCACTGCCCAGTGCGTAGGCTTGGGCGATTACGTCTTTGGTTTCTGCCTGCGAAATCATGACGATCTTTCCTGTGAATGTCGGCTTCACTTGGCGAATCGTCTCGATCCCATCCCGGATGGGCATGAACAAATCGATCAGCAAAATATCTACGTTGCGCGCGGTTAACATATGACCATCGACCATTGAGCCGTCAGAGGCTTCCCCCACCACTTCTCCGAGATTCTCGTCCTCGATTATTTCCGTCAGCATGAGGCGAACGGCATCATCGTCATCTACTAAATAAAACAGCATCTTCTCACTCTTTCTTCGTTATCGGATCAATCGGTAATTGCATGAGAAAAGTCGTCCCCTTCCCTCCTATGCCATCTTGCAAGGAGATTTCACCTTGCAATTGTTCCACCAATTGTTGTACATAAGACAGTCCGATCCCTGTAGAGGGGTTGCCGGTTCGATCGTATTTTGTCGTAAAGCCTGGCTTGAACAGCAAGCCCTTTCGCCGCGGAGGTACTCCCGGTCCGTCATCGTTTATCCTGATTTTCACGAGATCGCCTTCTCGATCGATTTCAATGGAAATGGTTCCTGTTTGCTGGATCGCTTCCACTGCATTTGCCACCAGATTATTCATGAGGGAGAGCATCATGAAAACATGGTAGAGCGGATGTGTGCCAGTGATGGACGCTGTCATTTGTATGTCCTTCTCCAATAGTGATGCGTACTTCATGTTGCTGCGCATGATAATGTCCACGAGCTGATGGATATCCATGTAATCGGTAATGCTTTCATCGGATATTAGTTTGAGAAGCCCTGCAAATATGCGCTGGTTATCCTTTTTAATCTCGTGTACCTCGCCAGCGATCGTCAATGCTTGCTTTGCATAGCCCTCCACCCTCTCCTTATGCAGCTCCTGCAATGCCTGGTACAGCTCAAATGACTTCATACTGATGCTCTCTGCATTTTGCAGTGTTTTTTTCAAATGAATCGATTCCTCATACAGGGTGGAAATCAGCATGAGCATGTGTTCGTTCTGTTTTCTTGTCTGCTGTTCTCGTGACTGTGCTTCGTACAGCCTCATCATGTTGAGAAAACTAATCACGATAAAGCTGTGGGAGAGAGCGATGACCAGCATCTCTTGTACCGCTCCCCATGTAAGTACGGTTTCTAGCAGTACATACTGTGATAAAAACTCCACCAGGTCAGCCAATACCTCGATGACCATTCCCATAAATCCAATCAAGATCGTTCTGCTGTGTAAACGCCGAATCCTGAATAGATAAAACAGAACAGAATAAGCGAAATAAAAGAAAAAGCTAGAATAATGAGCTTCGAGGGACGCTTCCCATGCTGTATGAATCCCGGCCATCAGGTCTAGCAAGATCCGAAAGCCAACTACCGTGATGCCCGTCAAGAAGCCAGCCAGAACAGATGGGATTCGTTGAAACAGTAATAAAAAGAAGAAAAAGGTAGGAGCACCAAAGCTAATCCGAAAAGTCTCATTGACGGGATAAAATTTCAACTCCCCTGCCAACGGGACCGTAATGAGCATGAGTGCCAATATATACCAATCTCGTTTTGCTTGTGCATGAACAGGCACGCCTTCCACTTCCCATATGAGTTCTAGATGTCCCTATCTATTTTTATCGAGAAATCATATGTAGGACAAGTCTTAAAAAAATTTGTGAACCTCAAACGAAGCAATCTGTGAGATTTTGTTTTATTTTGTAGGGTGGTTGTAAAGTGATCAATATATGTATGTTCGCGAAGCGTGGAAGCGCTTTCTCTTCCTTTCGCGAAGGCCAGAGTATTTGATTTATTGGGGGGAAAGGCGTTGATTCAACAGGTTTTACGCGTGGATGAATTACAGCAATGGGTGGAACAATATCGTTCCAAGGCATCAGTAGGAAAATGTGCCAGTTATATCCCTGCATTGCGTAGAACAGATCCAAACCAACTAGGTATTTGTATCATCGAACCTACAGGAAAAATGCTGACAGCTGGTGAGTGGGAAGTTCCTTTCACCATGCAAAGTATTTCCAAAGTAATCAGTTTTATTGCTGCATGCTGCCACCATGGCATTCCTTACGTGCTGGATCGGGTGGATGTAGAACCGACTGGAGACGCATTCAACTCCATCATCCGTCTAGAAATGAACAAGCCAGGCAAGCCGTTTAATCCGATGATCAATGCGGGAGCTATCACGACATCTTCGCTCCTCCCTGGTCAATCTCCGGATCAAAAACTGCGATACTTGTATGCATTTTTCAGTAAAATTACGGGTGTTACGCCAGTGGTGAACGAAGAA
Organism: Brevibacillus jepli; assembly: GCF_047229145.1. Taxonomy (NCBI): domain Bacteria; kingdom Bacillati; phylum Bacillota; class Bacilli; order Caryophanales; family Paenibacillaceae; genus Brevibacillus; species Brevibacillus jepli. Next base: position 259,454 of record NZ_JBFEFW010000002.1, read on the forward strand.
GTGTTTATGTCGGAATGGGAAAACTCTCACAGAAACCGCGCATTAGCCCATTATTTAAAAGATACTGGCTATCTGGCATGTGAAGTGGAAGAAGCTCTGGAGGTCTATCTAACTCAATGCTCGATCGAAGTAACCACCGAGCAAATCGCCTTGATCGGTCTCCTATTGGCTCTCGATGGCTTCCATCCATTGCGCAACGAACAAGTTTTCCCGAAAGAAGTCGTCCGCGTGGCCAAAGCACTGATGCTCACATGTGGCATGTACGATGCATCGGGCAAATTCGCAGCGAATGTTGGTCTACCAGCAAAGAGTGGCGTATCTGGTGGAATTATGACTCTGGTTCCTCCTAACCGCAAAATCCATTCACCGTTCCAGGATGGCTGTGGAATCGGTATTTTTGGCCCTGCCATCGACGGTTGTGGAAACAGTGTTGCGGGCGTTTCTCTGCTTAAACATATTGCCCACGAATGGGATGTAAGCATTTTTTAGACATACTAAGGAAAATGGCATAACCAAAAAATAATGATGGCTACGAGGTGACACGATGCAACAATTCCTACTCGATGTAACAGCTACCATAAACGATTTTTTGTGGTCCTATATTATCATTATCATGCTTATCGCGTTAGGCTTGTTCTTTACATTCCGGGGCAAATTTTTGCAAGTACGCATGCTGCCGGAGATGCTCCGATCAATTAGAGAAGGTAGAGCGAAAGACGACGGTGGCATCTCCCCTTTTCAAGCTTTCGCGATTAGTATGGCCGCGCGTGTCGGCACAGGGAACATTACGGGAATTGCCATTGCCATTGCATTAGGTGGCCCTGGCGCCGTCTTCTGGATGTGGGTTATTGCGGTTATCGGTGCAGCATCCAGCTTTGTTGAGAGTACGCTCGCTCAGATTTATAAAATCAAGGATAAGAACGGTTTTCGTGGTGGTCCTGCCTACTACATGGAAAAAGGGCTGAACAAACGTTGGATGGGTGCCCTATTTGCCATTCTTATCACCCTGTCATTTGGTCTCGTATTCAATGCCGTTCAATCGAACACCATTACGATTGCCTTTGAAAATTCGTTCGGTACTGATCGATTGACAATCGGGATCATCATGACTGTCGCATTTGCCGCTATTATTTTCGGTGGTGTGAAGCGCATCGCAAAAATGTCTGAGTACATCGTGGTTGTCTTGGCGGTATTGTACATTGGCATGGCACTCTTTATCGTTTTCATGAACATCTCAAAAATGCCGGAGCTCCTCACGTTGATTGTGAAAAACGCGTTTGGCTTCGAACAGATCGCAGGCGGCTCGCTTGGTGCAGCGCTGATGCATGGAATCAAGCGAGGATTGTTCTCCAACGAGGCTGGTATGGGTAGTGCGCCGAACGCTGCGGCAACGGCAACAACAAGCCATCCGGTGAAGCAAGGTCTGATTCAGGCATTTGGTGTTCTGTTCGATACCCTCGTGATCTGTACAAGCACGGCTTTCATCATTTTGCTGTCCGGTGCTTACACCCAGCAAGGACTAAGTGGTATTGAACTGTCGCAAGCAGCACTGAGCATTCATATCGGTTCCTGGGCTTCTGGCTTCCTTGCTATTATGGTGTTCCTGTTCGCCTTCAGTACATTGATTGGGAACTACTACTATGGTGAGACCAACATCGAGTTTTTGAAGACCAGCAAAGCATGGCTGCTGCTGTATCGTTTAAGTGTCCTGGCCATGGTGTTGTTTGGCTCTGTCGCAAAGGTACAGCTCGTATGGGATCTGGCCGATTTGTTCATGGGCTTCATGGTTATTGTCAACCTGATTGCGATCGCGATGTTATCGAAAATCGCCTACGCTGCGCTGCATGATTATATGGAACAGAAAAAAGAAGGAAAAGATCCTGTGTTCTACAAGGACAGTATTGAAGGACTCGATAATATTGAATCATGGGATGCTGCTCCTTCCTCCAACAAGTAGCTTTACAAAAAAACGAGAAGCCTGTGTAATAAACGGCTTCTCGTTTTTCTTTTACAATCGCGGATCGATCTCTTTTTCCTTCGCCACTTCAAATAACATCGTTGCAACTACTTTTTGATATTCTGCATTTTCAGGAGAAATATCCTGGAATTTGAATGCAAGCATCTTCCTACCCAGCTTGTGTTCCTGTATCGACGTCTTGAGCTTTTTGGCAATGTTCTTCTGATTGAACAGCTTGCGGTACTTGTGCGGGAATCGGTAATCATAGCCATAAATAATCGACAAGTACTCAGGATTGCGGACCTTCATCGCAGGTACGAGCTTCTCATCGATGATCTCTGGCTTGATCACGATGCCTTCCATCTTGTTTTCCAGTGTTATCGTGGAAAAGTAACGAGCTGCTTGCTCATACGCATCTGGCCCAGACAAATCGATGGCGAGAAAATGATCGTCGTTTACGAAGCGATACATGTCGGATGTTTTCCACTCCGGTATTTGCTCTTCCCCATTCATATAGACGATCTTCAAAATGGAAAAAGGTTTGTAATCGAGCTCAGCTTCACCTGCGTAGAGCTCCAGCTGCTTTTGGTAAACGTGGTACGCCTCCAGATGTTCATCGACAGAAACGTAGCTCTCCTTGATTTCTCGCAAATACTTGTAGTTTTGATACAGACTCGAACCGAATTTTTCCGTCAGCGCACTCTTGGATAAATGGAACTGGTCCTGTTCGAAGCCACTCTCGTCATAGCTTTGGATGAGTTGGTGCAGTCCCTGTTCAAAGCCGTTTTCCTGCAGGAATTCAAATTCGCTGCGCAGCGCTGTTTCAATTGGTTTAAACTGCTTTTCAATCAAGCCCTTCCCTATCGCACTCCACGGCAACAGCTCGCCATCCAATACGAGCATGGAAATTTGATGCTGCTCCATGTACTCGCCAAACCTTGCATGCAGCTTGTCATAAATCGGAGTCAAATCAATTTGGCTGATCGCGTACCCATTTCTACTGATCGCAAAGCACTGGTCGCGGTCATGGTGAAGGTACAAATTGCACCGTGATCCCATGTATTTCGGCTGTAACACGACTTGGTGAACACCCCGATTAGCGAAATAGTCCAACCCCGCCTTCACTGACTCCAGCTCCTGCGTTCCCTCATCCTTATCGGCTGGCGGCATCGTTCCGGAAATAAAATTGACCTTATTTTGCGAGCAGTAATGGAGACGACGCAGTTCTTCCTCTGCCAAATCTTCCATGGATACTTGCTTCTCTTCATCGAACAAGGTCGGCAGTTCTTCTGTCATCACCCGATGCTCTGATTGGTACGATTTGAAAAAGGGCTTGTGTGAGATCACGACTGACGTTAATGCATTTCCGTGCACACAGCCGGTATCGAGATGGAGCTTGTTTTTTTGGCGGAACGCTTTTTGTGCAGCGATATGTCCAAAAATATGATACGGATGATTACTGACCGCTTCCTGCGTCAAAAAGGCGAGCTGATTTTCCAGGGAAGTCGTACGGTCTATCCGAAAATTGCGCTGGCGCCGTAAGGAATTCGCATCCAGCTTACCGATGTATTTCTTTTTGCAGGGAGCGTGTGTTACGTAATAGGACGGGCCTGTCAGCGCATTGGATCGATAAAACGGCTGTGCGAGCGCATACAGGTGGTTAAACTTCTCTGTTAATTCAAGGTCATTCGCAAGGACTTGTGTGGAATCAAAATAAGTGAGCAGCAGCTCTTGGTCAACACCTTTTAGTTCCTTGCGCAAATACTTGTAAACAAAATTTTCGTGATTGCCTAGGACAAACAAGAATTGCTCCTGATTTTCATAAAGAAACTCGATGATGTCCTTGGTCTGGGCTCCCTTGTCGATCCAGTCCCCTGCGACGATGATTTTGGTACCCTTCACCTTGTCTGTGATGATCAGTCGATTGTCCTCGAGCCTGTAACCGTAGCTTTGCAGGAGACCTTGTAATTCATGGACACATTCATGGATATCACCGATAACGATGTACCTTTGGTCTTTGGGGAGGATGGTTGCCAGATACGCTTCCTTATTTTCAATCACAATTTGATAACGCGGATTGGCAATCCCATCTTCCAATGAGTAAAAATCCTTGTGCCGAATTCTGTGAATGTTGTGGTACCCTTCTTTGGATAAAGCTCTGAGCACCTCTTGCTTCAACCGGAGAATATGGCTGGTAATCAGCTTTTTCGACCGTTCTGATGCGTAGTAATCTTCCCGATTGCGATAATCAAATAAGATGACTTCCAATCGATAGTTGTTCTCCGCGGCAATCTCCCTGACCTTCGAGCGAAAATCTTCCGCAAGGCCTGTTGTATCGACGACTACGAATTCGGCGTTGATAGGAAAAGAAGTCACCATCCGCAGCTTTTCAAACAAGAGCTGAAATGCCTGCTCGCTTGCCGCAAGCATCACCTGATCATATTTGTCGTAATCATGTCCGAGAAGCTCCTGGCGAATACTGTCCGAGGAAATGTACTGGACATTTGCTTTTACATTTTTTCGTTCATCCTCGAACGGAAGGTTTGGCATCAGTACTTCTTTGGCGAAAGTCGTTTTCCCACATTCGGTAGGGCCGACGAGCATAAATATCGTGTGGACCTGTGTATGCAGTAGCATCGTTACGCCCCCTTTCTCTGGAGAATGACGCCTTGTGTCGTGTGTATTTCATTAACACCGTCGCCAATGGATACGAAGCGCCCTTGTACCCCGGCCTCCTCCATGATTTCCATCATCCATGCCTGGAACTCTGCTTGTCCCATCTCCCATTTGTGATCGTCATGGCGATAGCCTTCCAGCTCATAGAACTGATTAAAATCCGAGTTCGGTGTCGTAATGATAAAATGGTCAAAATCCAAGCGACGACAGATTAGTTGAATGAGCGCTCTCGCTTCATCTATGCTCATATGCTCAATGACCTCAGTCAAGATAACATCGACCTGTTCTCCGTTGTAATCCTCCAAAAACTGATCAATCGAATGAAACAAAATAATGTTACTGATTTCTTTTGCCTCTGCCCTCCGGCTGACCATTTCCAACAGCTGCTCATCGATATCGATGGCATAGTAATATTGCGGCAGCTTGGTAGCGAACGGGATTGCGTAAAAGCCTTCTCCGCATCCGATGTCTACAATCGATTTCGTAAAAGGAAGCTGAAGCGCAATATAGTTCCTTCTCTGCAAGCCTGTGCTGCCAAAATCAAATTGAATCGGGTAACGGTCCGTCTTTTCGATCTCCGTCTTGTACTTTCGATAGCGCTCTCTCGTTGTCAGGAAGTTGCGAGCGAACAGGCTTCGTATGTAGAAGGGTGCGTCGATGGCATTGATGCTCTTGATGTATTTGTCCAGAATGTTATCGGATATATCGATGTACTCTTTTCCAAACACAGCCAAAAACAGACAGAGCACGCTAGCCACGTGCAAAAGCTGATAGAGACTCGTTCTCGTCGTGATTTTCAATGAGTAGCTCTTATGCGCGTGGTGCTTGAGCTCGAAGGTGAACTCCTTTAGGTGCTTCTCAAAAAAAGTCAGATAAGGCAATCGCTCCACATGAATCATGTTAATGAAAAATGCATGCTCATATCCGGATACATCCCGCTCATCTCGTTGCTTCATCGGCGAGGAAAAAAATTCGCTGATCGCATTTAATGGAAACAATGGCGTATTGTATCGGGAGACATTCAAATATTCAAAATGCTCCTGTTCGGATTGTTTGTAGGAAACTTCATTTTCAGCATCTTTAAAATAAGCGTTATAGGTCGTCGTGTCTGAAAACCACCCGTAAGCGATGCCTTTTCGAATGGATCTCAGGGTTAGTCCAGAATGCGGATTTTTCTTGATCATGTATGATAAATCCGGGTTCTCTGATTGCAGTTGAACAATCGCCATGCGTTTTCTCACCTCGGGGAAAGAAGAATAATCACTTATTTACTATATTCGCTTTCTTATCCCATGCTGAACAGGGTAAAAGTATTACGACCTCCAAAAAAGAATGCCAGTTCACCCTCTCACAGGTATAACTGGCTCTCTTCACCTCTTATTTACTAACGACGACCTTGATCTGAATGTCTTTCCCTTTATAGCTGACCGTGATGATCGTACTTCCTTCTGCTATTGCCGTGATGTTCCCATCTTCATCTACTGTTGCTATTTCCGGGTCATCGGATGTCCACTCGGCATCCGATGTCACTTCCTCCTTAAAGCCCTTTCCATACACAGCATGGACGGTAACAGCCTTGCTTTCTTCCGGCTTCAGATAAAACGAGCTGCGGTTTGTCTCTAACCGATCCACTACTTTTTCTTCCATGACGAAAATGCTCAGCCTGACCTCTTTGTTCGCGTATTTGCCTTTAATGACAGTAGTCCCGGCCTTTTTGGCAAGCAGTACTCCGTCCTTCGTCACGTCTGCAACCTGAGACTGGCTCGACGACCATTGGACGAATTCCGTTACCTCTTCGCTCTTTTTATTGCTCAAGATGGCGGTCACTTCCAGCTCTCTTTCTTCATCCAGCTCCAGGACAGCATTCTGAATGTTAGCGGAAAGCGAACGGACAGACTGCTTGGAAATCGTGACAGGGATCTCCAGCTCTTCTCCATGATAACGGACGGTGAGCACTGCTTCTCCCTCCGTTTTGCCTGCTTGTATGCGTCCTGACTTCCATGTAATCAAATCGTTGTCGCTGTCGTACGATGTTTCTTTATCCTTTGTGATATCTTTCCGTTTGCCATCGATCACAGCATACACCTTGAAGCGAACACTGGAGTAAGGTTTCATCCACAACTTCTTGTCACTTGTTTCCAAGCGGAAGGAAGCGCCTGTTTCTTCTATTACCACGACTTCACTGGTAGCCTCTTTTTTTCCATCTACAGTGATTACGGTGATCGTGGTCTTTCCTTCTCTTTTCGCTGTTACGCGTCCCTTATCATCCACTTCGGCTACCTTCGGATTGCTGCTCTTCCATTTCACTTCCTGATTCGTCGCAAAGGATGGAGAGATTGTTGCCTTAAGCGTGACTTCTTCTCCCACTTCCAGCATGAGCTTTTCCTCGTCAAGACTGATTCCGGTGACTGGATAAACGACTGGAGGCGGAGGTGGTGTAATGGGTCGCTCGACCACGTGAATTGTACGTATAACGGGGTTCGCTTGGTTTCCTGCCGGGTCGATTGCGTCGTATCGAAGGGTGTAGGTTCCTGCTTTGTTCGTATCGACACTTCCTGATACATTCGCTGTCAATCCTGGGGTCAAATCGCTGACAGTAGCTCCCGGGTCTTGAAACGAAGTACCCACGTATAGTCTCACGGTAGATTCGCCTTTTAACGTAATCTCTGGCTTTGTTCTGTCAATGCGAACCTCAGCCATTTCTTCCTCGCTGCTGTTATTGGCTGGATCGGTTTGCTTTGCCCGAATAGTTGTGATGCCTTCATCGGTTATCGTAAAAGTTGTCGTGTACGGTATCCATCCACCCTCATTCAACTTGTACTCGATTGTCGCCCTACCTTCTCCGGTTAGAGTCACGTCTACGTCTTGATTGGTCCATTGGTTATTGCTGAGGTTAATGACAGGCTTGGCTGGAGCAGTCCCATCTACTGTGAAGGTAACGGTCATACTGTCCCCGCTGCTGTTCCCCGCACGATCGGTGGCACGAGCCTTGATTTGATGGATGCCGTTTTCTAATGTAACCGTCGTGCTCCATTTTCCATTGCCATCGGGTGTTGCCGTACCTTCAGGTGTATTATCCACGACAATGGTAATGATACTATTCGGCTCAGCCGAACCACTTACCGTAACCTGGTTGGTTTTCTGGATGAACGGCAGCGGGTCAAGGACTGGTACCGCTGGTGGATTTGCATCAACCATGATCCCGGATGTATCCGCAATCCCTTCCAAAGCGAGGGGAAGCGCATTGCCTGCTGAGTTTTGAATCGTTCCTCCATTCAGCAATATCTCATTGCGATGAATGGAAATACCATCTTGGTCTTCATCTCCATTGCGCAAGACATAATGGAAAACTAATTCATTTGTACCAGAGCCTGATATGTACTGTGCTTTCTTTACTTCGGAACCAATTATGAGTTCGATCGCAGGTGTTCCTGTTCCAGTGTTTACAGTTACCGGTTCGCTTGTCTTCACCGTAAAGTCCAGTTTTTGATTTTCTCCATACAGCCCTGCGCTCGGAACGCTGACAGCAGTAATTTTCAGAGAAGAAGTTGCCACTGTGATTCCCGATGTGCTCCCTATATTTGCTAGCTCCAAACTGGTAGGATGACTCGCATAATCTTGAATGGTGCCTCCATCAAGTACAATCTCAGGCCGAAGTGTGATCCCATCCAAATCTCTGTCACCTGGTTGCACAGAATAAGTAAAGACTAATGTATTGCTTCCTGAACCGGATTCGTACATGGCTTTCTTGGGTTGAGTTCCGACAATCAATTCAAGGTGGACCTTATTCATGAGGTTTACATTCACAGGCTCGCTGTATTTCAGCTTGAAAGAGAGCTTATCACCAACGCCATATATTCCAGGCTGAGGCACCTCTACAGAAGTGAGCGCTGGGATTTTGGAGTCAACGTTGATCCCTGTTCCCGAAACCGTTCCGAATGTAATCGGAGCAGGTTGGTTCGACGAATCGGTTATGGAACCACCGTTTAGTTCCATAGATGATCCAACTGAGATTCCATCGTAATCTTCCAGATCTTTTCCAATCAGGTAAGCAAAAAACAATTTTTTGGTGCCTGAACCACTTACAAAATTGGCGTTCACAGGAGTGGAACCGATAACCAAAGGCAGAGTTGGGGTACCCGAGACTGTTACATTCTCTGCGTACGATACGGCAAAATTTAGAATATCTCCCTCTCTGTACATATTACTTTGCGGTAATTCTAGCTTGATTGGTGGTACTACAATCGTAGTCGGATCACTCGCGGTATTGTTTTTGAGATTCACATCACCGTACACGGTTACACTTGCTGTGTTAATTACCGTTCCTTGTATATCTTCTGCGACTAGAACCGTTACAGTAATGTACGGGTACATCGCGCCAACTGGTAAATAATTGCTACGGGTACAGCTGACCGTAACCACATCGCAAGTCCATCCATTTCCACTTATACTGGTTACTTGCATGCCGTTTGGCACCGTATCCTGTACCGATACAACACCAATGGTATCAGCAGACCCGACATTTTCCACACTAAGCCAGTAATCACCTGATTTTCCTGCTATAAAATCCCCTTGATGGCTTTTTGTGATTTCTAGATCCGGACCAATTTGATTCGCTGACACGCTTAGGGCACCAGCTGATAGCATAAAGCCAACCCATAGAATCCATAACATTCCGACACGGTACAGCAGCCAGAATGATCTGGAAACCAGGAATGTCCATACTTTTCCTGATTGAACCTTCATGAGTATTCCTCCTTTTGTCTGTTATTCATTATCGAATGATTCAACTAGGTACTGTTGCCTATTGTATCATGGAAAAAAATGCAGGTAACTACCTAGCCAAAGTTACTCGTTCTTACTGGAACATTTGCTTCAAAATGATGTTCTTTGGTATAGTGAAAACCCAATAACAATCTAGCGGGAGGGTCGTCAAATGCCTTACTACAAGCCGATTGAGATCGCTCGCGAACTACATATTAGCACCAGTGCTTTGCGCCATTATGAATCATGGGGAGTTGTTCCTGCTCCTGCTCGTGCTGACAATGGATATCGACTCTATACGGAAGTCCATCTTGCCTATTTTCGCTGTCTTCGCGCGATGTTCCCCGGCTTTGGGGTCGCCCTTACCTGTGAAGTCCTTCGTTTTATTCAGCATGCAGATGTAGACGCTGCTTTTTGGCTCGTGAATAAGGAGCAGGCAAACCTCCAACAGGAGAAGGTCGCAGCAGACCAGACGCTTGAGCTCTTGGAAAATCTCGATTTGCCCCTGCTTCCAAGTAAAAAGTGGAGAAGCCGCATGACCATTGGTGAAGTCGCTGCTTACACAGGAGTCACCACCTCTGCGATTCGCCATTGGGAAAAAGAAGGCTTGCTTGTACTGCCACGCGATCCTGAGAATGGCTATCGCCAATTCACTCCCATGGATATACGGAAGATTTTGCTAATCCGTACATTGCGCAATACGGTGTATTTTTTAACGAACATGAAAGAAATTGTACAAGCAGTAGAAAATCAAAGTATTGAACAGGCCAAAAAAGTGACGGCAGATGCAATCAAAGGCATTCACGACCGGAATCGTCAACAGATGTACGGTGTCAGGCGGCTAGTAGAATTATGTGAGGTATTGAAGCTGGTTTGATCAATGCAAAAGAAAAAGGATGAGCCAGTTACACTCATCCCTTGTCCTGCCATCTATTTCTTTTCTACCGCATGTCCGCCAAACTCATTGCGCAGTGCAGCAACGACTTTCCCGTGGAACGTATCCTCGTCCAACGAACGATAACGCATCAACAAGGACATCGCAATCACTGGCGTGGCTGCCTGCAAATCCAGCGCCGTTTCGAGCGTCCATTTTCCTTCACCGGAGGAATGCATGACACCGCGGATTTCATCCAGATTGGCATCCTTTCGGAAAGCTCGCTCTGTCAGATCCATCAGCCAGCCTCGAATGACGGAACCGTTTGCCCACACGCGTGCGACCTCTGCAAAATCATAGTTATACTGGCTTTTCGCGAGTACCTCAAAGCCTTCCCCGATCGCCTGCATCATGCCGTACTCGATTCCGTTGTGAATCATTTTCAAGAAGTGGCCACTGCCTGCTTCTCCAGCATACAAGTAGCCTTTTTCTACGTTAATGTCTCGAATCATCGGCTCAATATGTGAAAATGCTTCCTGATCTCCACCAATCATCATACATGCTCCGTGGCGAGCTCCCTCCATACCTCCGCTCGTTCCTGCATCCAAGAAGTGAATGCCCTTCTCCTTCAAACGAGCATAGCGCTCCAACGATTGCTTGTAGTGGGAGTTGCCTCCATCGATGACGATATCTCCTGCAGAGAGCAAGGTAGCTAATTGATCGACCAGCTGATCCACAATCTCACCTGCCGGTACCATCAGCCATACTACGCGTGGTGTCGATAGTTTTGCTACAGCATCTTCTACCGAAAACGCCGGAATCGCCCCATCCTTGCTCAGTTCTTCTGCACGTGAGGGATCTACATCATAGACGACAACCTCATGTTGATGTGAAAGTAAATTAAGTGTCAGGTTGTATCCCATTTTTCCTAATCCGAGGATCGCCAGTTTCATATCGAGTACGTCACTCCTTCTTGGATCAAATCCGTTACCACGTATTATAAGATAAAAATTTTCATCTTTCATCAAAAATGAAGAAAATTTTTTCGAAACTATGAAAATGAGACCCATTTTTCTTATACTATCAGTACAGATTCACAATGGAACAGTAGGAGGTACCTATTCATGACCGCTTCCACCCCACATGCTCCTCGTGTGCTCACGCAGCTACGCGCCATTTATTCGCAATTGAGCGTAAAAGAACAACAGATCGCAGATAATATTTTGGAGCATGCGAGTGAAATTATCCATCTCTCCATTACCGAACTCGCTGAGCAGTGTCAGTGCGCGGATGCTACTGTTTTTCGGCTGTGTCGCAGGCTCGGATTTCGTGGCTACCAAGCGTTTAAGATCGCTTTGGCGAGTGAAGTCACGAACCCAAAGCAAACCATTCACCAAGAAATCAATCTCGACGATGATGACGTCGGCGCGATTGCCGAAAAAATTTTCACAGCGAATATCGAGACAATACGGGAAACCCAACAAATTATCAATAAAGACGAGTTAATGAAAATTGTCTCCTGTTTGGAGAATGCCAGCCGAATTGAATTCTATGGCTCGGGAGGCTCTGCGGTCATCGCGCAGGATGCGTACCACAAATTTATGCGAACTGGTATCCCCTGTCTTTATCATTCGGATGCTCACTATCAAGTCATGTCTGCTTCCCTGTTAACGAAGGGTGCAGTTGTCGTCGGAATCTCCCACTCTGGCTCCAATAAAGATATTTTGGCAGCTCTACAGGTTGCCAAGGAAGCAGGAGCCAAAACAATCGGAATCACCAGCTATGGGAAATCCCCCCTCGTTCGTCTGGCGGATATGTGCTTGTACACGACTTCACGCGAAACGGTATTTCGCACGGAAGCTCTGTCATCCCGACTTGCGCAGCTGAGTCTGATCGATCTCCTCTATGTAGCCGTATCCTTGCGCCGGCAAGATGATACGATAGCCAATATCCAGCACATTCGCGAAGCCATCTCACTCAAACGCCTGTAAACGAAATGAAAAACAGGTCTTTCCATCCACATTACTGGAGGTAAGACCTGTATTTTTTGGGAATTGAAATCACCCTCACTGGACAAAATATGCCTTGGGACTGCTCATGCAAGAAGCAACGCTTCCCAAAATCGAATCGAGGGAGTGACTAGCTTGGCTACTAACAACGAACGCAATCACAATGATGTTGACAATGCCGCTGTTGACACTGACCTGACCAACATGTCTGGCGGTACCGCTACTGAAGCTGCAGGAACAGTCGGCGGCGCTGCAGTAGGTGCTGCGGTAGGTTCTATTTTGGGGCCACTTGGTACGATTGCTGGTGCCGTTGCTGGCGGTGCATTAGGTAACGAAATGGGTGAAAATGTCGCGGCTGACGCCAACGACACATGGGATCTGGAAAGTAACAATGCTGAAAGAGACCGAGCAGAATAGAACCAGCTTCACCTATGCTTGAGAAAAAAGAGGTGCAGGGCAAATCTGCACCTCTTTGCATCAGCAGCCCCTTCTCTTGTTCGACTGCGCTTGAAAAATGCTTGTATGGAATGAAAGTCCTCATGAAGCGGGTAAATCATTATTTGTTATTTAAATAATCTTCCACTGATTTTCGCCAATACATCTTTTTCGCTTCATCGATCTTTTTCTTAAAGACTTCTTGTTCCTTCTCATGGTGTTTACTTTTTTTGTGTGTATTTTCCTTCGCGTCTAATTTTCTTTTCCCATTTAGATTCAGTTTATTTTTACTTTCTGTTTTTTCACTTCCTTTATAATATTCAATCATATTATCGTAACCAAACATAGATTGTACGACTTCTAAACTAAGAAATATTTTTTCTTTATAGAGTGGGTATGTCTCTGCTACCGTTTGCTGATATATTTTCCTTCCCGTTCGATGATTTTTGATTTGGGTCAACGTCAGCGTCTGTTCCTCTAGTGTTTTGACAGACTCCCTAATATCTTCCATCTTCCTATTTAAAAATTCCTCTTTCTCCGTAGCAAATTCTTCTACCCACTTCGTAAAATCACCATCAATATTATTGAGCTCTTCCTTCTTTAACTTAAAGGCTGTGCTTTCTTGCGGTTGGATATCAAATAGGTGGTAATAATTTTGCTCCACATTCTTTAATAGTTTGTATTCATTTCGGATTTTTCGCTCATCTAACTCTGCAATAAATACACATTTTTTCTCACTTTTGTTCAATATGAGCATACCGTCTGGAATAAATTTCATTCGCTCTGGCTTTTCTACGTCTTCTATTTCTTCAATCTCATTGATCAAGATTTTGTTTCTGGTCAGCTTTGTTTTGACAACTTCCAAAATATTTGTGGACTTTGACGCTAATCCCTTGGTAACCTCGCCAAAATTGGCAACCTTGTCCGTTTCATTTCCTTGCCAATCTTTCGGTTCCTTATTTTTCAAGAAATCAGTAGGCAACGATTGATGCATGGAGTAGCGAATACCTTTTACTTTATCAGGCTTGAAGTTATTGGAATCAATATCGTACAGATACTCATGTCCGTCCTTGTTCGAAAATGATAGATTGAATCTAGCTGTGTGACTTACTTTCGTCGAATCCAAATTACCTTCATCCATCGTCTGAGAATACTGCTCGAGAGAAGAATCTCCTTCTGTCGGGCTTCCAAACTGCCAGTCTGCATTATCTTTGTTTGTCATTTCAGCCCTTGCGTCCCATTTGAATGGTATTCTGACAGGAAGCTGAATTTCCCATGGCTTCGTTGAATCAACCTGCTTCAATATACCTTGTTGTACCAATTGTTCTTGATCCACACTAAAGTTCAATTGATCATATTTCACATCTACCGTATACACATATTCTGTGTGGTCGCTAGCTCCTCGCAGCATTTTTTCTATCGTGTTGTTGTAGGAATGCTCGTTATTTTTACTGTCCTGCGGTGCTATATTCCATGGTTGATTCGCTTCGATTCCTCTTACAATCTGGTAGCCTACCAAGTGCCCTCCATCGTATTCCGTTACGACCGAATCTTTTTTTCCATCCCGGATCAAACGCTCTTCCGTTCCCAAATTGCCGATTGCACTTACAGATGTATCGCCTAAACGAATGGAATTGGATTTATTTATTTTTACTACAGCTGAAACCGAATGAGGACGATCACAGGTATCTCCTAATCCTATCGTTCTTGAAAAGAAAAGCTTGTTTACATTCTCTTCTCCATAAGTATCTTTTAACACGCCGTAATAAGTGGGGAGTCCTTTATCTGCTCGGACGGAAGTAAATTGCCCCTCATTATTCGGATTGTTGTAATATTCATTTGAACTGTAATCGGTAGCTTCAATATCCTTGAATTTTCCTTGTATAACTGGCATTTGAGGGCGCTTGCTTCCCCTTTGTTTCTTGAGGAACTGGATCATGGCTTTGTTGCCGATCGTTTTGGCAAGCTGTAAGACTTGAGATGTAGGGTTCATTGAAAGCGGGGACATTGACGGTTTTTCAGAACTATGCACAACGTTTTGTCGATGACTTGATTTTGATGCCTCATTTTGGAATGACATCCCAACACCTACCCATGCGAACATAGTTCGATTCACTTCCCATCATATCAAACAAAAATAACCCTGTCACACCACTTCATAGCAGCTGACAGGGATGGAACTCTATCGTTATCTTTTTACTGAACGCCGACCACTGCAAAGCCAGCAGGAGAAAATTTTCTCACCCAAGCAAACTGAGGTTGAATGACCCATGCTCCTTTTTTGTTGATAAAACCCCATTTCCCGTTCAACAAGGCAGGTGCCAAGCCATTTGACTGAAAGTCGCCTGCGCTCGTATCCATTCCGTAATCAGGCTCAAAGCCAGGCTTAATCACTAGCTTGCCCTTGGTGTCTATATAACCAACCTTTCCATTCACCACAACCCATGCCAATCCTTGATGGAAGTCACCCGCCTCGGTATAGCCGGTCTTGAACAATACCTTGCCTTTTTCATTGATGTACGCAACCTTACCGTTGATCATCACCTTGGCTATACCATTGACGAATTTATTGGCTTGATCAAATTGGGGCTTGATCACCCAACCGCCCTTCGCATCAATATAGCCCAATTTTCCATGCTTGTCGGCAATAGCTAAGCCGTTTGCACCAAACGAGCTGGCGTAGGTAAACTGGGGTTTAATCGCCCACTGGCCTTTTGCATTGATAAAGCCGACTTTTCCATCCTTGTATGCCCAGGCTAATCCATTAGCGGCAAAGGAACGGTCGGCTTCCATGGATTTCTCTTGCTCGATGGGATGAAATTGCGGCTTGATGACCCATATTCCCTTGCTGTTGATGTACCCGACCTTGCCGTATTCTGTCTTTCCATTGATTCTGGCTTCAGCGAGTCCATTGGGAGAAAAATCTCCAGCGTAGTCAAACTGCGGCTTGATCACCCATTCTCCCTTTTTGTTGATATAGCCATATTTCAGATTTTGTGCGACAGGCGCAAGTCCGTTTGCCCCAAAGGAGCCGACATAAGAAAATTGTGGTTTGATCACCCAGTTCCCTCTCGGATCAATGAATCCCCAAGCGTGATCACCTGGACTGTCAACCATCGTAGCAGCGTAGAGTCCACCTGTGTCCTTCACCTCTTCGAACTTGGGTGACACACTCCATTCTCCCTTGCTGTTGATCACGCCTTCCTTGGCTGTTGCGAGAACGGGTGAAAATAATAGAGAAGCGATGGAGACAGCCATGAGCGTAAATCGTTTCATCCATGTTCCCTTCTTTCGCTTGTTTATTAGAAAAATATTGCATCTGATCATATGACGACTGTGACAAGCCGTTAGTCACGAAAAGAAAAAAGCCGATGACTCCCCACAAGAGTCATCGGCATACTTCCTTATTTCCCAACAGAAACGAAGGATTGTTCAGGCGCTTTCTTTTTCGGTGTTTTCGTATCGCCTTTCTTTTGGCTCATTTCAAAGGCGGCCAAAATCGCTTCTTGGCGCTTCATGCCGGATTTCTCCAGCTCCTCCATCGTGGAGACGATTTGCTTGTAATCCTTTGGAATGACTTTGACAAACTTTCCGACGGTAAGCTCCCACTGATCAAGCAAGGCTTGCGCGTGTTGGCTGCCTGTATGGGCAACGTGGTTTTCCAGCAGTCGTTTTACCCGTGCGATCTCTCGCTGATCTTCGAGTGCCTCGAGGAGTACCATCTCCTGATTGCACATCGTGGCGAACTTCTCTTTATCCTCAGCCAAAACGTAGGCAGTACCTCCAGACATGCCTGCTGCAAAGTTTTTGCCGACCGGACCGAGAACGACGACGCGTCCACCTGTCATGTACTCGCAGCCATGGTCACCAACACCTTCAACAACAGCGGTCACTCCACTATTGCGTACGCAGAATCGTTCGCCAGCCAAGCCATTAATATACGCCTCACCGGACGTCGCCCCGTAGAACGCAACGTTTCCGATAATCATGTTGTGTTCGGGAGCGAATTTGCTTTTCTTCGATGGCGCGACAGTGATTTTCCCGCCGGACAGACCTTTTCCGACGTAGTCGTTCGCATCTCCCTCGAGACTAAGTGTGATGCCCCGTGGTACGAATGCCCCGAAGCTTTGTCCTGCCGAACCCGTGAAATACAGGCGGATTGTATCTTCTGGCAGTCCGTGTTCGCCAAAACGTTTGGTTACCTCGCTGCCTAGTATCGTGCCGACTACGCGATTCGTATTGGTGATGGCTAGCTTCGCCTCTACCTGCAGCTGTTTATCAAGTGCCGGCTTGCACAGCTTGAGCAGTTTTTGACGATCCAGTGTTTCTTCCAGCTTGTGGTCCTGGTTGCGCTGATGGTATCTGCCCACTTCTTCGGCTACGTCCGGTTGGAACAAGAGAGCAGACAAATCGATATGTTTGGCTTTCCAATGTTGCTTTGCCTTGTCGCTCATCTTCAGTACGTGACTCTGACCAACCATGGCTTCGATGGAGTGATAACCCAACTGTGCCATAATCTCACGTACCTCACGGGCGACGAGACGCATGAAGTTCACGGCGTGCTGCGGATCACCCTTAAACCGTTTGCGCAGCTCCGGGTTTTGTGTCGCCACACCTACTGGGCATGTATCGAGGTGGCATACACGAGCCATCACGCAACCGATCGACACGAGAGGTGCAGTGGCGAAGCCGAATTCTTCCGCACCGAGCAATGCTGCAATGACTACGTCACGTCCCGTCATCAGCTTGCCGTCTGTCTCCAGAACGACACGGTCACGAAGCTGGTTGAGCAAAAGTGTCTGATGTGTCTCGGCCAGACCGAGCTCCCACGGCAGACCTGCGTGCTTGATGCTTGATTTTGGTGAAGCACCTGTCCCACCATCGTGACCACTGACCACAATGACATCTGCCAGACCTTTTGCCACACCAGCTGCAATCGTTCCAACACCTGCTTTGGATACAAGCTTCACGCTGATCCGGGCACGCGGATTCGCATTTTTCAAGTCAAAGATCAGCTGTGCCAAGTCTTCAATCGAATAGATGTCGTGGTGAGGAGGTGGCGAAATAAGCCCCACACCTGGCGTCGATCCGCGCACTTCGGCAATCCACGGGTAGACTTTGCTTCCTGGCAATTGGCCACCCTCGCCTGGCTTTGCTCCCTGTGCCATCTTGATCTGGATCTCAGAAGCGTTGACCAAGTAATGGCTGGATACGCCAAAGCGTCCTGATGCGACCTGCTTGATGGAACTGCGTCGCAAATCTCCGTTTTCATCCATGATGTAGCGCGCTGAATCTTCGCCGCCTTCCCCGCTATTGCTTTTCGCGCCCAGACGGTTCATGGCAATCGCTAATGTCTCATGTGCTTCCTTGCTGAGCGAGCCGTATGACATCGCTCCCGTCTTGAAGCGGTGAACAATGGAGTCTACCGATTCGACCTCATTGAGAGGAATAGGCTGTCGATTGGACTTGAAATCGAGCAAATGCCTCAGTGCTACAAATTGCTGAGCTGTTGCTTGCTCCGCATAGATTTTGTACTGCTCATAGCTTCCTTCCCGACAAGCTTTTTGCAAGGCGTGAACCGTCTTCGGATTGAACAAATGGAACTCGCCGTCACGGCGGAACTGAAAATCGCTGCCTGCATCCAGCGCCTCCTCGGAATGCTCTGGCAAGAATGCTTTCGCATGGCGAATCAAAGTCTCTTCTTCTATCACATCAAGGGCAATTCCCGAAATCTGGGATGGCGTACGACTGAAATAACGATCAATCACACGAGAATGAATACCCACTGCTTCAAAAATTTGTGCACCACGATAGCTTTGGATAGTCGAAATGCCCATCTTGGACATGACCTTTACGACGCCTTCTACAGCTATTTGCAAATAGGTTTCGACAGCTTCTTCACTTGTGATGTCCTTCAGCTTAGCCGAATCAACCAGCTGGTTCACGGTTGAGATTGCGACATAAGGGTTGATCGCGTCTGCACCGTAACCGATCAGCATGGCGAACTGGTGCACGTCACGCGGCTCCCCGGATTCAATGATCAGGCTGGCCTTCGTGCGAGTCCCTGCACGTACGAGATGATGATGAAGACCACTTCCCGCGAGCAAAGCAGGTATCGCTGCCCATTCTTGGTTCATTCCGCGATCTGATAAAATCAGCAAGGTGTAGCCAGCAGCAATCGCTTCATCTGCCGAAGCGAACAATTGATCGAGCGCCAGCTCCAGCGCCTTGTCTCCCCCTTGGGCAGGAAAGAGGATCGGCAATGTTTTCGCCTTGAGCTCTTGATATGGATTCATGCGAAGCTTCGCCAGCTCTTGATTGGAAATCAACGGATTGGTCAGGCGGATTCTGCGGCAATTGCTCGCATCAGGTGCAAGCAGGTTGCCTTCCGCACCAAGCACAGTATGCGTCGATGTCACACAGGCCTCACGAAGTGCATCAATCGGTGGATTCGTGACTTGGGCAAATGATTGCTTGAAATAGTGGTACAAAAGCTGCGAGCGCTCAGACAATACCGCAAGCGGTGTGTCTACGCCCATGGAACCGATCGGATCTTTTTGCTCAGCAACCATCGGCGCAAGGACCTTGTCAACTTCTTCCTGTGTGTAGCCAAATGCTTTTTGATGCGCAAGCAGGCTCTCTCCATGGAGGTCTTCCGTGCGACCTACAGTAGGCAAATCCTCGATGGCATGCAGGTTGTTTTTCACCCAATCCCGATACGGCTGCTCACTCGCGATTTTTTGCTTGATTTCCTCGTCGGAAACAATTCTGCCTTCTTCGAGGTCAACGAGCAGCATCCGCCCTGGGCTGAGCCGACCTTTTTGCACGATCGTTTCATCTGGTACTTCCAGAACACCTACCTCCGATGAGAAAATAATCGTATCATCGGACGTCACATAGTATCTCGCTGGTCGCAATCCATTTCGATCGAGAATGGCACCAATGTGTCTGCCGTCCGTAAAGGAAATGGCGGTTGGACCATCCCATGGCTCCATCAGGCAGCTATGGTACTCGTAAAAAGCTTTCTTGTTTTCGTCGATGCGCTCATCCTGATCCCATGGCTCTGGAATCATCATCATCGCGACATGCGGCAAGGAGCGGCCTGCCAGCGAGAAGAACTCTACGCAGTTATCCAAAATAGCCGAATCACTGCCCGCCATATCGATGATTGGCACCACTTTTGCCAAATCCGCACCAAACGCCTCGGACTGGAACATTTTTTCACGAGCCATCATCCAGTTGATGTTTCCTTGCAGGGTGTTGATCTCGCCGTTGTGAATCAAATAACGATTCGGGTGTGCCCTCTCCCAGGTTGGGAATGTATTCGTACTGAAGCGCGAGTGAACGACGGAAAAGGTAGAAGTGTAAGAATTATCTTGCAAATCCAGATAAAAAGCATCCAGTTGTCCTGGTGTGAGCAATCCTTTATAGACAATCGTACGCGAAGACATGGAGGCGGCGTAGAAATCAGCTCCTGCTGCCAATTCCACCTGCTTGCGAATCACGTACAGCTTCCGTTCAAATGCCATTTGGTCCTGCACATTCGAGCTGGCACCGATGAATACTTGGCGGACAAAAGGCTGACTCGCTACAGCCGTTTTGCCGATTTTCGTTGCATCGACAGGAACTGTTCTCCAGCCGAGCAGCTTTTGGCCCTCTGCTTCGACAATCGACTCCAGCTGCGCTTCGTACTTTTGACGTTTGGCGTCATCCATTGGAAGGAACAGCATACCCACTCCGTACTTTCCTTGCGAAGGCAACGAGATATCCAGCTCTTTACAGGCTTTTTTGAAGAAGGCATGTGGTATTTGTGTTAAAATCCCTGCGCCGTCTCCCGTTTCCGGATCACTGCCTTGACCTCCGCGGTGTTCCAGTTGGCACAGAATTTTCAGACCTTTGCGGACCATATCGTGTGTGGATTTTGATTTCAAGTTTGCAATAAAACCAATTCCGCAAGCGTCATGTTCGAAAATCGGATCGTACAGACCTTGCTTAGCAGGCATTCCTTGTATCGTCATGTATCTCCACTCTCCTTGCTCTCTCTGGTATGTTAATTTTAGATTGAGTGAAACGATACAAACAATATATAATTTATGCAAAATCTATCTCAAATCGAGATGAATGGGTAAGGTGGGGGTATTCATGGAGCTACGACAGATTCAATACTTCATCGAGGTTGCCAAACGAGAGCACTTCACCGAAGCCTCACATAATCTGCATGTCGCTCAATCTGCCTTGAGTCGACAAATTGCCAATCTGGAGACGGAGCTCGGCGTATCGTTGTTCATCCGTGAAGGTCGCAATATCAAGCTGACGGCGGTTGGCAAAATATTCTTGCAGCACGTCGAAATGGCGATGAACGAAATCGAGAAGGCAAAAGAAAAGATCGATGAGTTCCTGGACCCGTCGAGAGGAACGATTCGTGTAGGTTTTACGAGCAGTCTCGCCGCCAATCCCCTTCCTACGGTCATCTCCGGTTTTCGGGGGCGGTATCCAGACATCGGGTTTCAATTAAAGCAAGGGTCTTATCAGGGGCTGATTGACTCGGTCATCCATGGAGAAATTGACCTGGCTTTCCTTGGTCCTGTCCCTACTCATGAGAAAAATGTGCGCAGCCACATCTTCTTCGCGGAAAATATCGTCGCGCTGCTGCCCGCGAAGCACCCGCTGTCCAAGCAGCCGAGTCTGCGTCTCAGCCAGCTGCAAGAGGATACATTCGTGCTGTTTCCACCCGGATTCATCCTCCGCAATATTGCAGTCAATGCTTGCTCCCAAATGGGCTTCACGCCAAAGGTTGCTTTTGAAGGGGAAGACATTGATGCGATCAAAGGTTTGGTCGCGGCGGGATTGGGCGTCACTTTGTTGCCAGAGCTTACGCTGACGGATAACGTTCCACGTGAGACAGTAAAAGTTCCGATTAGCGAGCCATTGGTGACGAGGACGGTGGGGATCATCATCCCGAACAACCGTGAGCTTCCTCCTTCTGAAAAGCTGTTTTATCATTTTCTAAAAGAGTTCTTCGATGTGCTGAGCAAGTACAGTTAACTGACAGAGTGTGTCAGTAATAAGCGCTTATAATTGGAAGTAACCAACAATCGTAAGTCTAAGGGAGGTACTACAATTATGAGTCATAACCAAACATTACGGGGCTTCGCAACCATCAGCTACTGGGCGGATGATGTGGAGGAGGCAAAGAAGTGGTACACGGAGCTATTGGGTATTGCACCCTACTTCGAGCGATCCGGCCCTGACGGACAGCTCGCCTATGCTGAGTTTCGCATCGGAGACTACCAGCATGAACTTGGACTGATTGATCGTCGTTACGCACCTACTGCTGCGATGCCTGGTCCTGGTGGCGCAGTTATGTTCTGGCACGTCGATGATATCGTCTCCACACTTGATAAGCTGCTATCCATGGGAGCAAGAGAGTATGAACCTCTGATTCATCGAGGTGCCGGATTTACTACAGCTTCTGTTATTGATCCATTTGGGAATATCCTTGGCATTATGTATAATCCACACTATCTAGAGATACTGGGTTCCTTCCAAACGGAGTAAGTGAAAGGGAAGCCCTGATGAATGTTCGCGCTCATCAGGGCTTTTGAATATTTTCACCAGTCGCAACCAATAGCTTATAACCAATGCGAACTCACTCTTGCAGCAAAACTCGAAGACCTGCGCATTCCCTTCACCAGTCTGAAAAAGGCGGAAGAATTCGGGCTTCAATCCGTCGAGTCGTATATAACGGGTCTGCTTTTTTTCTATCCTTCCCTTTTCTCCCAATCCTCTAGCGTCATCATTTTGAAGGCTTCCTCAAAATCAATTCGTAAGGTTGCGATGAATTCCAATAAGTTGCCATCAGGATCTTCGAAGTAAATAGCAGCGTGAGCTTGGGGGTTATTCGGCAAAACAAGCGGCTGTTTTTCTGGTGGGAAACCGAAGCTAGTTGTTACCTCTATCCCCTTCTGTTCCAACCACTTCTTCGCTTCATCCATATCTTTGCGATCAATTTGAAAGGCAACATGTCGTAACGAAACGTGATAAGGAGTATCTACCCGATCTGTCTCCCATAATCCTAACCAGCTGCGCCCTTTTTCAATCCAAAAGAAAGCAATTGTAGCAGTCTGATGGGCGAGTTCCAGATCCAGCTGTTTGTAAAACTCAATGGATCTCAAAAGATTTTTGACAGGTAAATGTGCTTCGTATAATCCTTTAATCATACTGGACATCCTCCCTTGTCTTTTTCAACATTATCGTATCATATGTATGATAATATTGAAAATTCTGATCGCGACTGTTAACCAATCATAGCCGAAATGGGATTTATGTTAAAAAATAGTTGGCACCATGCCCCCGTCTATTCGGATTGGTGAACCTTTAAATGCAGCTGCATAAGGGCTGGATACGAATGCTACCAGTCTGCCTATTTCAAAAGGCTTGATAAACCGCTGTAATTCGGATTGAGGCAGATTTGTAGCCATAAATTTATGCTCTTTTTCCGAAAATGCCATATCCTCAGGAAACAAATGATCAATGATTTGATATACATTTTCAGTAAGCGTTGGCCCTGGCATGATTATATTGGATGTGACTTCTGTTCCTATCGTTAGTTTAGACAGGCTTTTTGACAGTGATAATAGCATTGATTTCGTCATGCAATACTGAGGCATTTGCCCTGAAGGCATGATCGCTTCTTCACTTGCTATAAAGATGATTCGTCCAAAATTGTTCGTCAACATGTTAGGCAAGTAAAATTTAGATAATCCATTAGCGGCCAGGACATTTGTTCGAAAGTATTTTTCCCATACTTCATCGTCAACGTCTTCATAGGACATGATTTCATAAATACCCATATTGTTAACGAGAATATCCACGTGGGGATATTTCTCAAACAAAGCTTCTCTTTGCTGCCTATCCACAATATCGGCCGTAGCGTTCTGAGGAGAAGTAGCCGGGAATTCCGACTTCAATTCATTTACGATTCGTTCTACCTCTTCATTATTCCGTCCATTGACGAGGACATTGACGCCTTCTCTGGCAAGCTCAATGGCAATTGCTTTCCCGATACCTTTCGTCGATCCAGATACGAAAGCAGTTTTGTTCCGTAATCCCATATCCATAACACTTGTCTCCTTTGTTATCATTCACGGCAAGCTAATATGCTCCGGATAAAGATTATCGTACTTTGTCTGGATCGATCGGTAACTAGCGTACAACGCCAAACTTCTTGCTTAACCCGCCAAATATTGAAAACAGGAAATGATAGCCCTGATTGGAACGGGTTAGGTTAGGGATTCTATGACGGCAGGATTGACTCTAAAGTTTTTGGAACGCCAATTTGAAGGTGTATCGCCTTCCCAAAGGCGAAAGGCACGGTAAAACGAGTTCTGATCGTCATATCCAACTAAGAAAGCCACTTCTTTTATATCGAGATTGAGATCGGCCAAGTATTCTTTTGCTTGTTCATGTCGAGCCTGTGTCAACAGTTGCTTGAACGTTGTGCATTCATCCGTTAGACGGCGCTGCAAGGTACGATCGCTCATGCCCAGCTCGCTTGCAACAGCTCGAATATCAAGGCGGCCTCCGGTTAAACTTCGTTTCAAGATCCACTTGACCATATCCGCCATTGAACGACTGCACTGTTCAGCCAATGATCGGTCCAATACAGGTGTCAAGATCTCCAACAATTCTTGGTTATACGAAAGAAAGAGGCGGTCCAGATCGCCTCGATGGAGCGTTAATCGGTTACCGGTGGCACCAATCCGTATAGGGCACCCGAAGTAAGCTTCAAGTGTAGCTACATCCCCCATCGAATGAGAAAATTCCACGGACTGTGCAGTCAAATGCTTGCCTGTGCCCCGTCGTCCAAGCTCTAGAAGAAAGGCTAGCGTGGTTCCAACCAGCACGGGTGGTCCGGGTTGCTCGCTGCGCATCCACTCCAATTCGATTGTACAGCGCCGGCCCTCCTCTGTTATGCGCAAACTTTCTGGTGGACACAGTTGTTTGTACCGGGCCATTCGATTAAGCGCGTCGCGATAGTCACGAGCATGGTAGGTCGCTAAAACAGTCGGTGGGTATTGTGCCGTTTCAAAGGTGGTGGAAAGCTTGATGATTCCGCTAGCAGTGTCGCCAACTAGATCGGCGTACGCTTGCCAGATTCGGAAATATTGGGCAGTGGTGACTTCAGCTGGTTCTGTAAGAATGGTGAGCGGCAGGCGCGCTTTGCGAGCTAGGTCGTGGGGAGCAATCCCTAGTCGTTGTAAGCCCGCCAAAAATCCCGCCGGGAATTTTATTCGGTCTGATTTCATTACGTATGGATCTCCTTTGGTTGCTTACCGATTCGTTCCGATTATGATTAAGTATACAGGAAGGCACCCCTAATTTTTCTTCACAAAAATTAGGGGTGCCTCTTGAGCGACTATGCTATCCGTTATTGCTGCTTCCCCATCGCTTTCCTGATTTCTTCAATCCCGTCTATTTTTGCTAGTGCCATCGGTCCTGGCAGCGAAGGGTCTGCCAATTCATAGACACGATTGTTTTTGACGGCATTCAAGCTATTCCAGACGTTGCTTCCCTTCAGGGCCTCTTTCACTCCACCTTGGATCGGCGCTTGCCAATTATTGATGACGAACAGATGGTCTGGATTTAATTGAGCGAGGCTCTCCAGTGAAAGCTGCCCATTTTCATTGGCCCCTTCTGTTCGTTTCAAGCCAAGTCCATCATAAAAAGGGTCGAAACGTCCATCATTCCAAGTAATGAACTGCTCTTTCCCTCTGTACATGACGAACATAACCGACTCCTGACAGCGAAAGGCGAGCTGTTCTTTGTATGCCGCCGACTTGCGATCAAACTCAGCTAGCACATTCGCAGCTTTCTCTTCTTTTCCAATAATCGTTGCCAATTGTTGAAGGGTTTCACGCCAATCCCCAGCCTGTGGCAAGATGACAGTCGGTGCAATTTGCGACAGTTTATCGTACTGGTCGCGCATGTCATCAGCGGCAATAATGATATCAGGCTGAACAGCTAGTAGCTTCTCCAAATCGACCTCCATCCCCAGATCGACGATATTTTTATCTGCTACCCGCTTGCTGAGACTCGGAAAATTCGTCGTAATGGTCGATACACCTTGGGCAGCAATCGGATATTCTTCCAAGACGGCCAAGTAGTCAACAAAAGCAATGTACGGTGTCGCAATTTTTACTGGTTTTTCCTGAATGACAGTGTCACCTGAAAGATGGGAGATCGTCCGCGGAAAAGCATCCACGCTCTTAGCAGGTGTTGCCCCTTGCTGTTCCTCTTGTTCGCTGGTTGCTGTTACATTTGTTTGTTGGCTCGATCCTCCGCCGCATCCTGATATTATCATGACTAGAATGATGGTTAGGACCATAAAAATAGTACCTTGTCGCTGCATATACCGTCTTCTCTCCTTTTTGAGGCTCTCCTACATAAACCAATATGTAAATGAGATCCGTTATCAACGCCCCAAATGATACTACTGCACGGTAATCCATACTACCTGTAGACGGAATAGTTTGCTGGTTATCGGGATGCTGAGCCTACCTGCTAGAAGAACGTCTCACGAATACGCTTGGGTTGAGACCATATTTTTCACGGAATGCTTCGGCAAAGTAGCTCGTATTGGTATATCCGATGGCACTTGAGGTTTCCGTCACATTCATTTCACCTTGCTCAAGTAAATACAAGGCTTTTTCCAACCGCTTTTCTCGCAAGTAGCCAAAAACGGTTGTGCCAAACATTGCTTTAAAACCTGCCTTCAGCTTATAGTCATTTAAACTAATCATCCGGGACAGCTCAGGTAATGAAGGCGGGTCCGCCATGCACTCCAACATGATCTCCCTTGCTTGCGTAATCTTTTCTTTGTCTCTTTTCGATAAGGGAATAGATGCCGTGTCGCTATCAAGCAGAAAGGATTGAAACGCCATCGAGAGCAGTCCCAATACGCCAGTTTCCAATTCAATCTTTTTCGTTCCCGGTTTGGAGACGGACTGCATCACACGCTGGAGTGCAACAAAAGCAGCAGGAGACAGCTTTTCCTGAAAAATACGGAACGATTGTTTTCCAAGAACTTGTCCGAATTCAATGGAACGCTCTCCATTCGACTCCTCCATGAAATGATGAAAGGTCGACACCGGAATACCGATGCCAAGCATATAGAACGGCTTATTTCCAGCGTATTCAAGCCTCGCTTCCACTTCTGACATGAATTGTAGCGAGCAAAGACCTGGGAGCAATTGGTGCTCTTTGCCTTGTACGCGAATCCCTCTTTCCCCTTTTAAACAAACATTAAGCTCTACCATGGGGCTTTTCGTAGAAAGAGAGATGCTGTGTTCCCGGTAAAAAGTATAGTCGGATACAACAATTTCCATGTCATACCGAGGAAGAATCCGACGCACATACCCCTCACCTATTTCTGGATGAAGAGTCATATGTGTTTTCCGATCCACGCTTTGCGGTTCCAGATTCATTCTATCGAAAAAAAGATGAATGTTTTCTTGAATGCCTGCCGAACTCAACTCTGTCCACCCCACCCGTTCTGAAAAACGAATATGATAATCATTCTCAAATTATAGCGGATCGAGGAAAACTTTACTATGATAATGGGAATAGTGGCTCATTTCTGTATGGGCAAAGCTACAAGGTCCTTATGGTTTTTCCGATCGCATTCCTGCGCTCATCCAGCAGCTTCAGCATGACTATTTTTCCGAAGAAAAAGAAGAGCTGTATTGGGAGCTTCTGTATCATCAAAATACGATTTATCCATGTACATATGCGGCACTCCCCTATTTAGTAGAGATTGCTCTAAAAACAGAGAGCCCCAATGCTGATTTGGACCGGGTTACTTAGTGAATTCTAGACTGACCTGATAGATAAAACAGCGGCGAGCCAAGACCCGATCATATAGTCTGGGTCTGTCAAGAATTTTGTGTAAACTCAATCAACCGATATATGTAAAGGTTTCATCCCCCTAATTAGGACATCTTTTTCGGAGCCAACAGGGTCAAGGGCGTAAGGCGAAGCGGACCCTTGACGCGTTGGTGCAGAAAAAGACAATCCCTTCGGGGATGAAGCCTTTTTTTATTGGTTAACGGATGTGTGGTCGTACGCGATCCTCAAAGAAAACAGATAGCTGCATAAGAATCTGTCCCCAATTGTGGACTCGTCCCGTCCATTTTCGTAAAACATCCATAGTTACGAGATATAGCATCTTTAGAAGGGCATCATCCGTGGGAAACATGGCTTTTCCCTTTGTCACTTTTCGAAGTTGTCGATGGTAACTTTCTATCACGTTAGTCGTATAAATCAGCTTTCGAATCTCTGGGGGATATTTAAAGAAGGTCGCAATCTCATCCCAGTTTGTACGCCAAGAACGAACCATCAAGGGATATTTACTACCCCAAGTTTGCTCAAACTGATCGAGTTCTTCCAGTGCGGCTTGCTCCGTTGGAGCCCTATAGATGGGTTTAAGCTCAGAGGTAATCTTTTTTAGATCTTTATAGGATACATACTTGATGGAGTTTCGGATTTGATGGATGACACATTTCTGAATCTCTGTCTTCGGATAACATGCCGATATGGCCTCCGTAAAGCCACGAAGGTTATCGACGCTTGTAATGAGAATATCCTGGACTCCACGATTTTTTAGTTCATTGAGTACATGCAGCCAGAATTTTGCCGATTCATTATCGCCAATCCAGATCCCCAGCACATCTTTATGACCGTCAAGGTCAATACCAATCACCATATAGGCTGCTTTATTGACGATGGCTCCGTCTTGCTTTACCTTAAAGTGAATTGCGTCTAAGAAGACAACAGCATAAACCGATTGCAAAGGGCGATTTTGCCACTCTTTGATCATCGGAACAACTTTATTCGTTACGTTGGAAATGAGCGCTGGTGAGACTTCGATGCCGTAGAGCTGCTGTAGATGGTCTTGGATATCGCGTGTGGATACGCCTTTGGCATATAGGGCGAGAATTTGATCTTCGATCCCTGTAACATTGGACTGATGTTTCTTTACAATGGTCGGTTCAAAATCACCCTCTCGATCTCTCGGTACATGGAGGTCAATATCCCCGTACTCTGAACGGACGATTTTCTTGCTATATCCATTGCGACTGTTGGTTGTCCGCTTGTTTTTCATGTCATGTTTGGCGTATCCAAGAGAGGACTCAATTTCAGCTTCCAGCATTTCTTGGATCGTGTCTGCAAATAGATCCTTTAATGCTGACTGTACGTCGTCAACTGACTTCATGTCTTTCTCTTTGATCCACTGTTTGATCTGCTCTTTTGACATCATAAAAAATCTCCCAACCTTTCTAAGACTAATTGTAGTTTAGAGGTTGAGAGTTTACACAGAATATTTTACAGACTCTATAGTCTTAGACTCACCGCTGTTTTGATGAAACAATCTAACCATTCAAATGATAGATGAGTTGCACAACGCCAGATGAGAACGTTCTTGTTTTAACCATTTTTAAATCCAACCTCTGTTTAATATCAATAAACAACGGTTTTCCTTCTCCCAAAATAACAGGATGAACAGATAATCTACATTCATCAACAAGCCCTAAATTGATAAAAGTTGTAATAAGACTTGCTCCACCATATAGCCAGATGTCTTTTCCAGGCTTATTCTTTAATTTAGTTACTTCTTCCCTAATATTTTCATTTATGAATATTACTTTATTATCCGTCCCTTTTTGCGTCTTGGAAAACACATATTTTTCTTTACTATGAAACAATTCCCACATTTCTTTTTCAGTATCAGAATGTCCAATTTCCGGAGTAAATTGTCCCCATAAATCATAACTTTTTCTTCCGAATAAAATAGTATCAATTTGATTTAAGAAATGAATAAACCCCATCTCAGAGTCCATTATGCACCAATCAACTTCCCCGTTTTTTCCTTCAATAAAACCATCTAAAGTAACTGCTAAATCTAAAATGATTCTTCGATTCATGATTTGTTCCTCCTTTCGTTGATCTAGCACACATTATAGTCCTTTATATATGTCATCTTGTGTCATATTCATAACAGAAAGGGCGGGAAGGTTCAGTACTTCAAAGGTAATGATCCTGTGAAATGGATTACAGATATACCTGTTTTTCACGAGTTGATCTATAAGGAGCTATGGCCTGGGATTGATCTTATCTTCCGTGGTGATCAGGGTACCATGGAAGATGAGTTACTCGTACAGATAGAGCTGGAAACCTCTTGCTTCATATCGAGTTCGGGCTTCTGACTGTTGCTCGACCGTATAGTTATCAGGATCAGCATGGAAAACGAGTGTCTGTGTCCAGTTCTTTATGGTTGGAATTAAACGAAAATTACACAATCTGATCAGTAACATCCGCTAACATGCCTTTCGTTGCACGTAGCAAGCTATCGGGAGTTAGCTCGATTTGCACCCCAATATTTCCACCACTGACAATAATCGAATGAAGCGATTCCGCTTTTTTGAGATCAAGCTCGGCTTCAACGGGAATGACAAACACATAATACGATTTGCTCGTCCCTTGCGAAATCAATGTTTTATAGACAACGTTCTCTTCGCGACCGATCTTTTGGGCGACAGCGATTCCGTCGATTTTTCCATCATCCGTTGCATATGTCAGCATGGTGTATGCGATTTTTTCTTTATCCAAGATCCGCATCGCATTCGTTTTACCTTGCTTCACACCTTCCACCTCCGCTACAGGCTGGTCAAGAAAATATAATCTATCTTAGGGGATGACGTTCTACTTTTCAACAGAAAAACGCCGCTGACACAAGCATGTCAGCGACGCCTTGTATTATTGAATCGTTACGTCGTCAATCTCGATGTGGCCGGCAGGGCTGATCCATACTCCCTGTACATTCTTTTGAATCGCTGCCAGGTTTTCGGAGAAACGGAATGGAATCAGTGGTGCTTCATTCATCTCGATTTGTTGTGCTTTTTCGTAGATTTGCTTCCGTTTTTCTGGGTCTGTCTCTCTGCGTCCTTCATCAATCAGCTTGTCCACTTCCGGATTGTTGTAGAAGGAATGGTTTCCAGGTGCGCCATGTGCTTTTGAGTGATACAGGTTGGCTTGGTTGTAGTCGGCATCGCCCGTAGCATTCCCCCATCCACTCATGAACAGGTCAGTATCGCCTTTGGAGGCTGCTTCAATATACGCTCCGAATTCCATGACATCCAGCTGCAGGTCAATGCCGATTGGCTTCAACTGCTGTTGCAGTACTTCCGCTACGCTAATCCGCGCCTTGTTGTCATTCAACGCGATTTTTGCTTTGAATCCGTTTGGATACCCAGCCTCTGCGAGCAATTGCTTCGCTTTCTCGATGTCATATGGAATGTCTTTTACATTTGGGCTGTAACCAACCATTGCTGGCGAAATCGAGGAGTTGGCTGGTGTACCCACGTTATTGTAAACGCCTTCAATAATGGTCTTCTTGTCGATTGCGTGGGCAATCGCTTGACGTACACGCACATCATCAAATGGCTTTTTCTTTGTATTGAGTCCAATGTGATCTACTGAGAAACCAGGGTATCGTCCCAGCTGCATCGATGGAGAATTTTGCACGCGATCGATGTCTGTTACAGGCAGGTTTTCCGCCACCTGAGCTTCCCCTGTTTCGACCATGGCGAGGCGAGTCGTGTCTTCCGGTACGGTCTTGAAGACCACTTTATCCAGATTTGGTTTGCCGTCATAGTAATTATCGTTTCTCACGAGCACGACTTCTTGACCAGGCGTCCATTTCTCGAATTTGTATGGTCCGGTACCTGTTGGGTTCTTACTCAAATCTTTTCCGTATTTTTCAATCGCTGTCGGGCTGATGATACTTCCCTCTGCACTCGCCAATACGGACAAGAGTGGTGCGTAAGGGTAATTCAAAATAAACTGAACCGTATATTCATCTACCACTTTCACTTCTTTGATCGCTTCGAACATGTTGATTCGGCTGGAGCCGACAGCAGGGTCCTGAACGCGAGCGATCGTCTTCTTCACCGCTTCTGCATTGAAAGGAGCACCATCGTGGAACGTAACGCCTTGACGCAGCTTGAATTCCCAAGTCAAATCATCTACCTGCTTCCATTCACTTGCCAGTGAAGGGACGTACTTGCTCTCTTTATCCATGCGGACAAGTCCTTCGTATACTTTGTGATGCACGATTGCTGCTGAAGGAATTTGAGACAGGAAATGCGGGTCGAGGTTGTTGGCATCGGACAGACGAGCGATGACCAGGGTTCCTCCTGTTTTGCCAGCTTCCGCAGTACCGCCTGCTTGTCCAGTTCCAGAGGACGCTTCCTGCCCTGATGAACACCCTGCCAAAGCCGCAGATACCGCGATTGTCATGGCAATCAGCGTGTGATAAAAGCTCTTCTTTTTCATCTGTGTTCCCCCAATTCTTGTTGCAAATGTTTTAGCATTCAAACATGTTTTATTTTAAATAATATTCTGTATTTATTTTTTCACTTTGTTTACCTATATTTTCAGTTTCTTTACAACTTTATATATAAACAAAAAACTCTCCCCGATACGAAGGAGAGAGTCATCGATTCAACCGTTTCTTTAGCCTTTGGTGTTTACCAAGATTTTCGCTTGGGTCTTATCTGTCAACAAGAGCTCAAAGCCTTCCTCTACGATGTTAGCGAGATCGATCTTCTTGGTGATGACCTGCGCCACATCCATTTGCTTGGAAGCAATCAAGCGAATGACCTCCGGGTAAATGTGACGATAAGCCAAGGTAGCAGCAACACTCGTTTCTTTTACCATCATTTGCAGCATATCAATCTCTACTGGCTTGGCAAAGGCAGCGATTACCATCACCTGACCGCCTTTTTTCAGTACAGAAAGCGCGTTTGTGAAGGTAGGTTGGGCACCTGCCGCCTCATAGGCCACGTCTACACCACCAGTCAAAGCCATGATGGTCTGCACTGTGTCAACCTCTGCCGCATTGACAATATAAGAGGCTCCGATTTCTTTTGCCTTGTCCAGACGCTCCTGTGACACATCAACCACGACGATCTCGGACGCTCCTGCTGCTTTTGCAGCAAGCACGGTGAGTAATCCAATTGGACCTGCCCCGAATACCGCTACCTTGTCCCCTACCTGCAGCTTGCTTTCACGTACCGCATGCAGCGCAACAGCAGTTGGTTCAACCAAGGCACCTTCTTCTAATGTTACGTTCTCAGGGAGCTTGTGTACCATTTTTGGCTCGACGATCACATACTCTGCGAATCCGCCATTTGCACTCAGGCCGATAAAACCGACGGACGAGCATTGATTATAACAACCTTTTTTGCAATACTCGCATTCGCCACAATAAACCAAAGGCTCAATCGCCACGCGATCCCCTGCTTGAATGCCCGTAACGCCTTCCCCGACTTCTGCCACGATACCTGAGAATTCATGCCCCATCGTCAAGGGAGCTTGTTGCCCAGTCAATGGATGCGCTTTTTCTACTGGGATGCCAATTCCATGATGGTAGGCATGCAGGTCGCTGCCGCAAATGCCAGTCCACGCTGTTTGGATCAACACTTTGCCCGGTGAAATGATCGGTAGCTCTATTTCTTCGACGCGCACATCTTTTATTCCATGCCAAACTGCTGCTTTCATCTATTTTTCATCCCCTCGTTATATAGACTTTGAAACTGCTTACAAGGTATAGTGTACTCCTCTTTTTGCGTAAAATATATTAATATAAATTGCAGTTAACTTTAAAATAATTAATAGAAATGAGACATGAATCATGAATATAGATCAGCTCGTCTATGTCGTGGAAGTCGCAAAAACCAAATCGATTTCCATTGCTTCAGAACATTTACTCGTCACGCAGTCCACCATCAGTCAAGCCATTACACGTCTGGAGGATGAGCTCTGGATGAAGCTGTTTACACGCTCCCGTTTAGGAGCTATTCCGACCCAAGAAGCCTCAGTGATTCTTGAGAAATGCCAGCATATTTTGGATACCGTCCAAGCCATGAAAGAAGAGGCTGCTTATCAAAATGAAGCATTGCGCGGCAATTTAAGGCTATCAGCCTTGCCCGGCGCGATGCCCCTTCTCGTGCAAGCCGTTTCCAGCATGAAAGCTGTTTACCCAGACATCCATTTTGAACTGTCGGAAAAAGCTTCGATGGACATTGTAAAGGATATACGAAACAGACGAACGGATCTCGGCTTGATTGCCATGTACGAGGACGATGAGCGATACAAAAGCAACAGCTTATTTTTTCAGCCCTTTTCGCAAGGCCGACTTGTCCTTGCCATGAGCAAGCATTCCCCACTCGCAGCGAAAAAGCTCGTGACCTTAGAAGAGCTTCGTGACCAGTCCTTTGTTTTGTTCAACGATGAATTTATCGATCAATTTATTGACGAGCTTACAGAGATTTTCGGTTCTACTTCTATATTGTTCCGTACCAATCATACAGAAGCAATTCGGGTTGCCTTAATTCGGCAAATGGCCATTTCAGTCGGACACGACTATTCCTTTTCTCTCAGTTCCTATATGCGAAGCCCTATGAATGAAATCGTCACTGTTGAAGTTGATATGCCCCAGCGACCGATTCTGTTTGGCTTTTTGCGCCCGGAAGCGAATCATGTGAACCGAATTGCAGAGCTGTTCGTTCATCGTTTTCAGTATGAGATGAGTAAAATTGCAAGAGTTCAATCGTAAAACACAAAAAAACCGCAGAAGAGCTGTATCTTCTGCGGCTTTATCGGACAAATTCACTTTTTAAGAGACCATATATGTATTCGTCATAATGCTGACCGTTCGTATAGATCATATTCCGAAGCTTGCCCTCCAGCTGAAAGCCCAGATGTTCCTGTAATCGTTTCGAGGTCTCGTTAAATGCAAAAACATGTGCGGTTACTTTCTCATAGCGCAGCTCCTGAAAAAAATAGTGGAGAAAAATCTTCACGGCTTCCGAAGCATAGCCTTTGCGATGATGTCCGCCGAAAATCGCCACACCATACTGAAAATTTCCATTACGGGCATCGCAGTGATGCGAGTTGATCGTGCCTACCAATTCTCCTTCCAACGTTTCAATCGCTAGTCTGATATTGTCCCCTTCAGGAACTCTGGCTGCTTGCTGCTCAGTCCACAATCTCGCTCCCGCTTCTGATCTTGGAAAATAAATGGCATCCGATGCTCTTGCAATCTCCGAATCTTGATCATTTGCGTGAAATTTCTCCCAATCCTCTGCCAAAACTGCTCGTAATCGGACCTTATTCCCTTCCCAGATGTTCACCTGCATCAACCCCTTTCCAAAAAAAGGATAACATAGGTTGATATCAACCTGCTAGCTTTTCTGTCTGCGATAAGGTCGCAAATTGCCGATTACCCCTTCGCCTCTCCATTTTTCAATTCGTTCATTCGAATACCCTTGTTCGAGCAATATTTCATCGGTATGCTCACCTAACAACGGCGGATAGCGTTTGACCGTTGCAGGCGTGTCGGATAGCTTGACTGGAAAGCCCGGAACTTTCAGATTTTGGACAATTGGATGCTTCATTTCCAAAATGAGTTCCCGTTCGTGTACTTGTGGATGATTGAGCACCTGATCAATGGAATGAATGGGACCACAAGGCACGCCCACAGCATCCAGACAGGCAAAAATATCTTCGCTATCCCGTACAGAAAGTCTCTCGTTGATCATTTGAATGAGTTCCTCTCGATGGGCCACACGATTGTCATTGGTTGCAAATCTCGGATCAATCGACAAATCTTCCCATCCTAGAGCACAGCAAGTCTTTTCCCACAAGCGATTATTGGTAATTGCAAGAATGATCTGGCCGTCTCGACAAGCAAAGGCTTGATAAGGCACAAGTGAAGGATGAGCACTGCCCATACGACCAGGTATATTTCCAGTGGCAAAATAGCTGGTTGCCAAATAGTTGAGCAAAACTACCTGACCGTCCAGCAAGCTGACGTCGATAAACTGGCCTCTCCCGGTCTTTTCGCGTGCAATGATTGCGGTCAATATCCCGTATACTGCAAACATACCTGCATTCATGTCCACGATTGACGTTCCTACCTTTACAGGTGCTCCGTTCCCCTCTCCTGTAATGCTCATCAGCCCGCCATATCCTTGAAGCAAGAGGTCGTAGCCTGCTCTGTTTTTCTCTGGCCCGGTTCGGCCGAATCCAGAGATGGAACAGTAAATCAACCGTGGATTGATCTGCTTTAATTGTTCATATCCGAAACCGAGCCTCTCCATTGTCCCCGTTCGAAAGTTCTCGACAAAGATGTCTGCATCGCGGGCTAATGAGTGGATGATTTCTTTTCCCTCTTCTGTTTTCAAGTCAATGGTGATGCTTCGTTTGTTCCGATTCGAAGCCAAGTAGTAGCTGCTGATGCCGTCCCAGGTAGGGGGAGTAAAGCTCCTTGTCTCGTCACCATGTAAAGGCTCTTCCACTTTGATGATGTCTGCACCCATATCCCCCAATAGCATCGTGCAAAAAGGCCCCGCCAATGTACGCGACAAGTCCAGAACACGAATGCCATCTAATGCTTGCATCAAAACGCTCATCCCCCTTCTCTGTCATTTGAAGTTCGGTTGACGTTTTTCGGCAATTGAGCTCACGCCTTCTTGATAGTCGGGAAGCTCGGTAACAAGCCCCATGGCGGAGGAAATCATGTCAAGCGATGTCCGTAAATCGGTCGTCATGCTTTGGTACACAGCCCTTTTCATAAAACGAATGACCTCTTGAGGACCATTGGCTAATTTTTGTACGTACTTTTCTACAAAGACCTCAAGCTCTTCGTCAGGCACTACATGTGTAAGGAGGCCCAGCTGCTTCGCCTCTTCCGCTGTGTACGTGTCTCCTGTCCAGAGCATTTCCAGTGCTCGATCCACACCGACGAGTCTCGGCAAAAAGTAAGCCCCTCCATCACCTGGTACGATTCCCGCCTTGATATAACCCTCGGAAACTTTTGCGCTTTGTGCCGCGATTCGTATGTCGCACATCAGCGCCATGTCGAGTCCAGCTCCCAAAGCGATTCCGTTGATCATGGCAATGACAGGTTTGTCTATTTCTTGCAATAAAAGCGGCACCCGCTGAACACGCTTCCACAGGCTGTGCTTGCGAGCCAATCCCGTTGATGACAAATCAGCCTGCTCCGCATCCTGATTCATGTGGAGAAAGCCCTGTCCACGCAACATGGACTTGATATCTCCTCCACTGCAAAACGCTCTCCCATTGCCAGTCAAAACGACGACACGGATGCTGTCATTATCGCGAATCTCCTCCAGTGCGCGAATCCACAGCTCGATCATTTCCGTACTGAAGGCATTGAGAGAGTCCGGTCGGTTCAACGTGATACGGGCAACTCCGCTTTCAACGCGAAAAAGCAAATCACTCATGCTTACGCACCCCTTTTCGTCTACTACGATGATTTTTCCGTTATATATGACCATAATCTATTATGGTCAACTCGCATCAATTCTTCAGCCAGTCTTGTGCCCCACTCCGTCTCGCTCCCGAACTCGTCCCGCCATGACCAGATTCGGCGAGTAGATTGGTGAAGGATATGCTCATGAGTAAAGCCAATTGCTCCATGCACCTGATGTGCTACAGGCGCAGCTATGCCGACAGCCTCGTTGACGCGGATTTTTGCCATGGCAATTTCCTTGGAGAGCTTGTTTTTTTCAAATGCTTCTACCGCACAATTGGCAGCTGCATCCGATGCAGTGGCTTCCCCGACCAGTGTAGCAAGCTGATGCTGTACAGCCTGAAATTGGCTGATGAGCTTGCCAAATTGGGCGCGCTCTGACGAATAGGCTACCGTCAGCTCCATGATGCGTTCCAACGCACCTGCCATCATGACAGTTCGCATTAATGCACCGGAGTACCAGATCCATTCTTGCACACCCTCTGCAGAAACCGGGATGAGTCGGCAATGCTCGAGGCATATGTCCGAAAATGTCACCGTGTCCCGTGCTTCACCCGCCATATTTTGTCCAAGCGTGATCGTCCCTTTTTTTGGCTCCAATAGTGTCAGCACTGCCTCGGTGCCAAGTGTTCCTATCACCAGCATACGCTTTGCATGTCTCGCCCACGGAACACCTTCTGCTTCTCCTGTTACCATCCATCCTTCCGCACTTTTACGGAACGCAAATGGCTTGCTATACTTCCAAGCAATGGTCAACGGCTCTTCTGACACGCTTTCACCCATATCTGCCAGCAACCAATTGGCAAGCAAGGTTTCCGCTAATGGAATCGGAGCTGAATACTTTGCAGCAATCCTCACGACCGAAAACGCATCGCGATAGCTCCCGCCATTTCCATTGCGCTCCTCTGGTACAGCAATGGACAGCAAACCCGACTCAGCAAGCACTTCCCACAATTCCGCTGCCCAACGTCCTTTTTCCGCATCATTGACCATTTCTTTTGTGCAGACGTCCTTCATGATTTTTGTCGTGGATTGGATCAGCATTTTTGCGATATCGTTCATTTTTTGATAACCCCCTTTGCTACAATTCCACGCATAACTTCCGTTGTTCCCCCACGAAGAGTGAAGCCTGGAGCTTGCAGGATAGATTCCGCCATCAACCGATCGAGACGCGATGCGGCACTCACAGATGGAGAAGTCGGAATCAGCAGTCGAGTAATCTCCGCCACCTGCATTTCAAATTTGTTTCCCATGTCTTTGACAAGCGCTGCTGCGATATCGGGTGTTTCCCCCTTCTCCAGCATGTGGGCAATCCCAATGGACATCTGGCGCAAAGTCCAGAGCCTTGCGACAAGCATGCTGACATGCGTCATCAATTGGGCGTCTCCTCGCTGCTGAATTTGGTAGGTCAGCTCCTGGAGCAAGGGGAACGTACTCAAAATTCGCTCGGGACCACTCCGCTCATAAGCGAGTTCAGTCATGGACTGCTTCCAGCCGTTTCCTTCTTCTCCGACCAGTCTATTCTCGGGTATAAACACATCCTCAAAAATGATTTCGTTAAAATGATGCTCCCCTGTCATCGCATAAATGGGGCGAATCGTCACACCGGGTGCGGACAAATCGACGAGAAGCTGACTCATGCCGGCATGCCGCTTTTCGGGATCAAGCGGCGAGGTTCTGCACAACGTGATCATGTAATGGGCATGATGAGCGCCACTCGTCCATATTTTGCTGCCATTCAGGAGCCACCCACCTTCTGTTTTGACAGCTTTCGTTCGTACGGCTGCCAGGTCAGAACCCGCATTAGGCTCGCTTAAACCGATAGCAAAGTAGCATTCGCCTTTCGCAATCTTCGGTAAAAATTCGGTGCGTTGCTCTTCGGTTCCGTATCGCAAGAGCAATGGCCCTGTCTGGCGATCTGCGATCCACTGAGCACCCACTGGTGCCCCTGCAGCCAGCAATTCTTCTGTCAGTACATAGCGCTCCAACGCGGAACGCTCGTGACCTCCGTATTTTTTGGGCCACGTCATCCCGATCCAGCCTTTTTCGCCAAGCTTTTTTGTTAGTTCTGGAGAATAACCATTCAACCATTGATCACATCGTGGTTCAAATGTCCCCTTATCCTGTTCGTTTGTCAGGAATTCACGAACTTCTGCGCGGATAAGTTCTGTTTTTTCAGATAAATGAGCAACTGGTAATTGCAGACTTCCCATCTCCTCTTAACACCTCTTCTCCATTTATCGAAACGAATGTACCGATAATCGGTATAGCGTACCTTTAAATGGAATGATACACCAACTCTCTTCCAGGCACAAGGACATTAAACAGAATTATCTAAAATTTACCCAATAAAAAAGATGTGCACGAATTCTCTCCGCATGGAGAAAAATCATGCACATCCAGTTTTTTACTCATTCTTAAACGCTAGGTCGCTGGAAATTTGCTTCGCTGTTTCCGTAATGACTTCGATAAATTGCTGGAAAAGGTCATCTGTGACACGAATCATCGGGGCTGAAATCGATACGCCTGCGATTGTTTCTCCCCAACGGTTAACGATTGGTGCACTCACCGAGCATACTCCGATGACTCGCTCACTGTAACTATGTGCATATCCTCGCGTACGAATGCTCGCAATTTCCTCCAGTAATTCCACCTTGTTCGTAACCGTCTTTTCCGTGACAGGGATCAAATCTGTATCCTGAAAATATTGCGCAATTTTATCTTGCGGAAGATATGCCAACAGAAGCTTTGCTGAAGCACCTGCATAGAGCGGCGAAGTTTGCCCGATATGTGAAATGGTTACCAAACCGTGCTTGCCCTCTTCAAAAGCAATACATTTCCGCTCGTTGTTTTCCATGACATTGAGATACACGCTTTCACCAAACCGGTCCCTGATCTTTGCCAGATAAGGCTTCGTGGTCGCAAGCAGATGGGAATGCTCTTCTACCAGCTTTCCGAGGTAATAGAGTTCATTGCCGAGCTTATACGTCTTCTTTTTCTCATCCTTCTCCAAAAAGCCATAGTTCACCAGCGTATTTAATATTCGCTGAAGGCTGGATTTGGACAGACCAAGCTTATGATGAAACTCAGCCAAGGACAATTCCTTTTCATCCTTTGAGAAAGAACGCAAGATTTGGATGGTTCGACTAATGGTCTGCATTGAATGATCGGCGCTCATCATGGATCACTTCCAATAATCAATAATGAGTCAATCCTATCATTTTTCTGTCAAATGATAAACCCTTCCAGCCTTACATCATCGTACGAGCTAACGGCTTTTTCATCATGTTCACGTACTGAACCACATACAAGTATTGCTTTGTTAATAACTCCCCATCCGCTTTTACTTCCTGCAAATAGCGATTGCCCTCCACGAGCAGGTCTTCTATTAATGATCCGAGGAAGCTCATATCGTATTCGGTCGCGAGCTCTTGCAGCTTTTTTAACTCCTGCAAATCTTGCTTGTCGAGTTTATGGATTCCTTTGAGCAACAATCGTTCCTGCCATTCCGTCAGCTTTTCGGTAAAGGAATACAACTCCTCCATAATTTTATGTCCACTCCCTCACCGTTATAGGTCCAGCTTAAAGCTCGTTAGCGATTTGCCTTGCATGATGCTGATCGGGTAGAGTCCTTCCCCTATTTTTTGCACAAGCAAATACACATCGCGTAACTCCAGTAGCCGTTTATTTT
Source organism: Brevibacillus jepli (assembly GCF_047229145.1). NCBI lineage: Bacteria > Bacillati > Bacillota > Bacilli > Caryophanales > Paenibacillaceae > Brevibacillus > Brevibacillus jepli. Next base: position 300,257 of record NZ_JBFEFW010000002.1, read on the forward strand.
GTTCGAGATGGCGTATATTGCGGGCGAGTTCCCCCTGATAGGAAATGCTCAAGCTAAGAGAATGGCATTGTTCGTCCTCGATCGTAAGGATCAGCTGCTGTGTCTTCTGATCGAATTCTACATGATTGAACTTCTTCGCTTTCAACAAAAAAACCGAATCCATCGATGTCTCAAACATATCACTTGCAGCTTCTTTCCAATCACATGACCAGTCACGAACCAAAACCTTGCCAAGATCAAGCTCTTCAATATTCTCCCTTGGTACGATGGCTAGTCGTGTCTCCTCACTGGAAGACAAGCGCTGTTCCCGATTCGTCTTCGCATGTGTCAGAATGACCTGCGAATGAGAGAGCTCCTCCAACGAGATCAACTCTCCCCAAGGCACTTTCCCTTTATAGCTGTCCTTAAAGGAAAAGGAAATGCCCTCATAATAAACGGGTCGTGCTTCTGTATACGTGTACAGGCGTTGATCCCCGAGCGAGAAGAAGTAATACGTAATACCCTTGTACCCAGACCGCGTCTCCCACGGATTTGCTCCCAGCGCGTACAGACTCAACTGTGGGATCATATGGTACTTACTCTTGAAGCTGCCTAGCAGCTGTTTCTTCGCTTCTGTCTGATCGGTCTTCTCTAACGCTACCAAGCTTACATATACACGAGAAAGTCGGTCGAGTAGCGCTTCTGTCGAAAACTTGACATGCCGCTGAAAAAACAAGTTCAGCTCACCGTGAATGCCACGAATGTCCTTTTCTACGCGGGGAAGATTGCCGTTATGCGCGGCGATGGCAAGCAGCTCCAGCCGAGTACAAATCGTCTGGGACAGCTTCGCCAAGCCAATACCGATAATCTCGGCGATCAGAGCTTTTGCTTCCGCTACGACCTCATTTTCATAGCTGACATCTGTTACGGAAGCATGCAATTGCTCACGGTCGTGCAGCTGATGCAGTGCCCGATAACGCAAAATGGTCTCCAGCTTGTGCAAGCAATTGCCCTTCGCCTTGCAGCTGCACATACTCTTCCCGATCTCCGAATCACTGTCAAAGGAAACCGATACGTCTTGTGTACACAATCTAATCGTCAAAAAGGAGGTTTCTACAACCTCTAGCTCTTCTACATAGTCGAGGCGGAACAACACTTCCTCAAGCTGAGCCGGGGTAAATGCCTTCACAATTTGTGTCGGCTGCAATTGCAACAGCCAGCTAAAGTCAGGCTTGTAGGTCTCCGGCTGGTCTTCAGCCTCTGCTCCTGCTTGCAAATGGTTTTGTGCATAGTAGACGATGGCGATAATGACATGCTTGCAAATCTTGTCAGACGGACATGAGCAAGAAAAGCGATTGATATCCGCATGAAGTCGGCATACGCTGTCATCTGACAGCGCACACTCGACGTGATCGTCCCGAAACTCGTAGGAAACGGTGATTCCTTTTTCCATTTCCTTGATGGAACGATTGTAAATTCCTTTATTCGCGTATTTGATCAGATACTCTTCGTTGCACAGCGCGATAAATCGATGAAATTCCAATGTGAAATCCGCCATCGTTATTTTCCTGCTGCACGCATGACATCATAGACGGTTTCGCTAAAAATGCGAGTTGGAATGTCGGTGAGCTTCAGTCGATCCACTGGTTTGAAGTAAAAATGCTTGTACTGGGCATCCTCATTCGGGAAGAAAGCCAGCGCCTCCAGCTTCACATCCTCCATGCCCTCCCAATACGTAATGCTCGCCCCGCTGATTTTCAGCTCAGCCACCATACCGTCATAGAGTTTGTAAAACTCGTAATAATAACCGGCATCCAGCGGCGTCCCTTTTACCCAGCCGAACTTCTCCATCGTTTTCGCAAATGCAGTAGGTGAATACGATTCGTCTGGCAGACGCAGCACTTCGTTGGCTTTCAGCTCTTCTTCGGTAGGCAGGAACGCTTCCCGATTCAGCTGCTCGAATGGTTGGGCAATCTCGTAATCCTCAAGCTGCGTGCGCCAGCCGCTCAATGTCTCTTCGTCCAGCTCCAGTGGGTGAATCAATCCAATGAGCTGTTCATCTGCCAGCTCATACTCATCCTCGTCCACTGTGTTAAACGTCCCATCATCCATATAACGGAATGTATCCACGAGCTTGCTGTCCTCGTATACACCCCAAATGAGTCCAATGGCGAATTTTTGCATCAAAACATTCTCTACAAAGAGACGCTTCCATGCAGCAGTCGACCAGTAACGCGATTTGGACAACGACTCCTCCAGGCGAAGAGATTGGATTTTGACCATATTTTTCAAGTCTTTTTTCAATTGGGCAAACGTCAATCGCGCCTGCTCAGCCATCTCCTGATCGTCTTTTGCGGACGGCGCGGGAAGATTTTTCACTGCTTTTCCGGTACTGTCGTTCGTGACTTCCAGCTCCAGCTCGTTGCTGACCTTGACAGTGAAGGTCCGATCGCCGTAATCAAACACTTGTTTTCCTGACGCATCGAAGCCGAGCGTCGTAACAAGACGGTCTTCCAGCTCCATCGCGGAAATGTTCTGATTCGCTGCCGCCATGGCGAGCGCCTCTTCTGCTGCTGTTTTGACCTGTCTATTCTTGATCGTACGCTTAATCTGGTCGATGAGACGCAGCGCCGTCAAATCATCCGAGAAAGATAGAGCACGAACGCCATCCGCAGCCAAAGCACCACGGGAGTGATCTGTCCAGTCTTTGATCCACTGACCAATCGTATCGACTATACGACGATCCCCGAAAGCTACGCAGATCGGCATGACCCATTTTTCTTTGGCGACTGCCCCATTATCGAGCCAAGTCCGCAATACTTCAGCGGAAAAGTCAGCCATAGAAGCAGCTTGCAGAGACGGTTTCAAATCAAGCACAAGCGGGTTCGGCGCTGTCGGGAATTCAATCGAGGCCGTCAGAATGTACTCCATCACTTCCTGGCCCAGCTCATTGCCCTCTTGATCGCGAAGATGCGGTATGCGCTCAAGCGGCATCCATTTAATCCGTGTGAGCTTGCGTTTGTCGATCAAATTGCCCAAATGGGTCAGGCTCGCATCCGGACCATGCTCCTCGGCTTCTATAAATGTCTGTAGTAGCGTTTTAAATTTATTGTTCTTTTCTGCTGCCAACAGCTCTTGGAAAATGTCCTTGTTATTGTCCAGTGAGCGAATCGCGTCCAGCGCCAGTTCCTTGACCTTTGCTTTTTTCTCAGTCCGATAAACGTGCAAATAGAGCTCTTTGTCTTTTGCCTGAAGAAACGCTGCACCAGCGATGCCACTTACTTTCTTCGAGCTGTCAGACAATCCGAGCAGAATCGCTTCGTTGCGCAATTCAACTGTCAGAGTGTCCTTCGCTGCTAGTAGGGTTTGCAGCACAAATACGCGAATATCCGTTTCCAGTTTGTCAAATTGAGCCAGACTCATTGCCGGATTCGATACGACCAGCGAACGATACACCTCTTCATTGACCTCTGTGTAATAATAGTGCATCTCCTTGAGAGTCAAAATCCGATAGAAAAGTGCCTGGATATCTACGTCTTCATCCGTCTGGTAATGCTCGATGATGGCAGCCAACCGATCCTGGAACGCATACGCGAAGCACATATGACCTACTCTTCGATTGGACTTGTCGTTGTAGCGGCACATGAACGGGATCAGTCGAGCAATAAACGGATGATCCACAGGCAAAAAGCTCAGCAGGATCATCTGCTGCCTTACCAGTTGCGTGTCCTCCAGATTCACATGTTCGAGCACATCCTCCAGCGCCGCTTTTTCATCCAAATAGCTTGCCAGCTTGGTCGAGCCCTTCGCACGTCGGAGCGCGTCCTGAACAATACCTTCCAAAGAAGGCTGGAATCCGGAGAGATCCTCCCCATTTTCCGCCAATGTTTTGTACAAATATCCCTTCACCATTGGGATCGATGCAAGTTCAAGAGCCCGTCTTGATTTGGTTAGGTCTTCCAGAACGAGTTGCTTCACTTTCTCCCATTGCGTAGGCGGGGAAAGCAAATGCTCACGAAGTCCTAGCAGCAGGTCGTAAGGCTCATCCATGTGCACGAGCCCAGCCAGTCGCTTATCCTCGGACAGGATATCAAGCGGGAACATGTCGAACAGGATTTGCAACGTATCGTGCAACTCCCGATCGATCTCCTCTTCCTTGTTGAGGAACGCATTGATCCCGCCTTTGACATGAATGCGGTAATACAACAAGCTGATGACCAGCTCCATATACCGCTTCAAATGCTTCTGATTCAAAAGGGAGCCTTCCTTGGGCTGCTCTCCCGGATAATACTTTTCGCGTAGTGCAGCCTTTTTCTCTTTGACGAACGAAGGGTACAACGACTCGTTCGTAAGTAAATTGTTGCTCGAATACTGCATGGTCACGACTTCTTTTGCAATCGAATGCAGCTCTTTTATAAATTCGCGCGTATCCCCTGTAAGCAGATAATAGTAGCTCGGCACCAGCTTCACTTTTGCTGCTTCCAGTAAACTCGGGGAAATGGAGTAGGCATACGAAATGAATAGCAAAAATTTAGCCCGATCAAATGCCGAGGAGTAATCACGGCTGATGCTTGTGTGATAATCCTCCGCTGCTTTTGACAAAAATTCCGCAAACAAAGCATGGCCGAAATGCTCGACCGTTTTTTTCATGGCCTCAAATGCTTTTTGATCTTTTTCACGGATATCAGCATCACCGTTATCATTCATGCTTCGCAGTTCTATCTGGTCCAAGAAGCATTCATCCATCACGTTTTTCTTTTCATAAAAACGGTTACTCGCCTTGTAGATAAGCACAGCCGCACGGTAGAAAGCCTGCTCCTCGCCGCGCTTTCTCAGCTTCTCAAAATCGGATCGAAGCGAATAGGTGTAAAACCGCGGGTCCTCCACGATTGGCGGGCATTCGTCAGTGTCACCAGCGACATAATCAGCGATTTGATCGTGCAAATGCTTGTTTCGATCACTTACACGGATAAATTCCTCTACAAATTTTTTCGTACCCGGATGTAGGTCTGTCTTTCGTAATACCATTCCTTACTCCTCCTTCTCTCTATTTGATGACCTTTCCTATCCACTGCGCTAGCTCGTCAGGCGTGATCGCGGCAACATTTGCTCCCATGTCGCTCAATACTCTTGCTGCGTGCTGGTTATAAACAGCGTTTCCACTGAAATCCAAAGCCGTCAACACTAAAAACTTGCAGCCCGCGTCGATGATTTCCTTGCTCTGGCGGTACATTTCCTTGATGGGATAGCCTTCCTCCAAATCACTGACGAGAATGAAAATCGTCTTGGACGGATTTTCGAGCAGAGTCCTCCCGTATTTGAGCGCCTGTGCAATATGTGTCCCTCCACCAAGCTGAACACTCATCAGCACGTCTACCGGATCATCCAGTCTGTCGCTCAAATCGACCACCTTGGTATCAAAAATGACCAGATGCGTCTTTAGTGCAGCGAGCTTGTAAAAAATACTCGCCATCACCGAGCTGTAAATAACAGAGTCCATCATACTGCCGCTCTCGTCCACGACAATGACGATGTTCCACTTGTTGTGATGCTGGATGTTGCTATGGAAATACAGCTCATCGATAATAAAGCGGCTCTTTTTGCGGTCGTAGTTTTTCAGGTTCTTGCGAATCGTCTTATGCACATCCAGGTTTTTCATCGTCTTCGTATAGCCACGCTTATGGCGATTGCGTTTACCAACGATGCTGGTCTGGACTTCATTTTCCAGCTGACGCTTAAGATCCTCAACGACTTTGCGTACGATTTCCTTTGCGCTTTTCACGACCTCCCCTTTCATCCTGCCTTTGAATTGCAGGATGTTTTTTAAGAGGGTCATGTTGGGCTCCATGCTCTCCAGCACTTTTTTGTCGGTCAACAGCTCCGTCATGTTATAGCGGTCCAGCGCTTGCCGTTCGAGAATTTCCACCGTTTTTTTGGGAAACAGCTTGCGAATTTTGTTCAGCCAGACGGGAACTGTCAATGCAGACTCTCCGCGGCCTCCTTCTTTCCGGTACCCCTGCTCTTCTCCATATTCACGGTTATATAAAAATTCGAGAATCGAGTCTAATTCCTGATAGGAAAACTCCGAGGATTGATACACCCCGCTGCCTTCCAATGATTCCTCGGCATGAGAGCCTAGCAACAGCCGCCAGCGGTTTAAGGCTTCGCGGCTCAAATCAGGTTCCATTTGGCAAACTCCTCCTTAATCGCTTGATCGAGCATGCGGGCCTCACGCAAGGTGCGCTCATCAATGACAGGGTTCGTTATTTGTTCTACGGTCGTTTGGAAGAGAGCTGCCACTTTTTCAGAGAGCATACTAATTTCCATTGGGCTAAAATATGTAAATGCCAATCGAAGCTCAGGAGCTACCTGCAAAAAGTCATCGTAGGATAAGGTAGAAATCATTTGATGCAGATCGCGCAATATTTCTTCTTGATGAAAAAGATAGTCTCTGGCCACGATAAAAACGCCATGCAAATACGAGGCCGTATGCAAAATCTGCTCGGGTGAACCGAACATATAGGCACGCGCACGTCTTGAGATTTCTTCGCGTTCGACCACTTCCAGATTACACAAAATCGCAACCACAACCCCCTCAAGTTTCGCTGGGAGCTTGTCGTTATGCAGTAATTCCTGTAGTTGATCACTGAAGATTTCTCGGGAATGATCTGCCTGCCTTTTTTCACTCATCATGTACAAGAATTTGAGCTGATCAGCCAATTCATCCAGTTCACTCGGATTCGGGTTGCCCTGCTCGACGATTTTGGTAACAGCTTGGTAGTATATTTCTTCCACCAAGTGCTCCAGACGATCTGTCTCTACAAGACCGAACAACCGTTTTTGCTCCAAAAGAATCGTCAGTGTTTTTAATGTCTTGCAAAGAGAGAGAAAATGCCCATCCTGCCTAACGGACTCTTTTACAGATACAAAGAGCTGATCCGCAAGCTCCTCCAATCCCATGACGACCGCCATCAAGAGCCATTTTGCCAGCTCATGACTCTGGTGCTGCGGCAGGTCTTTTACCATATCAGCGAGCTTTTGTGCCGCTGCTTCCTTCACGGTTCCACCGTAGACCGAGCTCTCGATCAGACGAGCTTCGACGAAGGAGGAATAGCTGTAGCGCCATGTTTCTCGCACCAGATTGACGTTTTTGTTATTCATCCAGTCTGGTCCGGCTTCTTTCACACAAAGCTCTGTTCCCAAAAACTGCATGCAGTGAAAAAACTGGCTCGCCTCGCGATGCGACTTCTTGGCATACAGCTCTAGCACCTTTTGATTGCGCCCGGTCGTTGTAATGGAGAGCTTCAGCGATTTGCACCTGTCTTTGCAATCGCGAACGATAGGAACGTCCAGCGAGTTCGGGGCTACCTCACCAATTCCGTCCCCAGTCATCAGCTCGCGCAATGTCTCGATCGGCTGTGAGGTTGCTATCGAGCGCTCGCCCTTTGTAAAAGCAGAGAGAACAGAATCGATCAGTTCATAGGCTCCACCCTCGGGTTTTTCTCGTATGACAGCCAAGCCGCTCATGAGACTGTACGCTTCAATCGCATCTGCTGTCGATGTCGTTTCTCCCTTGCCACGCAGCTTTTTGAGCAGTTGCGGGAGGTAGATCAAGGCGCTCTTCGAGAATGGTGCACTCTCTTTCTTCTCAAGAGCCTTCCATACACTCTCATAGTAGTGAACGTACGGCATCCCACTGGCGTAGCCATTCAGCTGATCTGCTTCCTGATACGTGTACACCATTGGATATATTTTTTCTTCCGACACCTTCTGGATCGTGTAGGACGTCTTCCGTTCCTCGATGAGTCCGTATGTATGAAATCCCCCGGTTACGACGAGGATTCTCGCGTACTTTTGCTTCGCTTCCGCAATTTTTTCACGCATATGCGCTTCACGAATCAGATCACCTTCCGATTCCAATGTGGCGTCGTCATAGCATTTTCGCGACAAATAGCAGTATGCAAAAACATCTTTGACGAAGTCCTTTGTGTTTTTGCGGATACCATCTAGCTCAAATACCTTTTCCCAGAGCTCATCGAAGTTCCGGCATTTCATCGTGTGACACAAGCGTTGGATAAACTGTGAGCCTGCCAGCATTCGCTCATCGTGATAGGACAGCTTTTCATTCTTCTTCTTCAAATCATGACCGTCTTCCAGGCTCTCCAGGCGACTTCCATAGCTCAGATCAATGAAAACAGCGGGAATCTGCCGTCGTTTCGCTTCGACCAAGGCCACATATTCCGGCGAATATAGAAGAAACGGAAAGTAACAGACGTATTTTTGCTCCCCGGAAGCGTACGCGTAATAAATGCTCACAGGAGGCTTCGTCCGTTCATCCGTCAAGATCGGAATGATATGGTTGCTATGATCAGGGCCTTCAATCAAAATGATTTCCGGCTGGTACTCTTCGATCGTTTTCTTCAAATGAAACGAGCAGGCAGGACTATGATGGCGAACCGGGAAATAGACGACCTGTTTGCTGAGGTTGTAAACCTCTTCTTCAACCAAAGATTTTATTTGATCCATTTCTTCTCGTTGTAGTAAGTTCCCCATAGACCCTCTTCCTTTGCCCGTTCTTTAACCACTTTGGTAAAGTAGGTTTTCAGGATGTTTGCGTCCTTTTGGTTTTCCTTGACGACCGCTCCCAGCATGTTTTGCACCAGTCGATCCATAGAAATGGACCTGCCATCATAATAATGGGATGTCATCGCACTTTGGACATAAACGGACACGGCTTCTGCTGTACTCATCACCGATTGAGGCGAATCGATTTTGTACCCTTCCTTTGTCTCGCCCGTACGCAGCTCCATGAACGTCGTCGCCAGGATTTCTACCACATCGCGGTCGATCTCGATGTCGACACCACTTTGCTGCAAGATCACTCTTGCTTGAGACTCGATAATTTGCGCTTCCATTTTCACATGGTTAATCGGCGCGATCGTCTCGAAGTTAAAACGACGTTTGAGCGCGCTGCTCATTTCATTGACGCCCTTGTCTCGCAGGTTTGCTGTTGCAATGATATTAAAACCGGGCTTGGCAAACAGGATTCCGTCTGACAGCTCGGGGATGTTCATCACCTTGTCACTCAAAATACTAATCAACACGTCCTGAACCTCAAAAGGGCAACGTGTAATCTCTTCAAACCTTGTAATGATCCCTTTGTTCATCCCTGTGTATAAGGGTGAAGGAACCAGTGCTTGCAGGGAAGGACCTTTGTCCAGCAGCATCGCGTAGTTCCAGGAGTATTTGATCATATCCTCTGTCGTTCCAGCGGTGCCTTGAATCGTGTTGGTGCTCGTACCAGAGATGGCCGCTGACAACAGCTCAGACAGCATCGTCTTCGCCGTACCAGGTTCACCGACGAGCATCAAGCCTCGATTACCTGCCAACGTAACGATCGCGCGTTCAATCAGCACATCGTCTCCGTAAAACTTTTTGGTAATCTCTATACTCTCTCCTTCATATGAGAGCGGTTCATCCGTTCCTAAAATAAAGTCGCGCACTGCTCTGGGTGACATCAGCCAATTGGGAGGCTTTGCTCCTGTATCATTGGATCGCAACGCATTCAGCTGTGTCGCATATAACACTTCCATAGGTGGCTTCATCGTTTCCATCCAAATGCCCACTCCGTTTCTCGTTGTTCTTAATCAAAAAGGTCTACCCCAAAAATGAAAACATATGTTTGTTTGGAAATGAAGGGTATTTGTACCCAATATTAGGAAGAATATGTGAAAGGATGTGAAATGAGTACCATAGGCAAAAAGCGTCCTGGGTCGCCAAGACGCTTTTCTCATTGTGAAGCTTATTCGTTTGAACAGACTTGTTACAACTGTGTCCGCAAGCTCCAAAGCTCCGGGAAAAAGCGATGATCGAGTGCTCTGCGTAAGTAGGTAACACCAGATGACCCACCTGTTCCTGGTTTTTGCCCAATGATACGCTCAACCGTCGTCATATGGTTAAAACGCCATTGTTGCTGCTGGCTGGCGATGTCCACCAGCTTTTCTGCCAGCTCGTACAAGTCCCAATACTGGTGCACATTGCGATACACGGTTAGCCACGCTTTCTCCACACTCTCATTTGGTTGATACGGCTGTGACCAATCGCGGTTCAAGCATTCCGGATCAATCGGTAAACCACGAGCAGCCATTTCACTGATCGCAGCATCGTAAATACTTGGCTCCTGCAAGGCCGTGCTCATTTGGCCGTGAAGCTCTGCCTGATGCGCATACACCGCGAGGACATGCTGGTTCTTATATCCTAGCTTAAATTCTATCAGTCGGTTTTGATAGGATTGAAAACCGGACGAATGGCCCAGCTTGTCACGGAATTGGAGATAATCCGCTGGGGTTAATGTAGAAAGGACATCCCACGACTTGATCAATTGCTGCTGGATACGCGAGACGCGCGCGAACATTTTGAAAGCTGGTTCTAGATCGTGATTTTTGATGCACTCATTTGCTGCAGACAGTTCATGCAAAATTTGCTTCATCCATAGCTCACTCACCTGATGAATGATAATAAACAGCATTTCATCATGATGGGTGGATTGTCGATGCTGGCTGGATAAGATTTGGTCCAGCTGTAAATAGTCGCCGTACGACATTTCTTTTTGAAAGTCAGTATGAATCTGTGTCTGTTCCTTGCTTCCTTGATCCTGTGGTTTCATCGTGGCATGACCTCCTTTCCCATCTAATTCCTTCCCACCCCGTGTTCCTCCTGCTGAATCGCCGTCTTCACCAACCGATATTAATTCGCTTCTTCTAAATATTTCAAATCAATCAAGCCGTCAATTTTATTACTGGTTATATACCCGGCTTCCTTACTGATATCTGCCATTTCCTGAATGACTTTTTCATTGACAGCCGTTGTTACTTCCAGGCGGGAAAACGCTGCCTGCACTTCTTTTTTGCTCAATTCTTTACCTGTTAAGTCTTTCAAATGCTTAATGATCAACTGTTGGCTTTCCTCGGGATGATCCTGGATGAATTTCACTGCTTTTTTGTGTGCTTGCAGGTAGGCTTTTGCCAGTCCCTCTTTTTTCAGAAATTCATCGCTGGCTGCCACCACTGTATTGGTAGATTCTTTTCCCCAGGCGAATTGATCCCAATCCAGAAGCAGTTTTCCCTCGGCCTTGCTTTCCAGTACATATCCCCATGGCTCCTGTGTCGCTGCACCGTCAATGGATTTTTGCACGAACAAGGCTGCTGTATCTGCTGGTGCTGCGGCATACAGTTCCACATCTCCACCGTTCGTTGTCGGTTTCAGACCAACATCGTTTAATGCTTTACGGAGCATAACATCCTGTGTGCTGCCGATTACCGGAATGGCGATTTTCTTGCCTTTCAAATCTTCTAGTTTCGTAATGTTGCTAGATCCATTCATAACGAGGACTGCGCCGCCATTTACGGCACCAGAAATCAGGCGATACCCTGGATGTTTGACATAAAAGTTCAACAACGGGCCCGGCCCCACTGTCCCTACGTCAATTGCTTTCGTTGCCATCGCTTCCATGAACAATCCGCCATTGGCGACTGTTTTCGTTTGAATCTGCACATCAGCACCGAAGGCCTCCTTGAAGTATCCTTTCTCCAGCGCAATGATCGTAGAGCTATGCGTCAGATTCGGGAAATACCCGATCTTCACTTCTTTTTCACCAGATGGGGTACTGCTCTGCGCACACCCGCTGACCATTCCTACTACGAAGATGGATGCCAAAATGGTACTGATCATTTTTTTAAACATCGACGACACACTCCTCTTCTCTGTTTTACGTATTAATGGACTCCCCACTTCATCTGTACATTGCGCTCGATGCGTGAAAAGACGACGTTATCGACGATCGTACCGATAATCGCAATAATGATCATGACAGAGATAACCAAATCCATTTGTCCAAGCGACCGTCCCATTTCGAGCAATTGACCCAGTCCACCACCTCCACCTAGCAATTCACCGGCCATAAGTGCCCTCCAGGAAAAAGCCCAGGCGATTCGCAGACCAGAGATGATTTGCGGGACGGATGCAGGAAGAATCACGGTTCGTACAAAGTGAAAGCCAGAAGAACCGTATGTTTTGGCTACCCGCTGATAAAGGGGCGGGACATTTTTAAAACCACTGGTTGCATTGACAGTCATCGTCCAGGTCGCGCCAATGGTTACGATGAAAAGAATCGAAAAGTCATTGAGGCCGAACCAAATAATCGCAAGCGGGAACCAGACGATACTCGGGATGGACTGGAGAGCCGTCACAACAAAGCCAAGCGTATCTTCCACGAGCTTATATCTCCAAATGAAATAGCCTAATATAAGTCCAACGACGATGGCGATGACAAAGCCCAGCAATATTCGTCCCATACTTTTCCCAATCGCTGCGGTAATTTGTCCGCTAATCAAGCCGTTTACGAGTGTTTCGAAAACCTGGGTCAAGCTGGGAAACATAAACGATGGCAGTCCGGATAATCTAGATGTGACTTCCCATATCGCCGCTATCATGGCGATGAAGATGACCCGTCTTAAAGCTGTAATCATTCCCCATTTCCTCCTTCAGCACTTTTTCTATCTCTTCTTGCAGGATCGATAGCACCTTTTGCTCCGTGTTCAATGTCACACTGTCTGGCATCACACCATCTCGCAGTGTAGGAACCGTAATGGTCTCCTTGATTTTGCCGGGTCGTGTGGCAAACACGACGATCTTTTCACTGAGGAGAACAGCCTCACGAATATTATGGGTAACGAAAAATATTGTGACCTTGGTCTTCCGCCAAATCTCCAGGAGCTCTTTGTGAAGGACCATCCTCGTCTGTTCATCCAGTGCCGAGAACGGTTCATCCATCAACAGAATGTCAGGCTCCATGACAAGTGCCCGGGCTATGGCCACACGCTGCTTCATCCCCCCTGAGAGCTGGTGTGGATAGGAGTGCACATATTTGCTTAAATGCACCATCTTCAGCACTTCCAGCGCCTTTTCGTTGGCTTTTGTCTCAGACATTTTTTTCAGCTTCAAGCCGTATGTAACATTTTCTAAAACCGTCAGCCATGGAAACAACCCTGCTTCTTGAAAAACCACGACCCGGTCAGGACCGGGCTTCGTCACTTTTTTGCCAGCAACGAGTATGTCTCCGCTGTCTGGTTGATCCAAGCCAGCTATTAGGTAAAGCAATGTCGATTTGCCACACCCTGAGGGACCTACTATGGAAACGAAACTGCCTTTTTCGACCTCCAGATTGATATCATCCAGAACTTTTACTTTCTCTTGGTGCTCATTCACAAAATGTTTCGTAACATTACCAATAGTCAGATACATGGTTGCACCTCTTTTTTATTCCAACTTTGTCGATGGGGATTATGAATAAATAATGATTAATCCTATCGTTTTTGTCAACTATAATAAAATGAAAAAAGAGAAGGCGGCGGGCACCTTCTCCTATTCAATGCAGTGACAGTATTTTATGTGCAGTAGCTGTTTAACCTATAACTTGGTTGGATCGAATCTTCTCTCGTCCAAATAAGCCCGTGCATGTCCCCAGAAATACTTGCTTGGCTGCATGTATTTTTCCAGACCAGCTCGCTCGATCGTACGATTTGCTTCCTCATTTGCTTCTTTCAAAATAACCTTTTCGTCCACAGTCAATACGTTACGCTCTTCCATAATCAACTCACCATCGACGATGACATGGTTCACGTCTCCGCCAACCGCCTGATAGACGACCCGATGGACGTGCATGTTCTCTGGATTCAGGTGGGCTTGATGCATATTCACTGTAATGACATCAGCCTTTTTGCCAGCCTCAAGCGATCCAAGCTCATCGTCCCAGCCCACGCAACGCGCCGCATCGATTGTCACCATTTCCAGAAGCTTACCTGGCGGGAGGTAGTAATAATCCCGCAGCGCGGCTTGCTGTAACAGCTGCATTCTGCGCATCGCCTGGAACATGTCAAATGGCGTCATCGGTGAAGTTCCGTCGGTCGTGATTGCCACGGTCGCTCCCATCTCCAAGAGCTCGGTAATCGGTGTACGTGCATTAATTTGGCCAAAGCCAGGGGAAGCACTCACATTCGTTCCTGTTTCGGCCAATATTTTCGCCTCGTCAAAAGAAATTCCCCGACAATGCTGCAAGTGAACATCTGGACCGAGCAGCGCGTACTCTTTGTCTTGAATTGCGAGGTGAATCATTCCGCCAAAAGCGTCTGAATGGATACGGGTATCGTACTTTTTCGCAATCTCCCTGATTTTGCGTGCTTGGTACCGGTCGAATTCAGTTAATCCAAACAACTGGTCGGCAGGTGTCGGATAGGACGGATTGACGGAGGTCACAATGACAAACGGGGTTATGTATGCTCTGGTTTTATCGTTATTGGCGTGATTCAGGGCTTCAATCACTGCTTCTGCTCCGGCTAGCACCTGTTCATAGGTGACTTCCTTCGTTACCTTTTTCCCATCGACCCAACGGCTGAATGGATGCGGCCACGGCGGATTACACGGTCCAGTTGCTACGATTTCACGAACACCGACCTCATTGTATGCTTTGGCATGATTCAAGGCAAAAATCGGATCATCCGAACGCGGCATGGAGCCCAAAACACTCACACCTGTCGTAATTCCGGCCTTCAACCGCTCCAACGCTGACAGCTTGCCTTCGTAATACCAGAAGTCGTCCGTCACGTAGTGCTTGTACGTGTTGGTCATGATCGGCATCCAGTCGGTGATATTGTCTGTCGCAATGGTTTTGAACAACGAATGCCCACCGTGACCATGTGCATCGACAAAGCCTGGCAGGATACAATGATGAGCGCAGTCGACTACTTTTTGCGCGGGATACTTCTCTTTCAGCAAGTGTGTGTCGCCTACTTCCAGAATTCTTCCTTTATCAATGGCAACTGCACCATCCTGCAATACGCGACGTTCCTTGTCCATGGTGATGACAACGCCGTTTACCAGTAATAAATCGATCAAGCTCCATCTCCCCCAGCATCAAGAAATAAGGATCTACTCCCTCCCCTACACCTTACCGCATTTTCTTGGACTTGTATTTGCAAGAAAATTACAACTTTTTATAATATGTTTACCTGTTGCTCATCTGATTGAAAAAAACCACCTTCCCATAATGGAAAGATGGTTTGAATTCGTTAGGCATTTGCTTTTCGCTTGCGGAAGAAAATAATAAGGAAGCCTATCCCCGCAATCGCGAGCACCGTATAGGCGATATTGGAATAGAGATCGAAGTAGTACAGAATCTCCTCCCACGATTCCCCGAGCATGTTACCGAGCATCACCAGCGCAATGTTCCAGATGAATGTCCCCAGCGTTGTAAACAGCAAAAACAACCCGAAATTCATCTTGGTCATGCCAGCAGGAATCGAGATAAGACTTCTGATCAATGGGATCATCCGGCAAAAAAAGATCGTCCAGTATCCGTATCGGTCGAACCATTCATTCGCCTTATGGATATCTGCCGTTTTAATCCGCAGAAGATGCCCCCATCTCTCTACGATCCTTTCTATTTTTTGCACATCCAAGTAATAACCGATTCCATAGAGCATGATCGCCCCCAACACCGAACCGATTGTTGCTGACACGATTACGCCAAAGACGGTTAAGGATGATTTCGTCGTCATAAATCCACCAAAGGTCAAGATTACCTCCGATGGTATGGGTGGAAAGACGTTTTCCAGTGCCATCATGAGTAAGATACCGAAGTAACTATATTGTTCAATAATTTGGGTCATCCAGTTCTGCATGCTATCCCTCACAATTATGATCCAAAGCTTATCTCTCCAGTATAGAGACACGCTCCACATAGTTCAATGAAAAGCGATAATCTTTTCCTTATCTTTCAATACGAAAGAAGGAAGACTTGGGTTACAAAAAAAGGACTGCCATGTATGCGTCCTTTTTTCGTGTCTATCATTGACACTATTCTAGCAGGCATTCCTACTGCTTGGACCAGTAAATCATTGTATCGTCTCTCTTTATTTCCTCAAAACCCATTTTCACTAAAACTTTGGCTGAATCTATGTTATCGAGCAAGCATTTCGCTGTTATCTTTTTCACTTCCGGCTGCGACAATGCCCAATTTGCTAGCCCTGTAGCCGCTTCAATCGCGTAGCCTTTTTTTCGCTCGGCTTCAATTATTCCATAGCCGATGTCCACTTCTCCTTCTGCGTTCGGCCTTCCCTTGAAACCCGCATCACCTATGATCTTCATGCCATCTGTTGAAATAATCATCCACGATTCAAACCCAGTCGGTTCCCCTACCAAGTCGAGCGCTTTCATGATTTTGGGCATTGTGTCGATTGCATCCTGATCAGGCCAGCCTTTGCCTAGTGTAAGCCCCATATCCGTTAACTCTTCGTAATTTTCCCGCAAAATATTCGTCGCGATTCTGTGTGTAAATGGAATTAGCATGAGTCTTTGCGTATCAATTCGTTTAGTACTCATTTTACTGGTACCCCTCCGCTTTTCTTCATTCCTTGTAGCGTTTTTTGCCGCTGGAAGACCGTATATTTATGTTGGCCGTTTTGTTTTATCAGAAAGGGTCTATTCCTACACCTCAGCTACTCATTCGAATACTCCGAGATCAAGCGAAGCTCTCGGGCATCTACCATTATATCACAATTTTCCAGATTGCCTTCTCACACGAATTGAAGATTGATTAATTTGAATTTTTTACGAATAATGAGAGATAACAAATGATTTTGGTCATCACGGAAAATCCAGTTGGTAAGGAGTGAAAAAATGTCCACGACGATTAACACTGCGCTCGTTCGGATTCAGCCATGGACAGAAGACGATCTTTCCTTGTTGCGTCTGTTGAATGCGCCTGACATGATGGAGCATCTTGGAGGTCCAGAGACAGAGGAACAGCTCCTCGTTCGGCACAAGCGATACGTGAACAGGGACGGTCAGCTGACCGGCAAAATGTTCAGCATCGTTTTGCTGCCAGATCAAATCCGTGTCGGGAGCATCGGCTATTGGGACCGCGTTTGGCAAGGTGAGAACGTATACGAAGTAGGCTGGAGTGTCCTCCCGCCATTCCAGGGAAAAGGAATTGCTTCCGCTGCCTTATCCTCAGTCGTCACTCTCATCAACAAAGAACGACGACACAAGTTCATCCATGCTTACCCTTCAGTAGACAACCCTGCATCGAACGCCATTTGCCGCAAGCTCGGCTTCTCTCTTCAAGCTGAATGTGTCTTCGAATATCCCCCTGGCCATTTTATGCATTCCAACGACTGGAGGTTAGAAGTCTCAACGGAACGGTTCCCCATTCAAGCGGTCCGGGAACAATTTCCCGCTCTGCAACGAACATACAACGGCAAGCAAGTCGTCTATTTGGATGGCCCAGGCGGCTCTCAGGTCGTAAAAGCTTCAATGGACGCGATTTACAGCTATATGGCAAACGGTGGAGCGAATTTGCACGGCTCCTTTCCGACCAGCAAAGAGACAGAAACAATACTCGCAGATGCCAAGCAAGCAGTAGCAGACCTCTTTCAGGCGAAACCGCAGGAAGTAGCCTTCGGAGCGAATATGACCACACTGACCTTTGCCATTGCCCGTGCATTAGGTCGTCATTGGAAGGAAGGGGATGAACTCATCGTCTCCGAGCTGGATCACCGCGCGAATGTTGACCCGTGGCTGACTGTTGCCGCTGATCGTGGAATGACGGTGCGCTGGCTAAAGGTGAATCGCGAGACACTTACCTTACAAATCGACGAGCTCGATACGCTCCTCACTTCCCGAACGAAGCTCATTGCTGTAGGGCTAGCCTCCAATGCAATTGGAACGATCAATGATCTCGCTGCCATTTCCCATAAAGCACGTGCCAAAGGCGTCATTGTCGCCGTGGACGCCGTCCATGCGGTCCCTCACCTCTCCATCCATCGTGATGAGATTGGAGCCGATATCCTGCTCTGTTCGGCTTACAAATTTTTTGGCCCGCATGTTGGCATTGCTGTCATCCGAAAGGAAATTTTCGAAGCACTGGACGTCTACAAATTGGTTCCCGCCCCCGCTTCTTACCCAGACAAGCTGGAGACCGGGACGCAAAATCACGAGGGCATCGCAGGGATCAGACCTGCTATTGAATTGATTGCTTCGCTAGGTTCAGGAGATACCTTCATTGAGCAAATCCGCTCTGGCTATGAGGCGATCGAAGCCTATGAGAATCAGCTGGCAGAAAAGCTGCGTAAAGCTCTTGGCGGGATGAAGGGAGTCACTCTCTACCAAGCAAAGGACGATGTCGCGAAAACACCGACGATCGCTTTTCGAATCGAAGGCTTCACCCCGCAGCAAGTATGCGAGCAGCTGTGCGAGAAGCATAGTATTTTCGTTGCGGACGGAGATTTTTACGCCACTACGCTTGCCAACTGCTTAGGAATCCATGATAGCGGCGGCTGGATACGAGCTGGTCTGGCACCGTATAATACCAACGAGGAAATCGAACGATTGGTGGAAGGAATCAAGGAAATCGTAGGGGAATAACAACAAGACCCGGGTCATAGCGACTCGGGTCTTACATGTTAATTATCCATGTAGTCCGCCCTGCAATCTGGCGCGGGGTCGATAGTGTCCGACTGGTATTTGAATCAGGCACGTTTCCTCTTCCGCCTCCAGATTGTATAGGTCATCACAATTGCGCACATCAAATCCGAGTAGCGGATGGCCACCCATTCCACACATGAATGCCGCCAAAAGCAAACGATGCACGACGATTCCTGCCTCCATCTGCTGGATGCGATACCCTCTATACCCTAACTGATTGATCAAATGATCTCGTTTGCCAGCCACATGGAAGCAGAGCGGCACCTGATACAGATTCACGTTGTCCAATGTCATTCCATCTTGAAGACGTGCGCGTAAATCACCATACACAATCGGATAAAGAGCGTGCTCCCGAGGTTCATATCGGTATGCACCATCTGGCAATCCCTCTACTTGATAAATATAGACATATAAAGCGAGCCTCTCCCAAGCTCCCTCCTCCTGAGGACCGTCCAAATCATTCGGATACGCGAGGACGCTCATTGTTTTCTCGAGTATACTCGCTACCTGATTATGGTCTGTCTTCCTCCGCACAAAGTCCATTTCCGGTGAAAAGCGCTCTCGGCAAAATTGTGCCAGATCGTAGCCTGGTTGCTGCACACGCGGAAGAATGATTCTCTCCTCCGCAACTGGTTCCCCACTCGTGAAGAAAGCATTGGTATAACGAGTGAACGAAAGCGTAGATTCCAGCATAGCAGCTTCATTCATTTGCAAGAGCATGGGATATTCTCTCATCCTTTGTGACCAGTTCACATGCACATGCTTTCGTTCAGGCAGCTCCCTAATCAGCGTCCCAGAGGATTCTCTCCTCGGTGTATGTGACGACCACACCCCTTCTGCTTGAACTGTTAAGGGAAGAACAGCATATACACTCTCTTGATCCGCTGACAAGCCCAGCAGTTCATTCATCGCTCGATCCAGGAACTGATAGTGTACCGCAGTCGAAACACCGAACTGCTTTGCCATTTCCTGCATTTGTCCAATCAGTACGCCCGAATCCAGTCCCTGCAGCCGATAGGAAAAGTCATCATACTTAAAAAAGTTTTTCCAGAAATAAATGGAAACAAAAGCAACGCCAAAGCAAGCATTCACTGAGCACCTGCCGCCCAATGCGCTGGTGAGGAAGTGATCATAATTACCTTCGCGCAATTGAACGAGTCGGTGGTGAGCCGCATCGTAATGATAAAGCCCGTGAGTCATATTTGGCAGCTTCACATACACGTACAGCTCGCTTGGATAGAGAGCTCCACCAGACGGAATCGGTCTTCTTTTCGTGACAAAGGGCTGCAACAGCTCAGTCATTGCATCAGGCGAAGTCATGGCTGACAAAGATTGACTGAACTGCGTAAGTCCATAGCTATACCATAACCACGCACCCAATTGGTTGAGAGATAGCTCTTGCCCTACCGTTTGCTCGTCGAGTGTAAATGGCACTTCACTCGGCAGTTGTATGACAGGTAGTCCCCTGTACAACTTGTATGACAGTGGAGCATCTTCCCAATCGACTTCGAGGTCATGTGGCCTGGACTTTTCCATATCAAAGTGAAGGCGGTACAAAAAATCATCGAGACTCATCCGGCTCACTCCCACATGCATGTTATGGAAACGGATGTGGATATGGATTCAATTCTTCTACACGCAGTGGTTGCTTCGCGTAGCCCAGCTTTACAGGAACCTGCAATACTCGCTCCAGTCCGGTTACTCGCGTGAGATGATGGCCAAATGTCATCGGCAGCATGCCGGGAATCAAGACACGTACGCAGGATAATCCGTGGCGACTGACCTCTGGTGTCGTTTGATCCACCACAATGACATCGAGGTCTAGCTGCTGAAACACTTCGAGCAAATCCCGCAAATCGTCTGTTAAGTCATGATGCTTCCTTCTGGCCGGGAATTGTTCAGCGAATGAGACCATGGGGCGAGACTCATTCAGCAGGAAGGATAAGCGCTCCGCTGCTTCAGGCAAGCTATACAGCATGGCATGATCATCCATTTTTTTCACGAGGGACGAGTCGTTGAGCATGCGTAAATATTTTTCTCGATTCGCTTCGTATTTCTCGGTCAATGTCAGTAGCATAGCGGCTGTTTCGTAAATGGAGCTTTTTACAGCACGGATAGGATCGGGATGCGCTCCTGCTGCACAGACGAGGTGCAGTCCTTCCTTGCCGCGGTTTTTCGCAATCGTCCAGATACTCGGAATGCCGTTTTCCATCGTCGCATCGAACAAGTACAAATCATAATTCGTGACAGTTTGCATTCGGTCGATTAACAAAAGCAATTCGCGATCGTTGGCAGTAGCCGGATCGAGGCGTGGCAATGGCAATTGGGCATACCAGGTCAAGAGGAAAGCATCGCGCTCCACCACCTCCAAAATGCCGTAAAATATCGCCTCCTCCAGGCTGCCACCCAAGGCGCAACCATTAGAGGTCTCAAATACAACTCCCTCTCCGAATCCCATACTGTAGTAAGCCATTAGCTCTGGTACCAGAATCGGTCGTTCTTGCTTAAAGGAATAACCCCATACCCAGTTCATTTCTCGCGTGGCATCAAACGGTTGAAAAGGAAAATCAGGAAGGGCATACTGCTCTTCGGTATGAGTTCCTGCTGTCGTCGGGTCAAGTGCATGCGGTGCAAGATTTGCATAGCAATCACGAACCATCGTCCTCTTGCCACGCGGCATCAACCCACAATATCGTTCCATTCCCTCCAAAATTGCCGTTAACTCACTATCCGTATATGAGACTGACCTGCCCGCCGTACCCTCGTCATGAGAAAACAAAGGAAGATTGACGCTCACATCTGCAAAAACGGAGACAAGATCACGTACTTTCGCATTCAAAAATCCGGTACGGGAATCCAAATATTCAGACGTCAGTGCTTGTTGCAATTCTGCTATCGATTTTGTGCGGTAGTGATCAGGACTTCGCTTCATGTTAGGCTGCAACCGTATTCTTGCCCGCTCCTCTGAATCTTCCGGCAAATGCATACATATTGGACACAACGGATTCGGTAAAAAGAAGTGGCGCGTGCTTGTCAATGTTTGTAAATCTATGAATTGGATATGGTCTGATAGCTGCGCCTGCCTTCCTTCAACGATACGTTCAACCTCCGCGATTACGTGCTGTGCCACCTGCAGCAAGCCAGTTCGGGATGACCACGGATCTCGATGGATACCGCCTTTCTCTCTCAGCTTGTGTTGCACCTTCCACATCTCTTTGCGATCCCGTCCTGCCATCAAGCGCCGCATATCGGAACACTGTGAGCACCCTGTTTGACCTGGACGCACAAGTGGACCTACAACCGCTTCTCCAAATGAAACAAAGCCACGCAACCATGGAATATGGGTTTGGTGGAAATGCTTTTCTGCCTGCAGATGTACGGAAGGGTGATACGTATCGTGCAACAGCAGGGCCAAATCAAAATCGCCAGACACGGATTCTATATTCTCACTCCGCCACACGCGGTAATCTGTCATCAGACGTTCTGAAACCAGCTCTGCCAATATCCCATCCCCGATGACCATGATCTCCGCACTCATGGAAGCACCTCCCCAGAGAGCATCACAGCAAACACCCCGCCGAGGTCTTCCTCCAAAAAAGGCTCCATCGCCGCATTCATGATCAACAGCTTTTTATGGTGATGGGCTAGTACATCCACTGCTTGCTTCCAGACTTCCACTTCCGACTCTTCTATGCTAGTGGTGAGTGCCAGCTCCATTGTTTCACCCGTCAATGCAACAGATTGCGCTGACAGCACATATTTGGACAAATGCCTTGATTGATCCTGGACGCGATGCAAGGCGTACATCAATGCTTTACGCAAGGCATCTCGCTCTTGTAGTCCGACACTTCCATGCCAACCAGTGCGTGTTCCCACCCAATAAACCGGAAATCCGTACACGTCATGCCCCTTCGCAATCGTTGGTTTCTCACCTAATGTCGCGAAAGACCGTAAATAAAACTGGGACTGTTCATCAGCAATTGAGTCAGGATTCACAGGTCTAGCTGTTGGTTGTCGCCCATTCCTTTCTGCTACGTACGTGAGTGTCAAACAATGCCGTAACGCTCGGCATAAACCTTCTGCTGCCGTTTCTCCTGCTCCAATCCCAATGTTGCCCTCTATCTCAACTGGAACAGCCGTATTTTGTACAGTAAGGTGGTTCACCATTCTCCCCACATACATCTCAGCCCCAAGCAACCCTGCTTCTCTTCGTGACTCGTCATGGGTATAACCGGCGCATACGACAGTTGGCAACAGCTCAGCAGGACCATCTGCCACAGGATCAACTGCTGTCACCATACACTGAGTCAGCGGTAGCTGGGTAAGCTCTCCTTCATCCCAGCGGTGAAAAATTCCGGTATCAGAGGAGGTCCATGAAGGAAACAGAGACAATAGACTTTCTTTCTGTTCTGCCTCTTTGGATAACCGTGATTCAAGTTCTCTCTCATCCAATACAAACATGCTCAAATCTTCATTGAGCATCGGGTGAGGCAAGTATGACTGCCAACTTCCTTCTAACGTCTCCAGATTAAGCAAATAAATTTTGTTGGAGTCCTCCGCTTCATTAACACCTGAAATAGATTTGAACCATTCAAAAACAGCGATGTTCGCCAGCATGGCTGCAGCTGTCATGGAATATGGGTGTTGTTCGGGGTCCGCACATAGAGCTTGTCGATGCACACGACGCCAAGCCGATTCAAAGCAAGCCCCTGACTGTGGTTGAATCAGCGGCCCTACCATTCCTTTTTGCAAGACAAATAACGCCGGGACGAACACCTTCTCCCGCTCTCTGCACGCGGATTCGATTACACTAACTTCTTCCTTGTTTACGTTTGCTGACGCGTACAAAATACCAGTGAAAGGCTCGATGGCCTCTGACCACTCGGCATACCCCCACGACGCCAGCATAAGCTCATCCAGCTTTACGTGTGGGTCTTTCCTACGCGAATGTTCGATGATCGCCTCTAACCGCTCACGATTAGTCGAGGTCTCATCCGTTATTGCGTAAGAGAATTGAACGCATCCCGATTCCAGCAATGCATGGATGACAGAAAGGAGAAAGGAACCTGCTCCGATCACCAATACTTTTTCCGTTCGATATTTTTGAAACCGATATCCTCCCGATCCGCCTAACTGGTCCAAAAATTCAATCTGTGCTGCATACCTCGACATGACCTCAGGTGATAGGTCATGTGGTTGCTCTAGGCTCACATCCTGAAGGAATCCATTTTCCAAAAGAGTACCGGCCACCTGGAATATTTGCTGCTGGTATTCTTGTGGCAAATCGTCGGTCAATTGCTCCAGCGTATGCACCCCATTAAACATGGGCATTAACTGGTCTACCCATCGATCGATCATGTCACCCTTCATGCGGAAAGTTCCGATGTTATTGCGAAAATATACACTTCCGTCTGAATCGGGTACATATACCGTATCCCGCTTCACCTTTATGCGCATCGAAGGATTCAGCTTATCCATTCTCCTCCCCCTACCTTTGTGAAATGAGCCCATTTGCGACAAAACAATGTCACACCTATTTTATGTAGCACTCTTTGTCTCACATTCCAGCTGAAAAACAAAGCCCCTGCCAAGACAAACGATTGGCAGGGGCTTCATTTGAGTAGTGATTAATCTCGATTAATCGGGATAAAGCAGGGGAAGAAGCAAGTGCAGAAGCAGGAACAGCTACAGCTGCAAGAGCAGGAGCAAGAACAGGAGCAGCTACACGAGCAGGAGCAATTGCATCGACTACAACGACCACAGCCACATCTAAAACAACCACCGCACCTTCCACAACCACCACACCGGCTTCGAACTAGCGTCGCTTCATTCATTTTTTGTTTGTCCCAACGCTGTACTTTATCCGCTTTTATTTCAGATGCCTTTAATTTTTTTAGCTCGTTTTTAAACTCATCCATCTATTTTCACCTCCGACACTTCATGGGAACTAC
This sequence comes from Brevibacillus jepli, assembly GCF_047229145.1. Taxonomy (NCBI): domain Bacteria; kingdom Bacillati; phylum Bacillota; class Bacilli; order Caryophanales; family Paenibacillaceae; genus Brevibacillus; species Brevibacillus jepli. The sequence continues at coordinate 324,727 of NZ_JBFEFW010000002.1, forward strand.
TCTAGATTTATGAAGTGGCGATGGGTATTCGTTCCTATCTCATGCGCCCATTTTTGCCAAAAGGCAAGAGAATCATCTATTGAACGGGTTTTTCTCAACAAAAAAGCTACCTTCGAGAAGAAGGCAGCTCGATTGATCCATGATCCATTCCCATTTACAGCTTAAAGATAATGCCCATCAGCGAGTAAATAATCACAGTCGAGAACAGCACCGTCATATGAATCAGGGAATAAATAAACATCGTTTTTGACCATTTCTGCGAATCCATTTTACGGTATCCAAAAACACTCAGAACAAGCCATAAAATATTCAAAAGCAGGGCCATCAATGTAAGACCAGCGCTTAACGACCAGAATAGAAAACTACTCGCAATTAATACAACCAAGTAAACATTCGTTTGAATGTAGGTTCGTCTCGCACCTTTGACAACCGGTAGCATAGGAACGTTGGCAGCCTTGTACTCATCATGCTTGCGAATCGCGATTGCATAAAAGTGAGGCATTTGCCAAATAACCATGATGATAAAAAGACCCAAAATAGCAGGATGCGTGATGTCTGGATGAATGGCTGCCCATCCGATCAACGGTGGCATTGCCCCAGAAATACTCCCTACCTCCGTATTGTAAATGGTCCTTCTTTTGGTCCACATGGTGTATGGCACCACATAGAAAAACAGTCCGAGAAAACCGATAAAAGCTGCCAATGGTGTCGCCATAGCAAGCGCCACTAAACCAAAAATCGTCATCCATGCAGCAAGCCATAAAACGGTCTTCGCTGATATTTCCCCTGTCACCGTAGGCCTGTTCTTCGTCCGCTCCATGACGGAATCGATATCTCGATCGTACACGTTGTTAAATGCTCCTGCTGCGCCCATGATTAAGATAGAGCCAATCGTAGCAAATAATATCTCTGGCAGCTTGTCAATCAAACTAAAATGATACGTATATAATGCCAATGTCAAGCCAGCAAACATCGGAATCAAATTTGATTTAATAATTCCCGTTTTAACCGTTTGCGCCAAAATCGTGGAAAAAGGCCGGTTCTGCGCTGTAACGCTTTCTTCCCTTTGCATTCGTAAACTTTCCCCTTTAACAAGATGATCTATTATATCGTACTCCAAAATAGCATGACATAGTAGACGGTTAATTCCTACAAAACTGCCATTTGTATCTTACATACCAAAAAGGATTTAAATACTATATGGAATGTTAATTCTACATGGTATGCTTGTCAAGAGAAGGAGGATGTTGAATGAACAGACGCAGATTAACCCAGGAAGAGCGCAAAAAGGAAACACGGCAATTGCTCATAGACTCAGCCACCGAGACCTTTGCTCAGTTAGGTTTTCACGGTGCTTCCGTTGATAAAATCGCGGAACATGCCGGATTTACCAAAGGAGCCGTTTATGCTCATTTTCATTCCAAAGAAGATCTCTTTCTCGCTATTTTGGAGCGTCAGATGCAATTACATGTGTCCAATATCCATCACGTAATTGATCACCAGCACTCATTATCGCATTTTATTGAAGCAATGAATGCTTATTTTATGTCCGTTCAGCAACAAAATCGAACGTGGAGCATGTTGAACATGGAGTTTTTGCTATATGCCATGCGCGAAGAGACAGTTCGCCAGCGCTGGTCTGACATGATTATGGAATCAGTGCAACATCTTTCCAAGGCCATACAGACAGTGCTTCCAAAGGATTGCGATTCTACTCTATCCGCGGAAGAAATGGCATGGACGATTCTTGCTTTAGAGAATGGGATGGCCATCTTTTATTACATTAGTGGCGACAGTGTACCCCTCTCTTTATACGGGAAAGCTCTGCAAAACATGATCTCTTCCACATAACGTTTGCCATATGTTAGACCGTTTCTGCCTGAACAGCTCGACTCTTCATCATTCGATTGACCCTCTCAGAACCAACTAGCATGAACACAATATAAAAGCCTGTAAAAAACGGTAAAATAGCAACCGTCGTCTCTGCAGCAAGCCAGCCTAGCATCGGAGGCAATAGTGTAGCACCGGTGTAAGCAACTGCCATCTGATAGCCTATCAGCTTTTGCGTTTGCGCTTTTCCAAATCGTTCAGGGGTAGCGTGCAGCATACAAGGATAAATCGGAGCGAAGCCAAGCCCAAGCAACAGAAATCCGATCAAGAAACAGAAGGTTGGTAATGGCAAAATAAGCAGCAAGGCTCCAGCCAAAGAAATGAGCAGCCCACTGCGAATCAGGACGCGATTGCTCACTTTGAAAGTAATAAAGCCAGTGATCAATCGCCCCACAGTAATGCCACCATAATACATGGCTACCCATTCCGCCGCCACTGCCGCAGGTAGTTGTTTCACATTTACCAAAAAACTGCTTCCCCATAATCCCACGGATGCTTCAGCCCCGCAATAGAAGAGAAAGGTCAGCAATGTCAGCTTGACCCCTTTCATTCGCAACGGATGTTCGCTATGACCACTTACCTGAGGTTCCTGTGTCTCTTTGACAGCATGACTCTGTATTTTCTCCATCCGTTTCCACAATGGGAGCGTTAACGCCAGCAATACGACTAACGAGAATTGTAGAAGAGAGACAGTCAAGTATCCATGACGCCATAAATCGTGATCTCGAATATAGCCCGACATAATAATGGGGCCAAGCGTAGCACCCACACCCCAGAAGCAGTGCAGCCAGCTCATATGATGTGCCTTATAATGCATGGCGACATAATGATTCAGCGCAGTATCTACAGAGCCAGCTCCCAGTCCCAGCGGCAATGCCAATACCATCAACCATAAAATCGAAGGGGCAAAAGAAAATCCGAGTAAGGCTGCCGCCGTCATCAAGCAGCTAATCAGCGTGATCTGTCCGGTTCCCAGTCGTTTTATTAGTGCACCGCTCATCAAGCTGGACACGATTGTACCAGATGCAATGACAAGGTTGATCACACCTGCTACACCAAATGCCGAACCGTATTCTGCCTGCATGACAGGCCAAGCTGCCCCCAGTAACGAATCCGGGAGACCCAAGCTGATAAACGACAAGTAAATCATCACCAAGAAAAATGTTGCCACTAAGCTTTGCCCCCTTCTCGTTTTTACACCTTCACCGTAAGTCTATTCAGTAATTTCTCTCCTTCTGTTTGAAACCGCCTGTTCTTTTCGAGAAACGCATTCACTTCATTTAATTGGGCAGGTCGGTAGCCCGGACCACCACAGCCACAGGAATGATAGGTAAACCCATGCTGAAAGAGAATTTCAACCTTTTTCCACTGCTTCACATCGGTTTGCTTCGGAGCCTTGAAATCATGCCCCATATCCTTCATTAGCTCCCCACATTGCGGACAGGCGTGCTTGATCTTGTTCCATTCTTCCTCCGTCAACTCAAACTTGGAGGTTTGCTTGAATACTTTTCGGCAAGCGAAACACGCGTAAATATCTTTGTACGGACCGTACATTCCATATCGACACATGATTTTCATCCTCTTTCTAAATAAGCTGCTAGTCACTTTATCAGTTGTAGCCATCTACCACGGCATGCACCAGAACAGACGAATCAAGCCCGCAATTGCCCAATCCATCCCGCACCTCTCCTCCCGCTCTTTCTTGTTATGTAACGCCCTTTTTGACGAGCGTGCTTCCGATTAAGTCAAAGCTCAAAGGCGCCCCCTTTATCTCAGACTGCCAGCCCTGCGTGATCGCCTCTTCGATGATGACAGCGACGTCTGCTGGCTTTACCGCCCTCATGTCCAACTGTTGCACGTGTGAAAACTCCGCCCAAAAATCATTCACATCTGATTTTACATACACGCGTATCAATTGTCCCATACCATCATTATGCTGAATCGTCAAAGCAAGTAGACCCTTCGCTGCTGGGCTGATGACCCAACGATATCGCTGTTCTCCTACCGTTATACCCCTCGTGCCTTTTTTCGGTAATGCCATAGCTGCCTCGCTCCCACTCAGTTAGAATAAACACTCATTAGTTCTGCCAAGTACGCTTTTATGCCATCCAAAATTTCTGGTGATCGCTGCACCGTTACTTCTTTCCCCAGTCCAATCATAAATTTCGCAAAAAACAATACGTCTTTGCTCACGACATTTCCTTCCAACCAGCCACTTCCATCCTGCCGTACATGTAGCATGGATGTAAGCCAAAGTTCAGCCTCACAAGCCTGAACCCCCTCTTTTGTCAGCTCCGCAAATAAGAAGACTGTGTCTTGGTCCTCAACCGTTTGGACCCATCTATTTTCCAGATGAACGTCACGAAGATCCATCGGCTTCGATGCTGAGTGTACGGCTGAATGGATACGGTCACAGCGAAACACGCGAAAATCTTTATGTTGATAGCAATAAGCTGGGCTGTACCAAAAACCGTTTTTCGTATAGATGCCAATCGGCTGTATTTCCCGATTCGACTGTTGTCCGCGCGATTCATAGCTGATGAGGAGTACTTTTTGTTGGATGGCAGCATCAAGGAGAGTAGATAAATACGGAGAGCCAGCTTGCCTCTTCGGTGTAACGAAGTCAACACGGTGCTTCATCTGATCGATTCGATCACGAATATCCGGCGGCATGAATTGATAAAATTTGCTCAAGGCCGATGAGGATTCCGTCTCAAACGGCAGAGATGAATGATGCCGAAGAGCATGAATCGCGAAAAAAATGGCGACCGCTTCCTCCTCCGTGAACGCAATGGGCGGCAATATTCTTTCCTTTAATACATGATAACCGCCATGCGGTCCCACTTCGGAGTACAATGGGACTCCTAACTCGCTCAGCTCTTGCAAGTCGCGTAAGATCGTTCTCCCTGAAACGCCAAATTCGTAGGCAAGCTCCTTCACAGTAAACTTGCGCTTACGGTTGACGGTCATCATCATTTCTAACAGTCTTTTTGATTTTGGCATGGTATAACTCCATCTTTTTATTGATGACAATTCCTGTCACTATTATCTGCTATTGTGAAGGAGAAGTCGAGTTGTACATGATGCGAGTAAATAAGGAGGAAATGCTATATGCTTCAACCACAAGAAAACGGTACGATTACCAGAAACTATTTCCAATCCGGTGCTGTAAAACTTTCTTACCTCGATTTTGGCGGGGACAGTCAGAGAGTTTTGCTCCTGCTGCATGGTCATATGAATGATGCAAGGACATTTACACAGTTCGCTTCCAGATTCACAGATTGGCGCGTAATTGGATTAGATCAGCGCGGTCATGGCTGGAGTGAGCATGCACCAGGTACAGATTATTCACGAGAAAGCTACATCAATGATATTCTTGCCTTCAGTAAGACCGTTCTGGATGGAGCTCCTGTTACGATCCTCGGGCATTCTTTAGGAGGCGTCAACGCGTATCAATTTGCTGCTCGTTATCCTGAGCTAGTGAACGCAGTCATCGTGGAAGATGTCGGGGTAGAAATTAAGGCAGATTTATCTTTTACAGAAAAACTCCCACATCGCTCCCCGTCTTTACAAGATCTAAGGAAATCACTCGAAGAAGTCGGCGTTCGTGCGGTCGATTATTTTTCGGAAAGCGTATTTGAGGATGAACATGGCTGGGGATTCCGTTCTGATTTAAAAGGCATGCCTATTTCTCAGCGAAACATTGACGGGGAATGGTGGAGCGACTGGCTAGCTTCTTCTTGTCCGATCTTACTGATGCATGGCAAAAAAAGCTTCGTATTGAATGAAGCTCAAGCCGAACGCATGGTGACCCAAAGGCCAAATACAAAGCTGGCAAGTTTTGCTGAGTGCGGGCATGATATCCATTCTACGGACCCTGACGGATATTATCGGGCTGTTAGAAGCTTTCTTGACGAGTTGCAATAATATCCTAACTGGGCTGGTTCGAATTTGGATCGACCGACATTCTGCTGTTGGAATCCAAACGAGCTAGAATGGGTGGTAGGCGTTGAAAAAGGCAAGCCTCTCTTGATGGAGCAGGCACTCGCGAAAAAGAAGTAAGAATAGCAAACGAAGAAGCATACACAGTCCAGGGCAAAATGCCTTGGGCTTGTTTTTCTTAGTAGTTGGGAGAAGAATATTTCCAGACTGGGCTCCAGGCTCCGTCCCTCGGGGAGGATTGGACTGCCCGCTCCGAAGGGATGGACTCCACAAGTCGCTACGTCTGGAAATATTCTTCTCTGTCGTAACTAAAATCGGTTAACACGGAAAGCTCGTAGAGGAAACAGGAGAAAAAACGAAGATCTTAGGGACACCGACCGAGACGTAATGCAAAAAGCGAAACACGCCTTTAAGCGTCCACCTCAGAAACACATCCTGAAAGGACCACTTTGGACGCGGTTTCGCTTTTTGCATGGAGTCGTGCAGTCAATCGCGCTGGGGGGGTGGACCTATAAGCTGAGCGTTTTCTCCTGTTTCCTCCCCACCACAACAGCCGGACAAAGTTTATATTTTTGTCTCTATCCCCTTTTTAAGTGCTTGCACGCTTTTATCCCTGATAGCTAATTTTTCCAGTTTCTACGAGTTCCTTCAGTCCCATGAACATGAGATTCCAGCCATGCTCAGTTCCATCGTGATACTCTTTCAACGCTTTATCGATATCGGCTTGCGTCCAATTTTCTTCATGCGGAACAACGATGTTTTGCGTAAAGGTCATTTCACAGCCTTGCTGCGTGTCTTTTAGCTCAACGATTAGGGTATCGGTTGATTCGCTAAATTGTGGCATTTGAAACGTAAACACGATTTTCCGAGGACGATCAATTTCTACATACTCTCCAATCGCGCGATAGTCTTTTCCTTCTCGATGATCAACAATTTCCCAGGTTCCTCCTACTTGAGGATTGTTTTGTGTTACTTTATTCGTCCGCTCCAAAGTAAAAAACCATTTCCTCATCATCTCTGGATTCAGCCAGGCATCAAATACTTTTTCAGGTGTGACATGAAAGCTTCTGGTCATTACTAATGGAATAGTCGAATGATCGTTCATCTGCATTACTCCTTTTCGGGTTATACGCTACTTGTTCTATTATTAAGAAAAACAAGCCACGTTAACCCCGCAGCTTGTTCAGTCATATCATTCCCTACAATTGTAACGTATTTTTCTCCAAGAAGTTCGTAGCGAAATTGCCTGCGACAAAATCGGGGTGCTCTAGGAGCTTCTCGTGGAATGGAACCGTCGTATGCACGCCCTCGATGACAAACTCACCTAATGCCCGCTTCATACGAGCCAATGCTTCGTTGCGATCCGTTCCCCAAACGATCAGCTTGGCGACCATCGAATCATAGAAGGGAGAGATTTCGTAGCCAGGATAAACCGCACTGTCCACGCGCACACCGTATCCGCCAGGCGGCAAGTAATTGATGACCTTCCCTGGTGATGGCATGAAGTTTTTCGCAGGGTTCTCCGCATTGATTCGGCATTCAATTGCCCATCCGTTGATTTTCACGTCTTCTTGTGAGAAGGATAACGGATTGCCTGCTGCGACAGATATTTGTTCTTTGATCAAATCGATCCCTGTGATCATTTCTGTCACGGGATGCTCCACCTGAATCCGTGTATTCATTTCCATGAAGTAAAATTGCCCGTGCTTGTCGAGCAAAAATTCTACAGTACCTGCTCCGTGGTAGGAGACCGCTTTGGCTGCTGCCACCGCAGCTTGCCCCATTTGCTCGCGCAGCGCTTGGTCCAACGCTGGGGATGGCGCTTCTTCTACCAGCTTTTGATGTCTTCGTTGGATAGAACAATCGCGCTCTCCCAAATAAACGGCATTGCCGTGCTTATCGCCCATGATTTGAATCTCCACATGACGCGGCTCTTCCACGTATTTTTCCAAGTACACGCCGGCGTTGCCGAATGCCGTCTCCGCTTCCTTCTGGGCTTGTCGAATCGCCTTGGACAGTTCATCGGCGTCAAAAGCGACACGCATGCCTCTGCCGCCGCCTCCAGCTGTTGCTTTTACAATGACAGGATAGCCGATATTCTTCGCCACCTGCAATGCCTCTTCGATGTCATCAATCAATCCGTCTGTGCCCGGAACCAATGGAACATTTGCTTGACTCATCGTCGCTTTTGCTACCGACTTGTCGCCCATTTTCGTGATGGCTTCGGGATCGGGACCGATAAAGGTAATCGAGCAATCCTGACAAAGCTGGGCAAACGAAGCGTTTTCCGCCAAGAACCCATATCCCGGATGGATAGCGTCGGCCTTTGTGTAAAGAGCCACTGTTATGATCCGTGCCATATTCAAGTAGCTGTCTTTCGAGGCAGTAGGCCCGATGCAATACGCTTCATCTGCCAATTCGACATGCAGTGCTTCCCGATCTGCCTCAGAAAAGACAGCAACTGTACGTATCCCTAACTCCTGACAAGCGCGAATAATGCGCACAGCAATTTCGCCGCGATTCGCAATCAATACTTTGGTAAACATAGGCGCGCTCCTTCTTACTGAGTTTTGACAACCAACAATGGTTTTCCGTAGTCCACGAATTGACCGTCCATTACGAGAATGTCCGTGACGATGCCACTAACCGTTGACGTAATATCGGCGGATAGCTGAAGAGCATCAGCCGTGCATCTCCCAACCTTTTCGCCTGCTTGAACCGTCTGCCCTACTGTCACTTCCGCATAGAACAGTCCAACTGAAGAAGACACGACCTGCTGCGTCGCTACCTCTACTACGTCAGCAGCAGCTTCCACTGACTCAGCCGTAGCCGCAGCCTCCTGATAGCCATGCTCCACTTCGCCTACCTGTACAGGGGCATTCACAGCCACGACTTCGATAGGTGCACTTTTCTTTATGACGATGCGGGTCTTGCCCTTCTCCCATTCCAGCTCCTCAATGGAAGACTGATTCACCAGCTTAATGAATTCACGCAGTTCATGCAGCTTCATAGCACGATCAGAGCTCCTTTCCTTTTTATAGTGGTATGTTCCCGTGCTTTTTGTATGGACGATCTTCCTGTTTGTTTCTGAGCATTTCCAAGGCTTGCGCGACCTTCTGGCGGGTCTCGCGCGGGTCGATCACATCATCCACCATGCCAAGGCTCGCCGCGACATACGGATTGGCGAACTTTTCACGATAGAGGGCGATTTTCTCTGCACGAGTCGCAGCCGGGTCCTCACTTTGTTCGATTTCCTTTGCAAAAATGACGTTGGCAGCACCCTCTGGTCCCATGACGGCGATTTCTGCATTCGGCCAAGCATATACGACGTCTGCACCGATGGATTTGGAGTTGAGCGCCACATAAGCGCCTCCGTAAGCTTTGCGCAGAATGACCGTGATTTTGGGAACGGTGGCTTCCGAGTATGCATACAAGATTTTCGCGCCGTGACGGATAATTCCGCCGTGCTCCTGATTGATGCCCGGGAAAAAGCCAGAAACATCCTCAAAGGTCAGCAGTGGAATGTTAAAGCAGTCGCAGAAGCGGATGAACCGCGCCAGCTTATCTGAGGAATGAATGTCCAGTCCACCTGCCATGACCTTCGGCTGGTTGGCGATGATCCCGACACTGTGACCATCGATACGTGCCAGACCGATCACGATGTTGCGGGCAAAATTAGGCTGTACTTCCATGAAATCGCCGTGATCCACGATTTTTTCAATAACCTTGCGCACATCGTATACTTTGGTGCTTTCTGCAGGGACGAGCTCCAGGAGCTCTTCTTGCCAACCGTTGTTCTCTTCTGCTTTTACCACTGGAGCGCGATCGCGATTGTTTTGTGGCAGGAAGCTGAGCAGCCTGCGGACGCCTTCCAATACTTCTTGCTCCGTCTCACCTGTAAAATGGGCATTGCCGCTCACCGTAGAGTGAACCTTGGCTCCACCCAGATCCTCTGCGGAAATTTTTTCGCCTGTAACGGTCTCGATGACTTTTGGTCCTGTGATGAACATTTGGCTCGTTTTCTCCACCATGAACACGAAATCGGTTATCGCCGGGGAGTAAACAGCACCTCCCGCGCACGGACCGAGGATAACAGAGATTTGCGGAATAACTCCGGAGTAGATGGCATTGCGGTAAAAAATCGTGCCGTAGCCATCAAGTGAGCTGACGCCTTCTTGAATGCGTGCACCACCAGAGTCGTTCAGTCCGATGAAAGGCGCACCGTTTTTTGCTGCCAGGTCCATCACCTTGGCAACCTTCATCGCGTGCATTTCGCCCAACGCACCGCCAAATACCGTGAAATCCTGCGCGAACAAATAGACGGGACGACCATTGATTTTACCGTAGCCAGTCACGACGCCTTCCCCTGGTGCCTCCATCTGATCGAGACCAAAATGAGTCGCGCGATGCTCAACAAACGGATTCAGCTCCATAAAGGTGTCTGGGTCAAGCAAAAGCTCTATGCGCTCACGTGCAGTCAGCTTGCCACGATTATGTTGGGCATCAATGCGAGCATCTCCGCCGCCGAGCTGGATCTTATACTTGCGCTCCATTAATTCATCAATTTTTTCGTACATATTGCTCATCGGGCCCACCTTCTCTCTATTCCTTTTTCATGATCGCATTCTCATAGATCGCCACTAATTGCTGAACGGCGCTCGTCGGTGAAATCTTACCACTGGCTACGGCTCCTTCAATCGATGGGAGCATTGTGGCTACTTGCTGGTTACCGAAAAAGGTCGAACGCAAATAGTCCTGGGCCATACTGTGCATCCAATCGAGCAGCTGCGCTTTTCGCCTCGCCTCAAAGCCGCCCGAATTGATTGTGCTCTCACGAAATTGACCAATAACTTTCCATATATCCTCAATGCCTTCCCCTGTCAGGGAAGAACACATGTATGCCTTCGTCTCCCAGCCTGTGGTTGCCGGCTGCAAGTAATGCAGAACGCGATTGTATTCACCCCTGGCGATCAGGGCGCGCGTACGGTTCTCCCCATCGGCCTTGTTGATCAGAAGGGCATCTGCGATTTCCATGATGCCTTTTTTGATGCCTTGCAGTTCATCGCCCGCTCCTGTCAGCATCAGCAGTAAAAAGAAATCGACCATGGACCTGACTGTCGTCTCGCTCTGTCCGACACCAACTGTCTCGACCAAAATCACGTCATAGCCTGCTGCCTCACAGATCAGCATCGTTTCCCGCGTCTTCCGATTGACTCCGCCTAGCGTGCCTCCCGTTGCGGACGGTCGGATAAAGGCATGTGGATTGCGTGACAACAGCTCCATCCGCGTCTTGTCGCCGAGAATGCTCCCGCGTGTAACCGTGCTGCTCGGATCAACGGCCAGAACAGCGACACGATGGCCTTTTTCGCAAAGCATACTGCCGAATGCTTCGATGAACGTACTTTTGCCCGCACCTGGTACTCCAGAGATGCCGATACGAATGGACTGTCCTGTATAGGGAAGCAGTTGTTGAATAACCTCCTGCGCCATGTCCATATGAGCGGGAGCATTGCTTTCGACCAGCGTGATTGCCTGTGCCAAAATGGTACGGTTGCTTTCCCGCACGCCTTTGACGTATTGTTCGACCGATAAGCGCGGGAGGCGTGCCTTGGAAGAAACATGCAAGAAATTGTTGTCAGCCTTGCCCCCGGTCATTGTCCAGCAGCCTCCAGGCGATACACGATCTCTTGTAGTACATGCTGGGCCGCTACCGGAATGACGGTTCCTGGCCCAAAAATAGCTGCCGCACCGTGCTCCCGCAAAAAGGCGTAATCCTGCGCCGGTATCACACCACCTACAACGACAACAATATCCTCGCGTCCCAATTTCCTGAGCTCTTCCACCAGCTGTGGCAGCAATGTTTTATGCCCGGCCGCAAGCGAGCTGAAGCCGATCACGTGCACGTCATTTTCTATCGCTTGTTTTGCTGTTTCCTCCGGTGTTTGGAACAGAGGTCCGATATCGACGTCAAAGCCCAAATCGGCAAAAGCAGTCGCAATCACTTTCGCGCCCCTGTCATGTCCGTCCTGACCCATTTTCGCGATCATGATACGGGGACGTCTGCCTTCCCACTGCTCGAACTCGTCTGCCATCTTGCGTACCGCCGCTACCTCGTCGGAATCTGCGTATTCGGAGCTGTAGACACCGCTAATGGAACGGATAACCGCCTTGTGCCTGCCTACGACCTTTTCATACGCATCCGATATTTCACCCAAGGAAGCTCTTGCCCGCGCCGCTTCAATCGCCAGCTCCAGCAGATTGCCTTTGCCCGTTTTCGCGCATTCCGTAATGGCTTGAAGAGCTGCTTGCACTCTCGCCTCATCCCGGTTATTGCGCAGCTCCTGCAAACGTCTGATCTGCGCTTCCCGCACTGCTGTATTATCAACTTCGAGTATTTCCAATGGGTCTTCCTTATCCAGTCGGTATTTATTCACGCCAATAATCGCTTCTTTTGCTGAATCGATATGTGCCTGTCGGCGTGCAGCCGCTTCCTCGATCTTCATTTTCGGCAATCCCGTTTCGATCGCTTTTGCCATACCGCCTAGCGCTTCAATCTCTTCGATGTGCGCCCACGCTTTTTCCACGAGCTGCGCGGTCAAGGACTCGACATAGTAGGAGCCCGCCCACGGGTCAACTACCTTCGTAATCTCGGTTTCGTCCTGCAAAAACAACTGCGTATTTCGTGCGATTCTGGCCGAAAAATCTGTCGGCAACGCGATCGCCTCATCCAGCGCATTCGTATGCAAGGATTGCGTGTGGCCTAAAGCCGCAGCCATCGCCTCAATACACGTCCGCACGACGTTGTTATACGGGTCTTGCTCAGTCAAACTCCATCCGGACGTTTGCGAATGCGTCCGCAGTGCCATCGACTTTTCGTTTTGCGGGTTGAACTGCTTGATCAGATTGGCCCAAATCAAGCGACTCGCACGCATTTTCGCCACTTCCATGAAGTAGTTCATGCCAATCGCCCAGAAGAACGACAACCGCGGCGCAAACGCATCGATATCAATTCCTGCTGCAAGCCCCGTACGAACGTACTCCAGCCCATCCGCTAACGTGTAGGCCAGCTCAATATCAGCGGTCGCCCCCGCTTCTTGGAGGTGATAGCCAGAGATGCTGATGCTGTTGAATTTGGGCATGTGCTTGGAGGTATAGGCAAAAATATCGGAAATAATCTTCATCGACGCTTCTGGCGGATAAATGTAAGTATTCCGAACCATATATTCCTTCAAAATGTCATTTTGGATCGTTCCTGTAAGCTCTGCCTGTGATACGCCCTGCTCTTCGGCAGCAACGATATAGAACGCCATAATCGGCAAAACCGCACCGTTCATCGTCATGGAAACGGACATTTTATCGAGCGGAATACCGTCGAACAATATTTTCATATCGAGAATGGAATCGACCGCCACGCCGGCTTTTCCTACATCACCGACTACCCGTGGATGATCGGAGTCATAGCCGCGATGCGTCGCAAGGTCAAAAGCAATGGACAACCCCTTCTGTCCCGCAGCCAAATTCCGGCGATAAAAAGCATTGCTCTCCTCTGCCGTGGAAAATCCGGCATATTGGCGAACCGTCCAAGGTTGGGTCACGTACATCGTTGGATATGGTCCGCGCGTATAAGGTGGCAACCCAGGCATGTAGCCGAGGTGATCCATTCCCTCCACATCTTCCTGTGTGTAGAGCGGTTTGACAGGAATCTGCTCCAGCGTCTGCCATATCTGCTCATTTTCTTGCGTGTTCTCATTCAGATGGGGAAACAGGTCAGAAACATCGCGTTTGGACTGATAAGCTATTTTCGAAAAATCAGGTCGCTTCATCATGAGCTCACTCCTATTCGCTCCTGAAGTTCTCGCAGCATTTCATAGCAATTGGAACGCATATGGATACAATCATCTACGCCTGCTGCTTTATAGGTTGCCAGCTGATCAGCGTCAGGCAATCCTGCTAAAAGAACCGTCATCTGAGGTGCACTTTGCCTGATGGCTTGCGCTAATGGAGGAACTAGCTCCGGATAACTCGCATCGTCCGAACAAATCACCGTGATCAGCGCACCCGATCCCACCGCTGCTTCCGTCGCCTCTATAGTGGTAGAGAATGCTTGCTGACGCATTACTTCAAAGCCCCCGACAGCGAAAAACTCTGACGCGAAATCTGCCCTTGCCTTATGCTTCGCCACTGGACCCATCATGGCCAAAAACACAGTCGGTCTTTTTCCTGTTTTGTTCACGTAATCGTCTGCCTGCATGCGCAAGGCTTCAAATCGTTCAGTTGCCCTGTGAATCTGGAGTGGCTGGACGATTGTCTCCACTTGATCTGCATGTCTCATGGCTTTTGCGATGTCACCTACCGTCGCTCCATGAAGCGCTGCTTTTATTGCACGTTCAATGAACTCATCCGGATTATTCGCCAGCTCCTTAAGCGTATCGGAGACGAGAGTCGTATCCCGTTTCATCCGATAAGACCGTGCGTCCGCAGCTCGCTCTTCGTGAATGACTGGAAGACTCTCTGCCTGCAAGGCCTGCTCTGCCGTATTGGCATACATATTTGTTCCAACTACACGCTTTTTACGCGTATTAATGCTTGCTGCTTTTTTATCCGCTATCTGAGCAATGAAGCCTTGAGGGAAGCCTGCTTCGAGCGCACGCAGCATGCCACCCTGCTCTTCTACCTGCTGGAACAGCTCCCATGCCTTTTTCGCTAATTCATTTGTGAGCCATTCGACATACCAAGAACCTCCTGCAGGGTCGATCACTTTCGCTAGATGCGATTCCTCTTGCAAAATGATTTGCGTATTGCGGGCGATTCTTCTGGAAAACTCATTAGCTGGTCGGATGGCTTCGTCAAATGCAGATACATGCAGGCTGTCTGCTCCCCCAATGACGGCTGAAAACGCTTCTGTCGTGGCACGGAGCATGTTGACATACGGATCGTATACCGTTTTCGTCCAGGCTGAGGTTCTGGCATGAATCGTCATCTTCTGGGCTTCCGCTGACCCGCCATAGGCAGCCACGATGTTTGACCAGAGCATTCTTGCCACACGCAGCTTCGCTATTTCCATGAAAACGTCTGAGCCAATCGCGTACGAGAACTGCATCCTGGGTGCCGCATCCTCAATCGACAACCCACGCTCTAGCATGGCTTGCAAATATTCGACCCCTGTAGTCAGTGAAAAAGCCAGCTCGGTGACTGCATTTCCGCCGCCATCCTGATAAGGATTGGCCTGAACCAGGATTGTTTTTATTGCGGGCGCTTGTTCATTTGCCCATTTTGTCAGACTCGCCATGGCGTCATAGGCTGTCTGCAAGGAACAAGGTAGCTTGCCCTCTGTAAGCAAAACAGCCACAGGGTCTTGCCCGATGCAGCCGCGAAGTACGGAAGCTTGCTGTCCCGACGCTTCCAGATGAGCCAAGAGAAGAGATACAATAGGCAATCCGAGCGCTCCCGTGTTCACAAAAAGAGGAACCTCCGCCAGTTTCACCCCTTGCAATGCCTCCGCCACATCTTCCTTGCAAAAAACAGACACACCTTTGTTGCCGATCGCATCTGGTAGTGCTTCGTCTGGGTCAAGGCCAGCCAATGTCGCTTGATCAACCATCAGAGGCAGCATCGTTTGCCCGCGCGCTAAATCGGCTACGGCTGCCTCATTGAATGCCTTGGCGTTAGCTGCCATGATTTCCTGACAAACGTACCAGTTGTGTTCCTTTTGCTCGTTAGGATGAGCCTTCCCTCTATGAAAAGGCGCTTCGCCTGGTAGCGCTTCCAGATACGGCAATGTTTCGACATCTTCGTACCGATAAATCGGCTGTCGAATAATCCCTTCGTACGTATGAGTCAAAAGCTTGGCGTCAAAGGATGCGCCCTTCAGCGATTTTTCTGCCGCTTCCCGCCATTGCTCGTAGGTGGGAACAGAGAATTCCTTAAACAATGCTTCCTTGTTCACTTTTCCAGTCCTCCCCTCCAAAAGCTAGTTATTACACCTGCTTAACCAGAAACAGCGGTTGTCCATGTTCGACCAGCTGTCCGTTTTCCACCAAGACTTGGACAATCTCCCCTTTTACTTCTGCTTCAATCTCGTTAAACAGCTTCATCGCTTCAACAATACAGACGATCGTAGTTGGCTCTACACGATCATTCACGGATACGTAAGGTGCTGCATCTGCGGCAGGTGCTGCATAGAAGGTACCGACCATGGGAGAAGTGATTTTATACAAGTTTTCTGTCACTTCGACCGATTTTTTTGGCGCATCAGCAGGGATGGTTACGACTGGACGCTCAATCGTATCTTTTTTAGGCAGAGTGATCACAGGAGCTGAAGTCACCGGTGGCGCACTTATTGGTTGTGCGGGAGCTTGATGTACGACTGCGACTTGATTCACATTTCTTCGCTTGATTCGCAGGGACGAATCCTCATTGTTTACCTCAAAAGATTCTATGTCTGTCTGCTCCAATAGCTTCACAAGTTCTCGTAATTCGTAAATGGTAAGCACGCATATTCCTCCCTATTCCCGAATCTGACTGGCACAACCCACGAACCGACTAGTTGGTCTGTTATGGTTGTGCTAGACCGACTAGTTGGTCTTTTCGTTATTATAACAAATGTCAGAATACTAGTACAGACCAACTAGTTGGTCTGATTGCGGTATTTCGAGGGGGATCATCAAGCGACTATGCCCCTGTCTCCTTACGAAAAGCCTGAGTGTAGCCGCGTGATCCATGTTTGCCTCCCCTACAATGGCTTGAAGGGATTTTCTTGTGTCTGCAGGAAAAAACGTTGAAATGCCGGGTTTTCCTTTGATTCTGATTTCAAAACGGAATGAAGCACCATATCTGCATAAATATCCGCGATTTGCTCGATCGAGTACGTTCCTGACTTTTGATACCATTTGTAAATCCAGTTGACCATACCAAAAATCGCCATGGATACAATCGGTACAGGCAGCTCCGGGCGGAACTCACCCGATTCGATCCCGTCCGAAATCACAGTGAACATGATTTTTTTATAGCGATCCCGCTTGGTTTCAATATCCGTATAGTACTCTGGCGCTAAAAACAAGCTTTCCTGATAAAAAATCGTAACCTGTGAGCGATACAGGTCAATCATCATGACAAAGGATTTAACAATCGCTTGCAGGCGTTCTGTCGGGGTATCCCACTTCTCGTAAGCTTCCTCTGCTTTTTCAAGTACATACGTAATAAATTGATCATGGATGATGTAGAGGAGTTCATCCTTGGATTTGAAGTTGTGATAAAAGCCTCCCTTTGACGTTCCGCTTTCTTTCACAATTTGATCCACAGTTACTTTGTGGTAGCCATTTGCTTCAAACAAGCGCATGGATGTTTCAATAATTCGTTCTCTGATTGATTTTTCGACCATTATCTTCACCCGTGAACATTATAGCATAACTACATAGCAAAAACGCCGATTCTCTTTGCTTAAGAGATCGACGTTTTTTCCTTAATTCGATGGTGTGGAAACAGGCACGGCACCGGAATACTCTTCCAGTGTAATCCCTTTTTCTCCGATTTCTTTGGCGATCTCGACACCTACATAACGCAAATGCCACGGCTCATAAATATAGCCAGTAATCGCGTCTTTTCCCTCTGGGTAGCGAATGATAAATCCAAACTGCTCGACGTTTTCATCCAGCCACTTCGCCTCCTTGGTTCCGGCAAAACAGCTCGTTGCCGCGCATTTGCCATCCTTACCGGAGACGTCAATCGCGAGTCCCGTTTCATGCTCGCTCGTACCAGGCACCGCGCTGTAAGTCCTTGCCTTCTCTACGCCATCTTTTTTTACATAGCGGTTAAACAACGCTTTCTGATAAGCGTGGGAGCGATACGCAGAAACGCCAGCCAACTGGACACCGTCTGCCTTTGCTGCGGCAAATAACTGTTCAAGCGCACCGGCTGCTTCTTTGCGCATTTTGCGTTTTTCGCTTTTTTCCGGGAGCAAGTAAGGAACGTTTGGAAACACTAAATCATTTGGCTGATAGTTTTCCGGGAGCTTCCGTTGTTTGTTCACAAGTACAGCAATACTTTCTGGCTCACCAACAACCTCGATGTCCGGGAACGAGAGCTCAGGAGGCTGGGCCACTGGCGGCTTTTCTGCCGGCTTCGTTTCTGTCGGCTTCTCTTGTTGAGGCTGCTCCGGTTGTTCCGCCTTCGGTGTTTCAGCTGTTGGAGGGGTGGTCTCTTCTTTTGGCTTTGCTTCTTCTTTCTTTGATGGTGCTGGTGTTTCCACGGACGGTGGTGTTTGCGGCTCTTGTGGAGCAGCCGTACTATTACATCCTGTTAGTACAAGTGTCATCGCGGTTACGAGCGTGAGCGGATGCAAAAGTCGGTGGCGAAAGCTTTTCATTGTAACGGTCCTTTCGTTTTGGAGCTGATCCAATTATGTATGATACAAAAAGTACGTACCTATTATGACATAATTGACCAACGTTTCGTTACATATTTGAGAAATTGCACGATTCATATTTTTGTTACCTATTTCTGTGATTTATTGAGAAATCACGACCTGATCAATGTTTACGTAACCGGCCGGACTAATCGAGAAGCCCTGAATCTTGTTGCTGATAACCGCCAAGTTTTCCAGATTGCGAATGGGAACCACCAAAGCATCCTGCAGCTCTAATTCTTGTGCTTTGGCATAGATGGCGAGTCTTTTTGCAGGATCTGTTTCGACTCGGCCAGCCTCGATGAGCCGATCCAGCTCGGGATTGCTGTATTGAAAGCTGTTGCCTGCCCCGCCACCCGATGTATGAAACAAATTGTACTGGTTATAGTCCGCATCTCCTGTCGCATTTGCCCAGCCGCTGACAAAAATCTCATGATCCTTGTTTTTTTCAATGGTTTGGACAAACTCATCGTAGCTGACGATTTGTAGCTCCGCGTCAATACCGATCCCCTTTAATTGCGAGCGGATCACTTGGGCAACCAGGATTCGATCCTGTCGGTTGTAGGTAATCATTTGGATCGGAAAACCATCGGGATAGCCCGCTTCCGCAAGTAACCGACGTGCTTGGTTGATGTCGTATGGATAGCTTTTCACAGTGGGACTGTAGCCAAACACATGCGGTCCCATCGGTGAGTTCGCCATTGTTCCAACGTTGTTATACACCCCTTTAATGATCGCTCCCGTCTCGATCGCCATACTGATGGCTTTCCTCACACGGATATCGTTTAGCGGTGGACGAGCTACATTGAACCCGACAAACTCCGTTCCGAGCGCATCACTACGGTACACGCGCATTTGGCTGGAAGCTTGTATCCGATCCAGCTCCATGACAGGGATGGACTCCGCGACATGTACTTCTCCATTCTCGACCATCGCAATGCGAGCCTCATCATCCGGAACGACCTTGAAGACGACTTGATCAAGAGTACCTGCGTCACCCCAATACGATTGGTTTTTACTCAAGGTGATTTGACTGCCGGGCTCCCAGGATTGGAACTGATAAGGGCCTGTACCGACTGGGTGATGCGATAGTTCCCGTCCGTATTTGTCTATCGCAGTGGGACTGATGATACTCCCCTCATGACTGGCCAAAATGGAAAGCAAGGGCGCAAAAGGCTTATGGAGAATAATTTGAACGCGATACGGGTCAATGACTTTTACCAGCTTTACTTTTTCGAACATGGCAGCTCGCGGAGAAGCCACCTTTGGGTCTAACACGCGATCGAATGTTCTCTTGACTGCCTGCGCATCAAAACGAGTTCCATCGTGAAACACAACGCCCTTTCGCAGTGTAAACTCCCATGTGAGATCATCGATTTGTTCCCAGGAGGTCGCCAGCTGTGGTTGAATGTCCATATTCATATCCCGTTTGACGAGACCTTCATACACTTTGCCCTGAACGACGCTCGCCTCATTGATCGTCAAAATAAAATGGGGATCGAGGTTCGCAGCATCCGACATACGTGCAATGATTAACGTCCCACCCTCGTTAACCTTTTGGGGTGTAGGTGTGATCTGCGTGTTATCAGGCGATTTCTGCCCGAAAGAACAGCCTGCCATGGTAATGATCGCTGCGAGTAGCAGTCCAATTAGTCTGTGAGCTGATGTGTGCGTGTACATGGACCCTCCCTGCATGCTTCTGTCTGTGACTAGTTGTAGGTTTAGCAAAAAGACCGCCTTTCTCCCATGTTTCCCGGAGAATAGCGGTCCAAGCTCTATTCTTTTTCAAATAAACGCTTATACGCTGCGAAGCCTTCTTGCTCCAAACGATCCTTCGGGATAAAGCGAAGTGCTGCTGAATTGATGCAGTAGCGCAAGCCATTTTCTCCAGGACCGTCCTCGAAAACGTGTCCGAGATGAGAATCTGCTTCTTTACTGCGAACCTCCGTACGAATCATATTATGTGTCAAATCGACATGCTCCGTTACGTTTTGCTCCTGTAACGGCTTGGTAAACGAAGGCCAACCGCAACCGGAATCGAACTTATCCAACGAACTGAACAAAGGCTCGTTGGAGACGATGTCCACATAGATGCCCTCTTCCTTGTGATCCCAGAATTCGTTCGTAAAAGGACGTTCTGTTCCGTTATTTTGCGTCACCTCATACTGGAGTGGTGTCAATCGCTGTTTCAGTTCTTCTTGTTTCGAACGGTCGCGCCATGCTTCCTTGGTGAAATTCGCTCTGCCTGATGCCGCTCGGTAGTATTGGTAGCGAACCGGATTTTTCTTATAGTAGTCCTGATGATACTCCTCTGCTTCATAAAAAGGCTTGGCAGGAAGAATCAACGTTGCGATTGGCTTTTGAAAACGACCGCTCGCTTCCAGCTCTTGTTTGGATTTGATCGCCATTCTTTCTTGCTCTTCATTATGATAGAAGATCGCAGGCGCATACGATTGACCGCGATCACCGAATTGACCACCAGCGTCTGTCGGGTCGATTTGTCTCCAAAACATTTGTAACAATTCCTCGTACGACACAATCGTTGGGTCATAGGTGATTTGGACAGCCTCATAGTGCCCTGTCGTATCGGAGCATACTTGTTCATAGGTTGGGTTTTCGACATGACCGCCTGTATAGCCGGAGACGACTTTTTGAATGCCTGGCATTTTGTCAAACGGACTTACCATGCACCAAAAGCATCCGCCTGCAAAGGTTGCGAGTTCGAATGGATGTGGATTGCTGTTCACTCATTTCGCCTCCTGTAGATGTATGTACGCTTTTCTACTGATTGTACATGTTTTGCAAAAGCAAAGTCCACTCTGGAAGTGCTGCAAAATGGTCCTAATAAGGAAAGGAGACCTTTTTACAAGCAAGGTCCCCTTTTCATTATGGTGATTGCATTATGCTTCGACGGTGCGTTCCTGCTCTGATAGTGCTTTGGCGAAACCAGAGAGCATCACGACCATATGGGCAATACCTTCCTCGAAGTCTTTTAGACGAATGGATTCATTCGGAGCATGTACCTTGCAGCCAACCCAGCCTACCCCCGTACTGACAACAGGGAGCTTCAGCTGTTCGCCGAAAATGAACATTGGGCCCGTGCCAGCTGCGTTTGGAGAAAGCACTGGTTCATGATCGTAAATGACGCGAGCCGAATCCAGCACGTGAGCAACGAACGGATGATGGAAGTCCGAGCGATACGCTTTTTGTCCGTTAATCATGGTGACAGTAATGTCCGTAAAGCCATGCTTCTCCAAATGATTCTCGATGCAGTTCATGATGTGCTGTGGATCTTGCCCTGGTACCAAACGGCAATCCAGCTTGGCCTTGGCGCTTTTCGGCAGTACTGTCTTGGCACCCTCTCCCGTATAGCCGCTATCCAGTCCGCAAATCGTCATGGTCGGATGAAAAACCATGGCTTCTCGTGGGTCCACGCCTTTTGCTGAAGTAATCAACGGACGCTTTAGCCCGTATAGCTCTGTCAGCGCCTCTTCGCTGAACGGCAATTCGGAAACGACCTTCTTTTCATTGTTTGTAGGTTCTTCGATCCCATCAAAGAAGCCTTCTACCAATATCTCGTTTTGCTGATTTTTCATCATCGCCAAGGCCTGTACCAATCGCCATGCCGCATTATCCACATACGCCCCGACAGAGGAGTGCATGTCGATCTCAGCGCCAACGCATGTCAGCTCCAGGTACGCCATCCCTTTGATTCCGGCAACCATGTTGATTCGCTCATTTTCATCCTTCCCGCCGAATTCCCAGATGCAGGCATCCGCTTGGAAGAGCTCCCTGTACTCTCGAAGATACGGCTCCAGATTCGGACTGCCGATTTCTTCTTCGCCTTCGATCAAGAACTTGATGTTGCAAGGCAAACCGCCCGCTTGCTGCTGCAAAATATGAATCGCCGTCAAACGCGTAACGAGATCCCCTTTGTTATCCGCAGCACCGCGCGCATACAGCTTTCCATCGATGATCGTAGGCTCGAACGGTTCCGTGTTCCACTCGTGAAACGGCTCAGGTGGTTGGACATCGTAGTGATCGTAAAATAGGATCGTTTTGCTGGCGTCCCCTTCACTTCCTGCTGCAAAAAACGCATACACAACAGGATTGCCGCCAAGATTGTCGAGTACCTTGGTCTCTCCACCCACCTCATGAATCATCTTGACCACGTATTCAACCGTCTCCGGGATGGCCTTATGCTGTGCAGATACGCTAGGAAATCTCAAATATTGCTTCAGCTTCTCGATGGCTTGTGGCAAGTTTTCTTGCACAACGGCTACGACTTGTTCTTTGTTCATTACTGCGCTCCTCCTACTGACCATTTTTCCAATTGATGATGGAATCCGAACACTTGTGGCTCCCCATGCGTGACCTTCTTCGATATCGCCGAGAAATCATTGTCCGAATAAAGCGAGATGATCGGAACATCCTGATTCCAAATCTTCTGTAAAGAGTGATAAATCTCCTTCCTTTTATCCGAATTTGGCTCCGCTTTTCCTTTGAGGAGTAACTCATCCACGGTGCTATTGCTGTATTTCATGAAATTAAACGTCCCCGTCGTGCTATACAGCTGAGAGACTTCTGGGTCCAAGGTGAAGGTCAATCCCATCAGCATCATTTCAAAGTCACCTTTTTTGGCCTTTTGCATGACCGTTGGGAAGTCAAAAGTAGAGACCTTCGCCTTGATTCCGACTGCCTGAAGGCTTTGCGTAAGAATATCTGCAGACTGTTCGCGCACTTTGTTTCCTATCGGGACGACGAAATCAATTTCGCGGTTAAAATCCCATCCTGCTTCCGTCAACAGTTGCTTGGCCTTCTCTGTATTGTACGAGTACTTTTCCAGACTCTTATCCAAATACGGACTTACTGACGTATACGGTCCATCTACTACCTCTCCGTAGCCCTTCAACAGCTTGTCCACGATTTGCTGGCGATCCAATGCGTATGCAATCGCCTGACGAACTCGTGGATCGGTGATCTTGGTTGTATTGAACATGAGCGTTTGGAAGCCGATCGTCGGTTCATCTTTTGTTCTTACATTTTCTAACTTCTTCACGGTTTCATAATCTTGCGGTGGAATTTTTCCTATTCCCAAGGCGACATTCATGTGGACTTCCCCTGTTTGCAGCTGTGCAACCAGGTTGGGGGCCGGCAAGACTTTAATGAACAATTTGTCCAGCTGTGGCGCGCCTAAATAATAGTCGGCGTTCTTTTCGAATTCGATGAACTGGTCCTTTTTATACTGTACGAATTTGAATGGCCCGTTGGTGACGGTAGGCTTCTGCATGAACGGATTCTGCGATAGCGTTGCAGGGTCGATCTGCTCTAATGCATGCTTGGGCAAAATCATTAATTTTGTCCCCAATTGCTCCTTGAGCATATTCGGATCAACGGGCGCTTTTGTTTTGAAGGTAAATGTTTTGTCATCGACGACCGTAACCGAAGTCAACGACTGTCCGTCTTTTAGCTTTCCTGTATTCTCCACGCCTTCGAACATCGAGACATAGCTACCTAGAGTCGTCTCGACCTTCGGATTCACAATTAATTGGAAGGTGAAAAGGGCGTCATCTGCTGTCACAGGCTTGCCGTCCGACCACTTGGCATTTTTATTCAGCTTGACCGTATAGGTCTGATTGTCTGTCGTCTCAAAAGAATCAGCCAGCTTCGGAGCGAATTTGAGCGGGCTCTCCATTTCCAAAAATGAATCGAACATGAACTTCTCTGCGAATTGGGAAGCAACGTCAGAGCTATTGATCGGATTAAACAAGATCGGTGGATTCACCATACCGAGAAACATGGTTTGTGCTCCCCCGCTCCCTCCGCTGTTTCCAGTGCTCGTATTGCCACTTGTCGCGTTATTTCCGCCGCCACCGCATGCTGCCAAGAGCAGCAGACTGGACAACACCACTGCACTCAACGTTTTTCTGAGCTTTTTCATAACCTTCCCCCCTATTCCTATGTTCGATAAACTGCGTTACTTCAAGGTTTTTGGGTCCATCGCGTCCCGTAATCCATCTCCCATAAAATTAATGGCCAGGACTGCGAGCAAAATGAATAATCCCGGTGGTATCCAAAGCCATGGTTGTGATGACAAAACCGTCAGAGACTGCGCCTCGGTAAGCATGTTGCCCCAGCTCGCTGTAGGTGGCTGGACTCCCATCCCGAGGAAGCTGAGAGACGCCTCCATGATAATCGCCTGGGCAATACCAAAAGTAGCGTTCACCAATATCGGTGCCATGCAGTTAGGAAGGATGTGCTGGAACACAATTTTGGGAGTGGAATAACCTAGCGCGACACCTGCTTTGACGTAGTCCATCTCTTTAATGGATAAGACACTGCCTCGCACAATTCGCGCAATCGGCGGCCAGCCCAAAAGTCCGAGAACAATGATGATATTGGCCAAGCTCGGTCCCATGATACTGACGAGAACCAGAATGACCATGAGATAAGGAAACGACATGAACACATCGGTAATACGCATGATGACCATGTCGATCCACTTGCCAAAGTAACCAGCCATGGCCCCTAGCACGGTGCCGATCACGACATAGATTGCTACTGCTCCCACCCCTACGGATAACGATACGCGAGAGGCATAGATCAAACGGCTCAACAGATCACGCCCTACTTGATCGGTCCCCAAAAGATGGGCGTCAGACGGTTTTGCGGCAAATTCTTCCGAAATCGCATACGGATCGCTTGGAGCAAGCAACGGCGCCAATATCGCCGTAAGTACAATCAAACTAAACACGATCAATCCCAGTACGGCGAGCTTGTGCTTCAGAAATCGGTTGGTTATCATGCGCAAATAGCTTTCTTCTTGACCAAACGTGGTCTCACTGCTGCGCAAAGGCATTTGCTCATTCAACTTCGCATTGGCCATCGACAACGGCCCCACCTCCCTTCACCAGACTAGTCGTACTTAATCCTCGGGTCCGCAACGGAATACATAATGTCCGCCATCAGATTGGAGGTAAGAACAGCGATAGCAGCCAAAAAGTTGATCGCCATTAATGTCGGGTAATCACGAGAGCCGATTGATTGAATCGTCAATTGTCCCAGTCCCGGCCATTGGAAAATTTGTTCGGTGACAACCGCCCCTCCAATCAAGACGGACACATCGATACCGACGACTGTGATGATCGGAATGAGCGCGTTGCGAAAGGCGTGCTTGTTGATGACAAAAAACTCTCGCAGTCCTTTGGAGCGTGCCGTCCGCAGATAATCCTGCCCCAGAATGTCCAGCATGCTTGAACGAACATAGCGAACCATCCGTCCGGCAATTCCCGCACCCAGCACCAAGGCAGGGAGAATCAAGTGCTTGAGGGTATCCAGAAAGCTCTCCTCACCTCCGAGCGTATTCATTCCACCTGTCGGCAGGACGTTTAATTGCACGGCAAAAATATAGATGAAACCTAATCCGAGGAAGAAGTGTGGAATGGAGATTCCCAAGAAGGATACGGATGTCGTCAAATAGTCCATCCACGAATATTGCTTGGTCGCACTCAACACCCCGATCGGAATGGCAATCAAATAAGCCAGGAAGAGCGCCGTTCCCATGAGAAGCAGCGTCGGTCCAATTCGAGAAGAAACCATGCTGAGCACTGGCTCATAGGTAGCGTACGAGAATCCAAAATCGCCAGTAACTAGATTGCCAAGCCAGCGAATGTATTGGACAAAGATGGGATCATTCAACCCCAGCGCTTCCTTTTTTAATTCAATTTCGGCCTGGGTCGTATCTGGATTGACGAACATCTCAACCGGGTTGCCTGGAGCCAGATTGACGATGAAAAAGCTGAATAGCGTAACACCTAGCAAGACTGGAATTGCGATCAACAAGCGGCGGATGATATACGGGAACATGGTACTCCTCCTCTATGACCCGAGCGGGAAGTGGCATGCGACAGAATGTATGTCCCCCTGAAGTACGGGTGACTGTTCCCGGCATTTTGCCTGAGCTAGCGGGCAACGGGAGTGAAAATGGCATCCTTTCGGTGGATTGGCCGGGTTCGGAACATCCCCTTCCATGACAATTCGCTCCCGATTGCGCAAATGAGGATTGGGAATCGGATAGGCGTGCAGCAATGCTTGTGTATAGGGATGCCTTGGATTTTTGAAAATATCAGTTGTCTTGGCCAGCTCCACGATTCTTCCCAAATACATGACCGCAATTCGATCGCTGATGTACTTCACTACCCCCAAGCCATGTGCAATAAAGAGATACGTCAGCTGGAACTCCTTTTGCAAATCTTTGAGCAGATTGAGCACCTGCGCCTGAATGGAAACGTCTAGTGCAGAGACAGGCTCGTCACAAACGATCAGCTTCGGGTTGACGATGAGCGCACGAGCGATACCAATCCGTTGGCGCTGTCCACCCGAAAACTCATGTGGATAGCGGCTTTTATGGTAGCTGGACAACCCGACAATTTCCAAAATGTCGTCTACCTTTTTTGCGACCTCCTCCTTGGCTGCCAGCTTATGGGCCAACAGTGGCTCTGCGAGCAAATCGCCGATTCGTTTTCGCGGATTTAAGGAGGAATAAGGGTCCTGGAAAATAATTTGCAAATCGGTACGTACCTTGCGCAATTCGGATCGCTTCAGTGCACTCAGCTCGCGCCCTTCGAAAAAGACCTTGCCTTCCGTTTGTGGGTCGAGTTGAACGATAGCCCTGCCAGTCGTCGACTTGCCGCAGCCAGATTCACCTACCAAAGAGACTGTCTCTCCTTGATAAATGGTCAAATCAACGCCGTCTACCGCTTTCACATGACCGACGGTGCGCGAGATGATGCCTGTTTTGATGGGAAAGTATTTTTTGAGATTTTGTATTTCCAATAAGGGAGGCTTCATTTCTTGTGAGAGGCTCATGCGATCACCTCCCGTTTGTCTGGAGAGGCTTGCTGTGTTTCTTCTTGATATAGCCAGCAGCGTACGCGATGTTCACTTTTTTGGCTCAATGGCAGCAATGGAGGTTTATCATGGGCGCATTTCTCGGTTGCGTGATGGCAGCGAGTATGAAATCGGCAGCCTTGAGGCATTTGATGGAGGGAAGGTACAGTGCCAGGGATAGAGAGGAGTCTCTGGTTACTTTCATGCTCTAGATGGGGGATTGACCCCATGAGACCTTGGGTGTAAGGATGCTTGGGGTCGTCAAACAAATGATAGACGTCTGCTTCTTCCACTACTTGTCCGGCGTACATGACGAGCACTTTGTCTGCCATCTCCGCGATCACTCCGAGATCGTGGGAAATGATCATGATCGCCGTGTTGGACTCGTGGCGCAGCTTTTTCATCAATTCCAAAATTTGCGCCTGGATCGTCACATCGAGCGCGGTTGTAGGTTCGTCTGCAATCAATAGCTTTGGCTTGCAGGATAACGCCATAGCAATCATAACTCTTTGTCTCATTCCACCCGACAGCTTGTGCGGATATTCATCGATGATCTGCTCGGCACGTGGGATGCCTACCTTCGTCAGCATCTCGATGGCATAGGCCTTTGCCTCTTTCGCTGAGAGCTTCATATGCAAATGAATAAGCTCCAGCATCTGATTCCCAATCGAGAAGACGGGATTGAGCGACGTCATGGGCTCCTGAAAGATCATCGAAATCTCATTGCCCCTTATGTGCCTCATTTCGCTCTCGGTCAGCTTCGCCAAATCTTTCCCGTGAAACTTTATGGAGCCTTTCTTGATCATACCAGCGTTGCCTAGAAGTCGCATAATCGACAAGGACGTTACACTTTTACCGCAGCCAGATTCTCCGACGATTCCGATCGTTTCGCCCGGTTTCAATTGAAAGCTAACTTCGTCTACGGAGATGACTTCACCCTTATCAGTTCGAAATGCTGTCTGGAGCTGTTCAACTTCCAGGAAGTTAATCCCCAAATAGCTGCACCCCCTGTTCTATTCGTGAATGGCTTGCTTTCTTAGCATCACTGTGGAACTGGTTCTGTCTGATTTTCCATGCAATAGTGGTGCACGATCGTGATAAGTGCTTTCGCTGCGTGAACCAGTGCTCGCTCATCTATATCAAACCTTGGGTGATGATGAGGGTAATTCGCAGATAATTCCTCATTTCTTGCGCCGGTAAAGAAAAACATACCAGGCTTCTGTTGCAGGTAATAAGCGAAATCTTCACTCCCCATGACTGGTTGCATTTCGATAATCTGGCTCGTGTCCGCACAATGACCGATGATGTCTGTGAAGATGCTACTCTCCTCTGGATGGTTATAAACGGCAGGATATCCCGCTCGATAATTGAGCGTGCAGTCTGCATGAAAGGCTTGTCCGACTGCTTGAACGATGTTGGCCATTTCTGTTTGCATATGCTGTCTGACGTTTTCATCAAAGGAACGGGCTGTACCTGTCAAAACAGCCGAATCTGCGATGACATTCCCCGCATTTCCTGCATGGAAGGAGCCTACAGACAGAACGGCTGCCTGCTGTGGATTGACTTGCCTACTCACGATATATTGTAATTGATTGACGAGCTGACAACCGATTGCGAGCGCATCGATAGTCTCATGCGGTGCTGCACCGTGTCCGCCCTTTCCCTGTATGTTGATCTCAAATGCATCACCTGCTGCCATCATATACCCACTGCGATACAGATATGTACCTGTGGGCGCTTGCGAGGTCAAATGCGTCCCGAATACAGCGTCGACTCCTTCCAGGCAACCATCCTCGATCATGGCGATCGCACCACCTGGCGACAGCTCCTCCGCATGTTGATGCAACAAGACAACATTGCCCGAGAGCTTGTCCCGATTCTCGCTCAATACTTTGGCAACGGCGAGAAGTGTTGCCGTATGCCCGTCATGTCCGCAAGCATGCATGACACCCGGCACTTTTGATCGATAAGGAACGTCTTTCTCATCTTGAATAGGGAGGGCGTCAAAATCTGCACGCAATGCAATCGTTTTTCCCGGCTTTGCTCCGTTGATGAGACCGACAACGCCTCTGCCACCCACGCCGGTTTTGACCTCAATCCCATACGATTGCAGCGTCGCCGCTATGAATGCTGGTGTCTCCACCTCTTGAAAAGATAGCTCCGGGTATTGATGCATATGCCTGCGCCAAGCGACCATCTGTTCATACATCGACTCAATCTCGGCATACAAATTCGTTAACATCATAATCCCTCCCTAAATAGTAAGAAAATTCATGATTATTCACTAGTATACGAAGAAAGAGTAGTAGTTTCAATTTTATTTTTCTGTTTTTTCTGAATTTATAGTTTATTAGTCAAGTGATTTTTCTCGCATGCGACAAAAGAAAAAAGGCGCCGTCAAGCGCCCTATTCTTTTCACTCAATTTCTTATTGTACTTTCGCTTTTTCATTCGCAGCTACATATTTGTCAAACCAATCCGTCGTATATTGCAGTCTCAACACGCGTTGCTCAGGATCACCGCTCCGGGATAGCTCATGACTCGCGCCAGGGAAGCGTACGAACGACACCGGAGCCTTTCCTTGATGCTTCAATGTCACATACAGCTGCTCAGCCTGCTCGATTGGGCATCGGTGGTCCTGTTCACCATGCATGATCAATAGAGGTGTCTCGACGTTCTCTACCAAGCGAATCGGCGAATGCTGCCACATTTTTTCCGGATTGGTGAATGGATTCGCCTGAATCTCCTCGGCAGAGAAGTAATAACCGATGTCGCTCACACCGTAGAAGCTCACCCAGTTGCAGATGCTGCGATCCGTCACACCCGCTTTGAATCGATTGGTCTTCCCGACGATCCAGTTCGTCATGAAGCCACCGTAGCTGCCGCCTGCGACCCCTAAGCGGTCCTCGTCAATATAATCGAACTGGTCGCATGCATATTGCACGGCCGTCATCAAATCGCGGTAGTCATTTCCCCCGTAATCTCCGCAGCATGCTTGAACAAAGTGCTCTCCGTAGCCGAAGCTTCCTCTCGGATTCGTATAAAGGACGGCGTAGCCTTTTGCTGCGAGCAGCTGGAACTCGTGGAAAAACGTATTTCCGTAC
This sequence comes from Brevibacillus jepli, assembly GCF_047229145.1. NCBI lineage: Bacteria > Bacillati > Bacillota > Bacilli > Caryophanales > Paenibacillaceae > Brevibacillus > Brevibacillus jepli. The sequence goes on from NZ_JBFEFW010000002.1 coordinate 354,954, forward strand.
ATAGAGTGTGGACCACCATGAATTTGGAGGACCATTGGATATTTTTGACCCTCTTGATAGCCAACAGGCTTGAGTATCCAGCCGTGCAGCTTCCAGCCATCCTTCGCCACGAACTCAATCTCTTCAGGAGCTGGGAGCTCTATACCAGCAAACAACTCTTTGTTAAGCTCTGTCAGTCGTTTTTCTTCTCCATCTGTAAGACTGACTTGATACAAATCACCTGGAGTAAACGGATCACTGATCGCAGCTACTACTGTTTGTTCTTTTTCATGCAACGTGAAGCCGTAAATATTCCGATTGCCTGCTACAACATGTGTGACTTTTCCGTCCAACGTCACGTGATAAATTCCTGAATTGCCTCGCTCGCTTGCGATAAAATACATGCCTGCACCGTCTTCTGTCCAGATCGCTCCCGGGTTAGGGTGACCTGGCGAGCGTACGTCCCCGATTGTGGAATCACCGACCTGTACGTCCCAATCAGCCGTGATGCATGAATAATCGTCCTTTTCAAAATCATAGACCCAGATGTGTTTCTGTGCTGCGTACAAATGCGTGTCCAATTCACTTCCGATATACGCCAGCTTCTTACCGTCATGTGACCATGTTGGATAGGCAAAAGTCCCTTTGCTGTTGGTCAGCTTCTTCCATTCTCCCCCTTCAGAAGGGATGAGAAAAACGTCGACGCTATGCTGAAAGTCAGGGTCCTCTGCCCGGTTCGCCGTAATGGCAAGCCATTTTCCGTCTGGCGACCAGGAGCCAATCGTATGATGGTATGGTCCATCGCTGAGTGGTGTTACTTCGCCCGTTTCTACATGAACAATCGCCAACTGCTTGTTTTTCTCGTAAATGAACCCGAGGTCATCGGATTTGTACTTCATTCTTCCGACGTCGATGGCTTTGGCACTTTCTTTCTCCTCAGCACCCTCCAGGTCAGCAAATGTTTCCCCTGCATCAAGGATCGATGCAAAGACGATGAACTTTCCATCTGGCGACCACGTCGGGTTGCTGACGCCATTTTTGCAACGGGTCAGCTGTCTTGCTTCTCCCCCGTTTGCGTCGATCAGCCAAATCTGTGGCTTGCCAGATCGGTTGGACACAAAGCTGATCTGTGAACCATCTGGCGACCAGCGCGGGAAGGTATCCCGGAAGCCTGACGTCAATGGCTGCGGATCGTCTGTATCCAATCTGCGCAAAAATAAGTGATTTTGATAAGCCCGGGACTCATCAATTTTCGATTCGACATAGGCAAGTGTTTTCCCGTCTGGGGATAGCTGCGGATCGCTCGCATACCGCAATTGATACAAATCTTCAGCCGTCATACCTCTTTTGACTTGAGTCATGCCAAATCACTCCTCTGCTTTAGTGGTGAATGATTTATTCAACGGATGTGAGTCGCTCCAAAAAGAACTGTGAGATTTTCTGATTCATCGTGATGTGATTATCCAGCTTTTCGGTAAAGTGACCTTCATCCTCAAAGATGTGCAAATCCACTTCTTGACCTCTTCCTTGCATGTCCGCTACCAGCTGTTCTGCTTCGCTGACAGGGACACGGGTATCATTACGACCGTGGAATACAAGGAGCGGTGCCGTGATTTTATGAGAATGGTTCAAAGGCGCAATTTCTTCAAAGAAATCATTGTCTTCTCCGAGGAAGCCGTATTCGACCTCACGCAGTCTCCGTCTCCATGCCCCGGTGTTTTCCAGGAAGGATTTGAAATGAGAAATCCCGACAATGTCAACTCCTGCTGCCCACAGGTCAGGGTAATGCGTAAGAGCGGCCAGGGTCATGAAGCCGCCATAGCTGCGCCCCATAATCCCGATCGCATTCGGATCAACGGTTGAGCGCTTGCCTAAATCTTTGACCAGCCAAGCCAAATCCGCTACGGAATCCATCCGCTTGCGGCGATCATCGAGCTGTACGTATTCTCGACCGTAGCCCATGCTGCCGCGAACATTCGGTGCGACTACCGTGAAGCCTTCATTCGCCAAAAATTGAAAAACAGGATGATACTCCGGTCGAATTTGACTCTCTGGACCGCCATGGACGTAGACGACGACTGGTTTTTTCTCCGCTTTCTCAGAAGTATCTTTGGCATACAGGAAATACGGCACTTCCAAGCCATCAAACGATGTAAAGGTACACAATTCTGGCTCGATGAGTTTATCCTCTAGTACAGCGGATTGACCAATGCTCGTCACTCGATGGCTGGACTGCTCCGAGATTGTATACGTCCAGATATCGCCTGGCAGTGTAGGACTTTTCAGTGTATAGGCGAGCTGATCATCGGTAACCCACGCCAAGGAAGAGATCACTCCACGTGGCCCCTCCTCTACCCGCTCCCATCGTCGATCTGCCAAGGAATAGAGAGCAAGAACAGAGTACCCTCCTTCATTTATTGTGAAGGCGAGCGTTTTCTCATCGGGGGATAATTTGACCTCCTCGATGTCCCATTTAGCGGCGTGCACCAGTGTGTCCAACTCTCCCTTATTTAGCGAAAAGCGGCACAAGGCTTTCGTGTTTTCTTCGCGGTCTGTGACGAGATATCCTGTTTGGCCGTCTTTGGACAACACCAAGGAATGATAGCGTGCATTTTTGCTGCAAATGGCGAGCTTTTGCGCTTCTTTCGTTTGCAAATCCAACAAATACAAGCATTTGTCGATATTGGTCTCCTGCACACTGAAAATGAGTCCTGTCCCGTCTGGCAGCCAGCCGATTGGGTCTGTTCGTCCGTCATAGCGGTAGACTTCCTCGTACTCTCCGCTTTCGACATCCTGTACAAAAATATCAAAGCTGCGCGGATTGCGTCGATTGCTGGACCACGCGATTTTTTGCCCACACGGTGACCAGCCTCCCAAATAGTGAAAATAAGCGGAAGCGTCTGTCAGCGGCTTCACGACTGCACCGTTTTCGGTTAGCAAAAAGAACTGCTGCCGCTCGTCACCTTTGTTGTCCATACCTACGATGGTTTTTGTTCCGCACGGAGAATGATCAACTTCTACTACTCGGTCTGGCAAAAATGTCACTTGCTCAGAGCTGCCGGCCTCTTCATTCCAGCGCCATAATTGCGCAATTCCAGTTAGCTTGCTTAGGAAGGTAATCTCTCTTCGCTGCGGCACCACCTTCAATTGATAGGCGGATTTCACTTGCAGATAGTCCAAAATCACGAGAAATCATCCTTTCTTCTATTGCTATACGTACGTTGAAGTATGTGAAGTATGTAAAGAGAAAAAAGAGGAGAAGCTCCTCTTTTTTTTCTACTTTTTCGTTGCCCAGCGAGCGCTTGGGAACGCGTTGACTGGGAAAGTGAGACCTTCCAGGTTCGGTTTCACCAAATAGTTTTGTTGGTAGTGGTAGACTGGAATGAACGGCATTTCTTCCATCAAAATGGCTTCTGCCTGATGAAGCAATTCCATACGCTTGTTCGGGTCTTGCTCTACTTTTGCCGCCATATTCAACTGATCATACTCTTTGTTCACCCAACCAGTACGGTTGTTCGGGCTTTCACCCAAATAGTAATCGAGGTTAAACGCAGGGTCGTTGATTTGACCTACCCAGCCCATACGGCCCATTTGGTAATTCTTTTGTTTGGTTGTATCCAGGTACACTTTCCACTCTTGGTTTGTCATTTTCACTTCTACACCCAAGTTTTTCTTGAGCATTTCCTGGATCGCTTGTGCTATTTTCTTGTGGCTTTCATCGGTGTTGTACATCAGTGTAACTTCTGGCAGTGTGGACCAGCCTTCTTCTTGCATACCTTCAGCCAGCAGTTTCTTCGCTGCTTCGTAATCTTCCTTGAAGTAGTCTCCGCCCTCTTCACGGAAGTCTTTTCCGTTTGGTTGCATCGCTCCACGCGGAACCATGGAGTACGCTGGTGTCTCTCCACCTTGGCTTACCATTTCAGAGAGTGCTTTACGGTCAAGTGACATCGCGAAAGCTTTGCGAACCTTTTTATTCGTAAACGGCTCTTTCGTTACGTTAAACATGTACATGTACGTACCGTAGTAAGGAACGGATTTGAAATCTGGGCTCGATTTTTCTTGCGCGAGGATGTCAGACGGCATCTCTTTGTTGAAGTCGAGCTCACCGCTCTTGTACATCTGATACGCAGTCGTGGCGTCATTCACCATTTTCCAGGTGATCTTATCCATTTTTACGTCAGCTTTGTTCCAATAATGCTCGTTCTTTTCAATCACGAGCTCGGAGTCATGCTTCCAGGAAACAAGCTTGTAAGCGCCGTTAGAGATGTAGCTGTCCGCATTTGCTGCCCATTTTGGATTCGCTTCTGCTTGCTTTTTGTTGATTGGGTGCCAGTAACGGGTAGCGAGCATTTTGTCAAAGTACGAGGTAGGCGCAACCAGTTCGATTTCGAGCGTTTTTGCATCGACTGCCTTGATGCCTACATCTTCTGCTTTTCCAGTTCCTTTGTTGTATGCTTCTCCACCTTTGATGTAGTAGAGCAGATAAGCAGTAGTCGAAGCTGTTGCCGGATCCAGATGCTTCATATACGTGTAAGCAAAATCCTCAGCCGTAACCGGCTCACCATTTGTCCACTTCGCATCATCGCGCAAAATGAACGTGTACTTCAGCTTGTCATCCGACAGCTTCACTTCCTTGGCTACTCCCAAGATCGGATTGCCATCCTTGTCCTTGGTGTACAGACCTTCGCCCAAGTGATCCATGATCCAGAAGGACGTCGTATCTGTTGAAGTGAGTGGGTTCAAATCTGGTGGCTCGGACTTGGCATTGAACACGACTTCTTGTTTGACAGCAGCGCCTGGCGTTGAGGTTCCTCCAGTCGATGCTGACTCGCCACTACCACCGCAACCAGCGAGTGCCGCTACTAGCGAGAGCGACAGGGCAAAGGCAGCTAATTTCTTCACGTTGTTTCCCCCTATATATTAAGATAGAAAATCGAACTACTGATAGAGATGACAAGCAACCCAATGATTCGGCGCAGCTTCCTGCCAAAGAGGGACCTGTGCCGCGCATTGCTCCATAGCCTTCGGGCATCTCGTTCGGAAAACACAACCACTCGGAGCGTTGGCAGGACTCGGCAAATCTCCCTGCAAAATAATGCGCTCCCGCTTGATCGTCGGGTCAGGAATTGGAATCGAGGACAGCAGGGCTTGTGTATACGGATGAAGTGGCTTTGCATACAATTCGAAGCTGTTTGCCATTTCTACCATTTTCCCGAGATACATCACGCCGATTCGCGTAGAGATGTGCTTTACCATAGACAAATCGTGAGCGATAAACAAGTAAGTGAGCCCCTTGTCCTGCTGCAAATCTTCCAGTAGATTCACGACCTGCGCCTGAATCGAGACATCTAGCGCAGAAATCGGTTCATCCGCAATGATAAATTCTGGTTCGACCGCAAGCGCCCGGGCAATCCCGATCCGCTGGCGTTGACCTCCACTGAACTCATGCGGGAATCGGCTGGCATGCTCCTTCGACAGTCCGACCAGCTCCAGCAATTCCTTGACCCGATCTGCTCTTCCGCCACGCGACAAGCCGTGAATATCCAAGCCCTCTGCAATAATATCCATGACGGTCATCCGCGGGTTCAGACTTGCTTGCGGATCTTGAAAAATCATTTGGACGTCACGGTGGAACTGCTCCGCTTCTTTTCCTTTTAGTCGGTGTGCATTTTTGCCTTTGAATAGAACTTCACCATCGGTATTTTCATAGAGGCGAATCATCGTTCTGCCCAAGGTCGATTTACCGCAGCCGCTCTCACCTACTAGCCCGAGCGTTTCGCCGCGATTAATCGTGAAGGTCACACCATCGACCGCCTTTAGCGAAATCCTATTTCCGATGTCAAAATGCTTTTTCAGGTTCTTTACTTCAACCAACGCTTGGCTCATCTATGTCTGCCTCCCTGCTGCCACCAGTTCTTCCAGCTTCGGTGCGCGAGGATCATGCAGCCAGCATGCTGCCTGGTGACCCTCTGAGAATGTGGAAGCGTCCGGCATTTGCTGTTCACATATTTCCATCGCAAACTGACAACGCGGAGCGAACGGACAGCCTTTTGGCGGGTGGAATAAATCTGGCGGCGTTCCCTCAATCGGTATCAGACGTTCCTTTTCCACACCATCAATCCGCGGCAGAGATCGCATCAAGCCCCATGTGTACGGATGCTTCGGGTTCGCGAAAATATCCTCTACCTTACCCGTTTCCACTACGATCCCCGCATACATGACCACGGCCCGATGCGCGATCTCGGCGACAACACCCAAGTCATGTGTAATCATCACGATCGAGAGCTGCTGCTTTTCTTGCAATTCTCGGAGCAAGTCCAATATCTGCGCTTGAATCGTCACATCCAGTGCTGTCGTCGGTTCGTCCGCAATCACGAGCTTAGGGTTATTGGCCAGCGCAATCGCGATGACAACACGCTGCCGCATCCCTCCGGAAAACTCATGCGGATATTGATCCACCCTCTTTTCTGGATCGGGGATACCGACCAGCCGGAGCATCTCCATTGCTTTTTGACGTGCCTCTTCTTTGCTGACCTGATGCGTACGAACAAACCCCTCGACGATCTGGGCACCAACCTTCATCGTGGGATTCAGTGCCGTCATCGGGTCCTGGAAGACCATCCCGATTTCGGCCCCACGAACCGAAAGCAATTCCTTCTTGTTCATCCCCGTGATGACTTTTCCGTCAAATTGAATCTGACCGTCCACGATTCTTCCCGGCGGGTTCGGAATCAACCCCATGATCGCTTGGGCAGTTACACTCTTCCCACAGCCACTCTCGCCTACAACCGCAAGCGTCTCGCCACGATCAACATGAAAGGTAACTCCCCGTACAGCTTGTACCTCTCCACCGTACGTTTTGAAATGTACGCGGAGGTTTTCTACTTGTAGCAAATGATCTGCCATGCCTGATCCTCCTATCCTTCGTGGCGAGGTTATTCGCGAATTCTTGGGTCCAATGCATCCTGCAAGCCATCACCGAAAACGTTGAAGGCAAACATCGTCAAGGAAATCATCAAGGCCGGGAAGAACAGTCTCCACCAATCCCCTGTCAAAATAACGCCGAGTGCATCGTTGGTCATCGTTCCCCAGCTAGCGATTGGCGCTTGTACACCCAAGCCCAAAAAGCTGAGGAAGGATTCTGCAAAGATCGCCGATGGAATCGTAAACGTCAAATTCACGATGATGACCCCGATCGTATTCGGAATCAAGTGACGCAGTAAAATGCGAGGGAATTTGGCCCCGAGCACTTGTGCTGCCATGATGAACTCCTGGTTTTTCAATTGCAGAATTTGACCCCGTACCAGGCGAGCCATCCCGACCCAGCCGGTGGCCGACAGCGCGATAATGATGGTAATAATTCCAGGCTCCATAACGACCATCAGCATAATCACCACGAGCAAGTACGGCAGTCCATACAATACCTCGATCAGACGCATGATGATCGTATCGATCCGATCTCCCTTTTTACCTCGTCCAGCCATGTAGCCGGCAATACCGCCGACGGTCACGCCTATGACCAAGTCGATTAACGCTGCCGAAATTCCGATGATCAGTGAAATCCGAGCACCGTACCACGTCCGTGAAAACATGTCGCGTCCCAGCTCATCCGTCCCGAACCAATGTTCACCGGAAATTTCTTGATTGGCTTTCAATAGACTTTGATCGGAATAGCTGTAAGGTACGAGATGTGGTCCGATTATCGCCATGAAGACCATTAATATAATGAGGGTAAAGCCTACCATCGCCAGCTTGTTTCTGACGAGCTTTCTCGTTACTTGTTGAAAGTGAGTCAGGCTCGGTCGCATTTGGGCGATCTGTCCATCTGCTTTTTGAGCTCTTGGTCGAAATAACTCATTTACCGATTGATCTACCGCCATTGGCTACCTCCCCTTGGTCTGTAGTTTGATTCGTGGATCGATAAACATATAGGCCAGATCAATCAAGAAAATAATGAGCACCAAGATGGCACTGTAAAATACCGTGGTTCCCAGAATAACCGGATAATCTCGATTGAAAATACCGTCTACGAAGTACTTGCCGATCCCGGGTACCGCAAAAATCTTTTCGACGACGAACGTTCCGGTTAACAAGCCAGCGATGAGCGGACCCATAAAAGTAACGACTGGCAAAATGGCGTTGCGAATCCCGTGCTTGATGACAATCAGAAAAGTCGGAATTCCTTTTGCCTCAGCTGTCCGTATGTAGTTCTGGTTCATCACGTCGATCATGCTTGTTCGCATATAGCGAGTAATGATGGCCAAAGGTCCAAATGCTAGTGCGAGCGACGGAAGAACCGAGTGCTTCCAGCTGGCAAGCGTTGCTACCGGGAATAACGGCCATTTAATCGCTAAGTAATTAATGAGCAATGGCGCCATGATAAAGCTTGGTACAGCAATCCCCAGAACAGCCATGACCATCGCCGCATAATCGATCCAGGTATTTCGGTTTAATGCCGCAATTGTTCCGAATAAAAGTCCGAAAAAAAGGGCCACCGCAATCGCCTGCAGGCCGATCAGTGCAGATGATCCGAAGCCATCCTTAATCATATCATTGACACCGCGTGTCTCTGACTTAATGGAAGGACCCAAATCAAGCATTGCCAAACTTTTCAGATAAAGTAAATACTGCATCGGCAGCGGTTCATCCAGATTGTATTTGGCACGCAGATTCAGCAAAATTTGCTCAGGCAGCTGATCTGATTCTGACGCGAAAGGATCACCAGGGATCATATGCATCAGGCTAAAGGTCAACGTTACAATAATCCACAAGGTGAGTACCATCATCAGAATTCTTTTTAGTAAATAACGCGACATCTATACGAGCCCCCTAGTCCAGACTTGCGAAAAGATTACAAAAATTCAGCGTGCCCTCCTTTTGAAAAAACTGTTTAACGGAAATTAACCTAAAACATTCCTTAATTCAACAATATAGTGCCGTAATTATTGAATGTCAATTCTGATTTTTTTATTTTTTACATCGATTCATAAAGGAATTTGCCGAATGTTGTCAAATATACAACAATTAATACGGAATTTTTCCCTAAAACATCCCTATTTTAAAATTTGTTTCTCTTTACAGCTCTCTTGCACATTTCAAGACGATATATCATCCTAAAATAAGGAAGACTTACATACAAGGATGCCGAAAAAAGGATGGGACTCCTTCGTGACGAATTGTTTTTCCCGTAGTCTAACTTTTTTGGAGGACATTTTGATGATAAAAGTTGGCATAGTCGGTCCAAAAGATTCAGTAGAGGCGATGGTAGCTGTGGGACGTGAGTTTTCCGAACACATCCTGATCACCTCCTTTATTTATCAAGGAGTGGAACAAGTAGCAGCCTATGTAGCCGAAAATGATATGGATACAGACATCTGGTTCTTCTCTGGGGTCGCACCCTACTCGATGGCAAAAGCGCATATTGGTAAGAAAAAAGCCTTTTATCCGCAAGTCAATTCAAGTGTCCTGACCAAAGTATTGCTCGAATTAGTATACCGCGATGGTTTTTCTTTAGATCGCGTGAGCTTCGATACCATATCGGAAGCGCATTTTCGTGAGACTTTGGAAGAATTGGGCTTGCACTGTGAGAATCCATTCCTGAAACCTTATCAAGAATTCAGAAAGAGATCTGAATTGGTTGCCTATCACACCCACCTCATCCAGGAAGGCAAGGTAGACGCTTGTGTCACTGGAACACTTTTCGTCACCGAAGAATTGAAGCGACAAGGAATCAGAGTATACCGAATGGGCTTCACGCGCTTCATATTTCGAGAGATTTTCAAGCAAATTCTACAAGAGGGCGAAACACTCCACTTCAAGCGCTCCCAAATTGCTGTTCAATTGATTGAGGTAAGCGACATGGAAAAGCTCGTAAATGAACCTGCAAACGCTTACGATCTTCGCCGCCTCGACCTGAAGCTGCAAGAGCTCGTGCTCGATTACACCGAATCGATTTCAGGCAGCTTTGTCGCTGTGGGCAATTCCAAGTTCATTATTTTTTCCACCCGCGGATCTTATGAAGACAACCCAGATTTTCACCCCACGATCCTCTTGGAAAAAATCAAGCTGCTCACGAATTCACATGCGAATATGGGAATCGGCTTTGGCGTCACAGCTTTATCTGCTGAACGCAATGCACAGCTCGCGCTTAGCCATGCCAAAAATCATATGGATGCCGCGATCCTCGTCGACCATGATGGTTCGATTGAAGGACCTCTGCGTCAGACGAACAGCATCAGCTACGAATATTGGACGCAAGACAAGGAAATCAGCGAAAACTTGAAAAAAGCCGGGGTCAGCATCACCACATTTAATAAGATCATTTCTGTCCAAAAAGCATTGGGGCAAAAATATATCAGCGCCTCAATGATTGCGGAATGGATGGGCATGACCCCTCGTAACGCGCGGAGAATATTAAGTGACTTGGCGGAGCACAACATCATCGAACAAATCGGAGAAGAGACGCCGACGAACCGAGGGCGCCCGCGCAAAATTTATCGTGTACTTCCATCCCCTTCATCAACGTAGCGTAAAGCGTAAGCCTTCGAACAGGAGAAGCGTTTCTCCACCCTCGACTACTTACGCTTCTCTTCTACTAGATAAAGAAACTTACAGTAAAGAAGGTGATCACATTGACTGGCTATACAAACCACAGAGCGACCATTCGAACCGTTCATATCGAGGATGCAGCAGCCATTTTAACTTTGCAGCGTGATGTTTTTGGTGAAGGTGATTATTTTATCGCTGTTTCCGAAGAGTACAACAAAACCATTGAGCAACAGCTCGAATGGATTCAATGTGTCATCGACAATGACAGGGAAACCATGTTCGTAGCAGAAATAGACGGTGAATTGGTTGGCATGATCGTGTTCTCTTCTCAAGCTCGCAAACGTTCGATCACGATGATGCTTCATAAAGAACATAGAAATAAGGGAATAGGCAAAGCCTTGTTGAAAGAGCTACTAGCTTGGGCAAAACAACATCCGCTGATTGAAAAGGTCAGCTTAGGGGTGTTCTCAACCAATTTGAGAGCAATCGCTTTATACAACAGCATGGGATTTGTGGAAGAAGGACGAAAAGTGAAGGAATTTAAGCTAGCCGATAATGAGTATGCAGATGATGTTCTGATGTACCAATTTGTTAAGGCTTAAAACTGTACAAAAAAAGACCCTCGTCAGGTCCTTTTCCATTTTAGCAAACAATCTCTATACCGATTTCGATGGCTGAACAGATTGTTTCTTTTGAACACTGGCAACAATCACACCCACGACGATGAGCAAGGAGCCTCCCACTTGAATCGCGGTCACCTGCGAGCCAAGCAGTAAAAATCCGACGAGCATCGCTACAAACGGCTGTAAATTAAGGAAAATAGCTGCTTTGCCGGTTCCTACCACTTTTAATTGCTGATTCCAGACGATCCCACATATGCCTTGCATGAGAATCGCAGTTAGAATAAGCATCGCCCATGCCCACACTTCGTGGCTGATCTGCGCTCCTGGCTCGATCGTCAACAACGCCGCAGGAGTCAAAAACAACGTGCCAACTGTCGTCGAATACACAGTCGCAATAAAAGGCTGCATCGTTTGCGTCAGCTTGCGGATAATGATCATGGAGGACGAGAATGTGACCATGGCGATCACTATGAGAAAGACTCCCTTGGAAATGGACAGCCCCGCCCCGATACCGACAACGAAGAATGTTCCCAATAGAGCCAAGCCCGAACCAATCTTCATGCGCAGCGTAAACTGTTCCTTCAAAAATAACGAGGCCAGCACAGCAGTGACGATCGGCGACAAGGAAAGAATCAAGGACGCGGTGGTCGCGTCTGTCGTCAACAGCCCGTTGAAATACGCCGTTTGATTCGCCAACGTCCCGATCAGGCCGAGCAAAACAAGCAGTCCTAGCTCACGAGCCGTGATTTTCACGAATTTTTTGGTCAACCACGCGTAAATGATCAGAAACACGGATGTGAAAAGCAACCGAACATCTGCCAAAAATAGCGGAGGAAACTCTTTAACCAGCATACTCCCGAACACAAAATTACTGCCCCACAGCGTCACACAAAAAAGCAACAGCAAATACGACCGAATCATGTTTTTTCCTTCTTTCACCCGATGCATTATTCTTTCGTTAGCTATCGTACAGGAGAGTGCGAAAAAAGTCCATGAGCTGATCTGCTATACTGCGATGGAAATTATGTCTGTTTGTACATTCCCCTTCATGCAAAAAGACCAGTGAACGTTAGCATTCACTGGTCTTCCCTCTTATTGGATCATTTCTTCCACTGGGGTTTCTTCTGTTGCCTCCAAGGCGCCTTCCATCTGCCCTGCCTCTTCTGGAGTCGGCTCAATTGTTTTCTCTTCGACTTTTTCTTCCGGCTTCTTCTCAGGCTTTGTTGGCGCGATGGCACTCGCCACCAGCGCTGCATATTTTTGCGAGCCTTCCTTATTCGGGTGGACGCCGTCTTTGTAAAAGTAAGAGCTTTGCCCCTCACTCGCCGCATACCAATCCACAAGAACGACATGCGGATGGGCAGCAGCAGCCTCGGCCAGCATCTTATTCACGACGCTCTCCCACGGTTTGGGTACGCGGGAATTGACGAGAATGATTTGCTCCACGCCATCCAGCGATTGCAGCAGCTTGTCGAGATGACCTTTACTAAATGCGCCGTTCGAGCCTAATTCAATCACGACACGGTTACCCAATTGTCCTTTTGCCCTCAGCTGCGCAATAACATCAGGGGCTTGAGACATTTGCCTTCCGATTTTGGCATCTACGACGATCCCTGGCAACAGCTTCTCCAGGTAGGGAGCCACGTCGATCATGACAGAGTCACCAATCACAGTGATTCCTTTTCCGGAGCCAATTGCTTTTATCGGTTCTTGATTTGGGTCAGGCTGTTTGGAAGCATTCGAATCTTTCTGCTTCTCTGCGGTCTTCGGCTTCTGTGTATGGTTATTTGGCTTTTGCTCATTTTTCGGCTTTGCTGGTGGAGTAGCTGGTTTTTGAACCGTTTCCGGTTTCTTCTCTACGATTGGCACCTCAGGACCATGGGGTTTGTCAGGGACCTTTGTCTCTGTGACAGTCTGCGTTGGCTGCGGCTGTGTCACATTTCCAGCGGTCGCATCTGATGTGAGCGAAGCGATCCCATAATACGTGACACAAAGAGCAATCGCGCAACCAGTTGCCAATACTCGGTTTAACCGTTTTGTTTTCTGCCCAGCCTTATTGGAACGATGCCAGATTCTGCCTAATGCACCGTAGCGAATAGGCTCTTCGAGATATTTCCATGACAACGATGCCAGCAAAATACTTGCCATTAGCTGCAAAAGCGCTCCAGGTACCGCCATCCATTCCCATTCCGCTATAAGCGGATTCGTCCAAACGATCACAGGGTAATGCCACAAATAAATACCGTACGATCGCACGCCAATCCAACGCAAAGGCTTGCAGCCCATCCATTTTGCCAGGAGACTGGCTGGGTGTGCGAGTACCGCGACGAGTACCGCACTTACAACAGACAAGAGCACGAGTCCACCCTCGTACAAATAGTCATCGTACTGATTCGTTTTCCAAATGCTATACAAAAGAATACCTAAGCTAAGTAGACCACTTAAATCAAGCGTGATCCGAGCCTGCCGTGAAATGTCCGTAGAAAGCAAGCGACTCGGCCACATCATGGCGAGTGCCGCACCAATCAGCAAACCGAACACCCGCGTGTCCGTTCCGTAATACACACGACTCGGATCAAGACCTGGCTCATACAAAACGGCCATGGAGATCGCGGATAAGGCAGCCAAAGCCAATGTGATGATCATGATAGGTCCTCTGCGCTTCAGGAAACGGAGTCCCAGAGCGAGTACCAACGGCCAAATCAAGTAAAACTGTTCTTCAACGGCCAATGACCACAGATGTCCTAGTGGTGAAGGCGGACCAAATTTTTCGAAATACGATACGTCATGAAAGACTAGCCACCAGTTGCTCACGTATAGAACAGCAGCCCCTACATCACCGCGGATGGTGTCCATTTGCGCTGGTGCAAATATGGCTACACCTGCTACGACTACAAACAGCATGAGGAATAGCGCGGGCAGCAATCTTCTGGCGCGACGCAACCAAAAATCTTTCATGTCGAGTCTGCCATTACGACCCCACTCGGCAATTAATAAATCTGTAATCAAATATCCCGATAAAACGAAAAATATACCGACACCCAACAACCCACCGGGTGCCCATTCGTAATTCAAGTGATAAATAATGACTGCGAGTACCGCCAGCGCACGAAGCCCGTCGATCCCAGCCATATATCGGCTGCTGGAGGATTTGATCGGTTCAGGCATGCTGGTGGCCTCCTCTCGTTGCATATTGGCGAGTGTATTCTTCCTTTTTCTTATTTAAGATTACTTTTCCAATCGTCCTTCTTGTTTTTTTATTGTGACTCTTCATGCTCGCCATGCAAAACATCTGCATTCTCCCCTTTTAGTTCCGTTCTGTTTTCATCATTTGTTGTTGGGGGCAGTCATTACACATCGGGAAATGCGTGCTCTATGAATGCAAAAACCCCTGTTTTTGGTGGTGCGAAAACGGGGTTTGGTCTCGTTCATTATCTTTATGGAAAATGAATTCTTCCAATCATCGTTGCCCGTATTCAGGATGTGTGAACTACTCACTGTCGTGTTGTTTTTGGTTTCTTTTTTCTTATATATGCATCACACCTTCCAAATATTGGATGGTTATACAAGGAAATTACCCGGTCCTTGTCTTCTGTTTCCTTTCTGCTTAAAAGCGGTTTGTAACCTGATTATATGACGGCTTCGGGGGATAACACGTTACAAACTGTTTACATTCTGACAATGATTTTTTCCCGGTAAAAATGCGAATAAAAAGAAGCTGCGGGAATTGTTACCCATCAGCTTCACGAATGTTAAATCATCTCAGACCACCACTGTCAGATGCAAAATGCAACGTGTTTACTTATCGCAAATTGAGTTGCTACCTTGCATAAGCTCATATATTTTGCGAGTTGTATTGACATTTCTGATTGTCATTTGCTGATAAACCTTTGAGCCAATAAGTTTCTGCATGCCGCTCTTTGTTGCATGATTTCTGTCAACTGACCAGAGTATTGCTCCGTTCACGTATTTCACCTTATCAATGTCAGGCTTGATCACCAGCTTATCAAGTACGGATTCATCATTTACTTCATCCCATAAAAACATGACTTCGCTTCTCATCTGCTCGTCGTTGATCCATGACTCTGGGAGTGCGTTCATGACCTTCTTTATTTCATCTCGACTAAGAACCAAAACCTTAATAGATAATCCAAAGCTTGTATGTATAGCCTCTTCAAGTATGAATGGAAGTTTATCTTTTGAATGGGAATCGTTCGTAAAAATAATGTTGCCCGAATTGATATAGGTCACGACAGCGTTCATACCTACTCGCTCAAAAGCTTGTTTTAGCAGCTTCATGTCTACTTTGTTTTTTCCGCCAACATTGATCCCCCGAAGCAGAGCGACATATACCATGGTTATTCCCCCTGTCACTATCATTTTCGCTAATAGGATACAGAAACACAAGTCAAAAAAAAGAATCCCCATCGATTACCAGAAGCGACGAGGATTTCCCTTGATAGTTATCATTTAGATGTGATGCGTAAACAAATAATTCAAGAAAAAGCCACCACTAACAACAGCGATCAACATGAATACGATGCCACTTCTCACCCGTTCGGAGAGCAATCGCATAAATCCAAGACAGAAAAAAGCACCTGTTACCAAAAAATAAGCGACTCCAACCCAAAAAACATTCCAAGGCAAGCTCGCAAAATCTACGTTACCCAAACGTGAACACCATCCCTGTCCGATTCTACTGATTACATGTATGTATGATACTCCATTATACCATTTGTCCACTCTGACTTCCTTTCTTTGCACAATGCGTAACAGAAGTGTCATACTTCCCGTCTTCATGTTTTCTACACAATCGTTTGTTACGCTTTTTCCAACAGCTCTAAAGGAGGAAAAAGTGCATATGAACAAACGGAAAATACCCACATGGGCCTATCCCCTGGTTCTAGGAGGCGTGCTGCTACTGTCCGCATGCTCAACTGATAATACGTCGACGATGGATCATAATGGACACAACATGAATCCTTCTACCGAAACAGCACCAGCACCACAGCAGCAAACACAACCGCAGCAGATGACAGCCTCAAGCGATTCGTCGATGGAGGTACTCACAGGCACTACCTTTACCCTCACTGCAAAAGAAAGTATGCTCCACCTCGACGATAAGACCATGAAAAACGCATGGACGTACAATGGAACCGTCCCGGGACCACAGCTTCGCGTCAAGCAAGGTGATACCATCAGCGTGACACTGAAAAACGAACTGCCTGAACCAGTAACCATTCACTGGCACGGCCTGCCCGTCCCGAACAACATGGATGGAATCCCTGGCGTTACCCAAAATGCCGTCAAACCAAAAGAAAGCTTCACGTACAAATTCAAGGTGGACGTTCCCGGCACTTACTGGTACCACTCGCATCAAAACAGTGCCAAGCAAGTAGACAAAGGCTTGTACGGTTCACTCGTGGTGGAACCAACTACACCAGAACCAGCTGACAAAGACTTTACCCTCGTGCTGGACGAATGGATGCAAGACGACAGCATGGCAGAAATGCACGGAAGTGGCATGAGCCACGGAATGCCAGCATCTTCATCAAATAGTTCTTCATCTGGTGGTCACAGCATGGCTGGTATGGCTGGTATGGAGATGCCTATGAGTGATGCAGAGATGATGCCGCTCATGTACACCATCTTCTCCGTGAACGGAAAAACAGGTCCGGCGATCCAGCCGCTGTCTGTCAAGGAAGGTGAAAAAGTAAGAATTCGCCTGGTTAATGCAGGATATTTGAACCACAAGCTGAACCTGCAAGGCCATGAATTTAAGATCGTGGCAACAGACGGACAACCCATTAATAATCCACCCCTCGTAGGAGGTCAGCTCCTTAACATCGGGCCAGGAGAACGATACGATCTCGAATTTGTAGCAAACAATCCAGGCAAATGGTTACTAGAGGAGCGCAGTACTAATCCTGGAGCCAAGTCTCTCGCTGTGCCAATCGTCTACGAAGGCTCAGAATCAAAAACAGCAAAATCAGAAGCTGGCGACATGCCAACGATAGATATCACCAAATACGGTGAGGCAGCAAAAAGCAACTTTACTCTGGATCAAAAGTACGACATCACGTATCAAATGGATTTGAACACGGAAACGGCAGATGGGAAAATGGCCTTTACCATCAACGGAAAAACGTTCCCGGATGTCCCTCCACTTAACGTGAAAAAAGGCAATCTGGTCAAAGTCACGATGGTGAACAAATCACCGAAGGATATCCACCCGATGCACTTACACGGACATTTCTTCCAGGTTTTGAGTAAAAACGGCCAGCCGATCTCCGGCTCCCCTCTCGTCAAGGATACCTTGAATATTTTGCCAGGTGAATCTTACGTGGTAGCCTTCGAGGCTGACAATCCAGGAGATTGGATGTTCCACTGCCACGATTTGGGCCATGCTGCGCAAGGGATGGTATCCGAGGTCAAATATGAAGGCTTCAAGCCAGATTTCGTCGTCGACCCTACGGTTGGCAACATGCCGGAATAAAGAGATTCATAAAAGCACACCAAAAAAGCAGGAAGCCACGAAGGCTCCTGCTTTTTTATTACGCCAACACGCCGTCCAGAGACGTTTTCCACTCTACACCATCAGGAAAAACCTCTCGTACTTGCTGTCTCAGCTTTTCATTTTGGCTCAATTCTGGGCTCAAAATCGAAACCAAGCCGCTATCCTCTCTCGAACGGATTAAGCGCCCGATCCCTTGTCGCAGTCTCAGCAGCATATAAGGCATGTCAACCTCGTCGAAAGGATTCGCTGCACTTTTTCGCTTGGCTGTGAACACCGGATCGTTCGGAGGGAATGGCAGTGACCAAATGATCACATTAGACAGCGAAGGCCCCGGAACATCTAGCCCCTCCCATAGACTCACTGCACACAGGCTGCTTTTCTCGTCGTTTTGGAACTGAGAGATCAGGTGACTGATTTCTGCATCACCTTCATACAAGAATCGCAGATGCGTACAGGCTGGGTCGTTTTTGATCGCCGCTTTAAATTGCTGTAGCTCCTCCATGGAGGAGAACAGCAGGAGCGCACTACCGGCTGATTTTTGCAGCAATTGACTAGCCTGCTTCATTTTTTCCGCAAATGAATCTGTTGAAGGTAGTACCGGGACATATACTTCCATTTGCTTCTCGTATTCGTAAGGAGACGCCACCGAGAAAGACAGGTACTTCTCAATGCCCAAGCTGTCTGCCACATACTTGAACGAGCCTTCTACAGATAGAGTCGCCGACGAAAAGACAATCGGCATCTTTTGCGAGAATACGCGCTCTTCCAGTACTTCTTGTACCTTTTTCGGCATAACGACCAAGGTAGGTCCTGTGATCTCTTCACTCATCCAGGAAATGACGTGATCCGGGTCTTGGAAAAGCCCAAGTGCCAGCTGCATCATTTCCAGATGCTCTTCGACTATTCGCAGCTGGAACTCGTCCAACGTATATAGACCGCCCTCTAGCGCCAGCTCTTCTTCAATCCAGCTGACGAGACTCGTAAAACGGTGAATCGTCGCAATCAGTTCTGGATGAAATTGAATTTCTTTGCGGTTCGAGCCCATCACAGCCTTGCTCTCCTCGTTCAATCGAGAGAACATTTCTTCGCTCTGCGCAATCGCTTCTTCAATGGCAATGGCCAGCTCTTCCCTGATCTCACCTTTTAATACACGCGTAATCGTTTCTTCGAACACAGAGTGATTCAGTTTATACGTCAATGCTTTTTGTGCTGCAGGCTCCAGCAGATGACCCTCATCAAAAATGACGGAGCTATGCGGCGGAAGCAATGGGAGCTGTCCCCCGCGCTTTCTGATCTCATAGGTCCATACATGCTCCATATAAAAATCATGGGAGCAAATAATCAAATCCGCTGACTGGCGGTAATGATTTCTGGAGAGGGTCTGTCCACAGCGGTGCTGTCTGTCGCATACAAAGCAATCCTGGAACGTATCCCAGTTCATCTGCGCCCACTCTTGATCATCCAGGTGAGGATACGTGCTGCGATCGCCGTATGGATAAAACGACTGTAGCGCCTCATGTGTATGAACAAACGAAGGCAGCTCTTGATAAAGATGTTGAAAAGCTTCACCTGTCTCAGGCTGGAATCTCGCTTCGTCCAGCTTGCGCAAACAGAGATATTGGTCCGGAGATTTTCCCAGTCTCGCGTCAATCGTCAGGTTGAGATGGCGGGCAAGCTTGGCAATATCGCCTTCCGGTTTCACTAGCTGCTCAATCAGCGACTCATTCGCACAGGCGATAATAGCTGGCTTTCTTGTATATCGTGCATAGCAGATGGCGTACAGCAGGTAGGCAAGTGTTTTCCCCGTGCCCACTCCCGCCTCGGCAAAAATCGTTTGTTTTTCTATAAAAGCCCGTTCGAGCTGAAATGCCATGTAGATTTGCTCATCACGCACCTCGAATCCGGCCTCAGGTAATACTTCATAAAAAACGTCCGCTACCCAATCGCTCACCTGAGAGATGAATGGTTGGGACGGATCGTAGGCAAAAGGATAACGTTCCAATTGTGACCTGCCTCCAATAATGAAAAGAATCGTCAAGCATAGATGCCAACATGTTATGATGACATGTCTGGACGATAAACACAATACGGATCGGGGAAAAAACAATCCGAATTCGTGGTAAGATAAGGATGGTAGAAAAGTAGAATGAAACAGGAGTGAAAACACCAATGGAAAAAGTAATGTTCATTGAAATAGGAATGGGAATCGACATGCATGGACAAAACGTCACGAAAGCAGCAGTCCGTGCTGTTCAAAACGCCATTCACCATAATTCAATGCCTGGTCTGCGCTCTGTCCTCCCAGGAAACGATATCCATAACATGAAAGTAAATGTGAGACTTGCCGTTCCAGCGGACAAGGACAAGCTCGATTTGGAAACCGTGCGTACAGCACTGCCTTATGGCGAAGTCTCTTTTGAAATCGTCGATGGCGGCATGCTGACGAGCAGTGGCGTCGTGATCGCCGAAAAAGAAGACAAGAACGACCTCGCCTATATTGTCATTGCTTCGGTAGAGGTAGGTTACTAGAATACCGGTTCGTCAAATGGCTGCGGGTGATATTGGTATCGTTCCAGATTAATCTCCCCAGTTGCTGACACCACTACCCCTTCACTTTCCAAAGCCATTTTTTGTATCGTGAACGAATCAAAATCCTGCAATCCGATTTTTCCTTGGGCGTTGATGACCCGATGCCAAGGGAGCTTGTGCTTTTTGGACATGGAATGAAGGATGCGCACGATTTGTCTAGCGGCTCTCGGACTACCGGTAAACGCAGCGATTTGCCCGTACGTCATGACATGACCCGCTGGAATCCCGGCTATGATTTTGATTGCGCGCTGCGTGAATTCGGTCATGATGGCTTCCCCTTCTTCGTTAATTGAATCTACTGCGATAGAAAAAGGCTTGTGACGATCAAAGCGATCACAAGCCTTTTCTCATTCTATCAGGTTAAAACAGTCGTTCCAGCTCGTCAACCAGACTGCCAACGTATGCAACAGCATCGCGGATCGGCTGCGGTTCGGACATGTCCACACCGGCTTTCTTCATCAGCTCTAGCGGCGTCAGTGTCCCTCCTGCTTTGAGTACCTCCATCCAACGCTCAACAGCTGGCTTGCCCTCTTGCTTGATGCTCGCTGCCATTGCAGTAGAAGCGGTCAAGCCGGCTGCGTACGTGTACGGATACAGCCCCATGTAATAGTGCGGCTGGCGCATCCACGTGAGACTCGCTGCTGCGTCCAGATCTACAGCATCGCCCCAGAAGTCCGCTAGCACTTGCCCTTTCCATTCTGAGAGCTGCTTGGCCGTCAAAGGTATGTCTTGCTGTGCAGCTTCGTACACTTTTCGTTGCATTCTCGCTTCCAATAGATGCGTGACGAAGTTGTGGTAATACGTGTTCATCAATTGCAAAATGACCCAGCGCTTCAGACGATGATCGTCGGATTGCTCCACGATGTGCTGCGCGAGCAAAAGCTCGTTGAGCGTGGAGGGTGCTTCGATGAAGTACAGCGATGGACGAGAGTTCGTAAAGCT
The DNA here is from genome assembly GCF_047229145.1 of Brevibacillus jepli. NCBI lineage: Bacteria > Bacillati > Bacillota > Bacilli > Caryophanales > Paenibacillaceae > Brevibacillus > Brevibacillus jepli. The sequence continues at coordinate 376,152 of NZ_JBFEFW010000002.1, forward strand.
CTGCTCCCTGGTCGCTAGCATAAAATGTCCGCAATGCCCCAGCTCATGAGCCAGTGTAAAGGCACTGCGCATATTACCCGACCATGTAATCAGAATGTAGGAATGCTTGCTGTATGTCGTCGAGCAGAAAGCCCCTGTCGATTTGCCCACATTGTCTACATAGTCGATCCAACGTTCATTCAGCGCTTTTTCCATGATCGCCGTATATTCGGGTCCCATCACTTGCAGGGAAGCCAGTATCTTTTGCCCCGCTTCTTCAATCGTAATAGGCGGACTGAATTCCGGGTCAAGCGGCGCCTTCAAATCACAAAAGGTCAGCTTCGCAAGGCCGAGCTCTCTTGCTTTGAGCTTCGCGTAGCGCCGCATGTGTGGAGCAAGCTCATTCCCGATAATATCGAGGATGTTGTGGTACATGTCCAGTGTCACTTGCTGCGGCTTTAGCAGCATGTCCGTTACGGTTTCATAGCCACGCAGACGGGACATGACTGTTTGTCTTTTTACCTCTGTCGCGTATACCGCCGCGAACGAGTTTTGGTAAGAAGCAAGCGTCTTCGAGAATGATTCGTACGAAGCACGTCGGAGCGTCGTATCAGACGACATTTCATAATCAGTCTCGAACAGCGCGAAGGATACAGGACGCTCATTGCCTGCACCATCCTTGACTGCGGCAAATGACATGTCGGACAGCTTTCCACGTGCGTAAATATTGTACGGCGCAGCGAAAACCTCGCCCATTGCAGCAAACGCTTCTTCAGTCTCAGCCGACAATCGGTACGGCTTCGTTTCAAGCAAATCATTCAAGCTTTTACGGAAAGTCTCAAGCCCCGGTTCTTCCTCCAGAAAGCTCTCCATTTTCCCATCAGGCAAGGCCAATATCTCGGAAGGTATGAAAGAAAGCGCAGCGTTCAATTGGGATACGACATCCCCTACCCGTGCAGAATTCGCCTGGTTTTGTGGATTCGTCCCGTCTTCAGACGATCGCAGTCTGGCATACGTTGCTACGATATTCGCCCGAACATTGATTGCCTCGTTTGCCTCCAAACATGCTAGCAACGTCTCGCCACTTGTATGCAGCTGACCTTTGAACGCAGTGACGACAGGCAGATGCTGTACAATTTCTGCTAATTCTTGTTCCCACGCTTCCTGACTCTCAAATAGATCGTTCAGGTTCCACGTATACTCGACAGCGACTTGATCACGAGTCTGTCTTGTCTTCACGCTAACTGCCTCCTTTAATTCGACCGATAAAATGATTTCTATGTAGTAAAATTTGATTCTCATTCGAATTTTCCTTCAATTAACAAAAATAAACAAGTGCGCAACTGGCTCGAAATTGGCCGTAATCTGTCTTTTTCTGCGCTTTCCTAGGAAATTCTTTTCAATGAACTAGCAGGTAATTCTAAGTGGGAAGGTTAAATAAATAGAGTACAAGCATGCCTTTTGTTTTAAAAAAGGAGGAAATAGTCATGTCTTTTGAAACCTTGTTTGACCGTTATGCTGACCTCGCTGTGAAAGTCGGCGTAAACGTACAGCCTATGCAAACGTTAGTCGTATCAGCCCCACTATCCGCCGCGCCTTTTGTGAGAAAGGTAGCCAAAAAAGCATACGAGGCGGGCGCCAAACACGTACATATCGATTGGACAGACGATGAACTCACGCGGATGAAATATGATTTGGCTCCTGATGAGGCATTTGGTGAATATCCACAGTGGAAGGTACAAGGCTTAGAGGAAATGGCGGAAAACGGCGCTGCGTTTCTCTACATTTCTGCGGCGAATCCCGATTTGCTAAAGGGTGTGAGTCTTGACCGTATTTCTACTGCCAACAAAACTGCGGGCCAAGCTCTCCATAAATTCCGCAGCTATACCATGTCCGATAAGGTGAGCTGGTGCGTACTTGCCGTTCCTTCACCTGCATGGGCCGCTATGGTCTTCCCTCATCTGCCAAAAGAAGAACAGGAGCCTGCCCTGTGGGATGCGATTTTCCGTGCCACCCGCGCAGATATGGATGATCCGGTCCAAGCTTGGCATGACCATCACGCGACACTAAACAGCAAGGTGGATCAACTCAACGCCAAGCAGTACCGCTACCTTCATTACGAGGCTCCAGGTACTAACCTGACAATTGAGCTGCCTGCCAATCACATCTGGATTGGCGGCGGTAGCGTGAATAAAGATGGTGCCTCCTTCATGGCCAACATGCCGACAGAAGAAGTGTTTACGGCACCGTTAAAAGAAGGCGTCAACGGGACGGTTCGCAGCACCAAGCCGTTGAGCTATCACGGGAATCTGATTGAGAACTTTACCCTGACCTTTGAAAAAGGAAGAATTGTGTCTGCTTCCGCTGAAAAGGGAGAAGAGTCTCTGAAGCAATTGATCGAAACAGATGAAGGCTCGCATTATTTAGGTGAGGTTGCGCTAGTTCCTCATCTATCCCCGATCTCCCAATCGGATATCATTTTCTATAACACGCTCTTTGATGAGAATGCTTCCAACCATTTGGCGATCGGTAACGCTTATAGTGTGAATATTACTGGTGGCGCAGACATGAGCAATGAGGAGCTGGCTAGCCACGGTATCAATATCAGCCTCACGCACGTCGATTTCATGATCGGCTCCGCTGAGATGAACATCGATGGCGAAACAGCTGACGGCACTCGCGAACCACTTTTCCGCAACGGGAATTGGGCGTGAATTTTTTAATCTAAATGAGACATAGGTAGAGGCTGGATTTCTGTCACCTTCCTGACGAATCCAGCCTCTTTCTTTTCCCGGTTGAAACAGCATCTCAGCTCGCTTTTTTATGAGGGCGAAATAATCGGATACAAATGTCCTTGCATGGCGAAGGACGCTTTCCCTGTTTCCTCGGAAACGACTACGATCAACGCGTCGCTTTTTTCACTCAAGCCCAAAGCAGCGCGATGTCTGGTTCCCAGCTTCTTTTCCCCCACCACTACCTGCGATAAAGGCAGCACATTGGCCGCAGAAATGATAAGATTTTCCCGCATCAGAACTGCCCCATCATGCAAAGGACTTCCTGGATAAAAGATCGACTCTAGCAAGGAGTGGCTCATCGTCGCCCCGATTGGAATGCCCGCTTGCAACAGTGAATCAAGTGGGTCCTCGCGTTCAACAACAATCAATGCACCCTGCCGCCTTCTGGATAAGTGCTGTACAGCCTTGGACAAATCCAAATATTTTTCTGTATACGGAGAGAGATAGCATTGCAAATAAAACGAGGCTGCCACGGTTTCAAGTCGGCTAAACTTCGTGCGTATATGATCAAACGTCCCGAGCAGGCAGTCGTTTTCATTTTTTAATGCGTGTATACTCTCATCGAGTGTAACTGAAATTCCTCTTAACTCTTGCAATAATTCAGCCTTTAGCGATGACGTATCACAGTTAACTTCCAACATATGAACCCCTCGATTTCGATTTCTCTTCACACCTCGTTCTTTGTTAGATTGTTCCCCTCCCTATAGGAAATCATTCTATTTCCTAGATGATAATTCCACTCTAAACCGGACATAGTAAAACACAAATGATCAATAACTTATGGAGCGAAACCGACATGATAAGGAAAAAGAGAGGGATTGCTCTATACAACTCCGCCGATTCCAAAACAGAAGAAGCCCGATAGCTATCTATCGGGCAGATCGTGTGGCCACCTATATGCTACTGTCTTCGTGAAGCTATCGTAATACCAGCTCCTGCCAAAGCCTGATGAATGCTCTGCGCGAACTCCAACGCATGTGCGCTGTCTCCATGAATACAAATCGTATCGGCCTGAATCGGGATATCTACACCTTGTTCAGTCCGGACGAGGCCCTCTGTCACCATACGAATCACTTGCTGGAGTGATTGCTGTTGATCTGTAATCATGGCATTGGGCTGACTGCGCGGAGTCAGCGTACCATCCTGCTGATACGTGCGGTCAGCAAAAACTTCGTGCGCAGTAACCAGACCGATTTTTTCCCCTGCCCTCGTCAACTCGCTTCCCGCCAATCCATACAAAACCAGCTCCGGATTGACTTTGTAAATAGCGAGAGCGATCGATTCTGCTAGCGCTGGTCGTGAGGCAGCCATATTGTACAAGGCACCATGCGGCTTCACATGCTGCATGACGCCCCCTTCCGCCTGTACGAACGCGTGCAGTGCGCCGATTTGATACACAACAAGATCGTACGCTTCTTCAGGGGAAATCTCCATATTTCGGCGTCCAAAGCCGACCAAATCAGCGAATCCAGGATGGGCACCGATAGCAACACCTGCTTCCAATGCCAATTGCACGGTTTTTCTCATCGTTCCTGGGTCTCCAGCATGGAAGCCACAAGCAACATTCGCCGAGCTGACATAGCGTAGAATCGCCTGGTCATTCCCGATCCGGTATGCACCAAAGCTCTCTCCCATATCACAGTTTAGATCTACACGCTTCATCTTTTTACCTCCACCCCACGGTCAGTTCCATCCCCAGCTTGATATCTTTCAGCATCATTTCCCGTTCATACAGAGCCCTTTGGGCATCATGAAGAGAAATCTCCTGAAAACGCACGGCTTCTCCAGGTCGCAATTGAGCGATCATTGGCAAATCTACACTCGCCACATACCCAATCTTGGGGTATCCCCCGATGGTTTGTCTGTCTGCCATGAGGATAATCGGCTGACCGTCAGGGGGAACCTGAATCGTTCCCGTGGTTACAGCAGCCGAAATCAGCTCTAGTGGAGAAGTGAGTGCAAGAGTCGGCCCCGTCAAACGATACCCCATCCGATCTGATTGAGGTGACACTTGAAAAGGCTGCTCGAAAAAGCTTTGACGGCTTTCTACGGTGAAATCTTCGAACTGATCACCACGAATGACCCGGACCACCGCTTCACGACTTTTTGCAAAAGAGCTTGCAGGAATATACCAGTCCGTACAGGAAAAAGAAGTGTCTGCTGCTTTTTGCTCCAGTTGCTTTGCCAGAAACAGACTGTATGGATTTAGCGGGTTGTGGCTCAGTCTGTCACCTGTTTGCAGCATTCTCCCTGCGAATCCTCCAAATCCCGCGCGAAGATTCGTACTGCGACTCCCCATTACATTCGGCACATCCCATCCTCCTGCAACTGCGAGATAGGTACGACATCCTTGTTTTGCGTGGCTAAACTGCAAAATGCTCCCACTCCTGATCCAGACAGCGCGGTTGGTCAAGACTGGTTTCTTATTAATCGTAGGACTGAAATCACCGCCACAGATAGCGACCAGCATGTCCTTGTGAAACAACAACGTCGGACCTTTTAAGGTCACCTCAAGCACCGCATCATTCCGATGATTTCCCACAAGCATATTCGCCATCTGTGCTGCTACTGTGTCCATCGCACCACTTACGTTAACGCCGTGTCGCTGATATCCATACCTGCCCAGATCTTGTACGGTTGTACATAGCCCTGGCGAAACGACCTCTATACTCATAGGGACACCTTCTTTCCAGCCTCATATTCCTCCCACTATAAAGTAATGTTTTCTCCTGTTTTCTCGCTCATTCTCTGTTTTTTAACTTTGACATCTTAAAGCTCTTGTCGGAAGATTGAAGGAGATACAAATATTTCTGTAAGGGCTGTGGCGGGAATAGAGCCTGCAATCACCAGTTTCCAGACTGTGGATAAAAAGGTATGATCGCACAGTGGATCTCCACATCCGCCCTCGGGGTTTACCCTCCCATGTCACGCTGGGTCTATGCCCTTACATTCCTTCGTTCTACCTCTCAAGGGGTGGAGGCCGATTCTAGCTCCTCGACTGGGTCGTTGCCCTTATGGATTATAATTCTTCGGCTTCTCCGGTGCTTCCGTTGTCATGGTTGTACACATGTGAATAAGCGAGATGACAGGTTTGTTGATAAGCTTTATGCAGCACTTTGTTGTAGCTGGGCTTGTCGAATCGGCCCCAATACTTCGTTTGCGTTATACTCTTTCTGCTTTGTCCCCAGTG